>JALHOU010000234.1:3819-7675 GCA_022842825.1 Rubrivivax sp.
CGTCGCCACCGATCACGGCGGTTGCAGGCCATGGACCCTCGCTGCATCATGCAGCGGCGGGCCGGTCAGGCCCGCATCGACCCGGATGGATGCGAGGGGGCCAGCGTGTCGGATCGACCCAGATATTGCTCGGCCTGCGGCGCGCCCGTGCCGGCCGGCGATGCAGCGTTCTGCGGCCGCTGCGGCACCCGCCTGGCCGGCGCAAGTGGTGTCGCCCCTCAAGGCAGCGCGGGCCTGGGCGGTTCGGCCATGCAGGCCATCGCCAACCGCATCACCGACACAGTGGGCCTGGAGCGGCTCGAGGGCTTCAGCATCCGCGCGCTGTTTTCGGAGACCCTGCGCCATCGCCAGCCCGACGAGATGGAGCGCTATCTCGGCGTGGGCACCCCCGACACCACGCCGCCGCTCATCGTCGAGATGGCGCAGTGGCCGCGGCCCTGGCTCTTCCTGCGCACGCTGGTCTTCGCGCTCGTCGTCTACGGCGTGCTGCTGCTGACCTGGAAGGAGTTCGGCAACATCAACGTCGTGCCGGCACTCATCATCGTCGGTTCGTTCGCGGTGCCCATGGCAACGCTGATCCTGTTCTTCGAGCTGAACACGCCGCGCAACGTGTCGGTGCTGCGCGTGCTGCAGCTCGTGGTGCTGGGTGGGGTGGTGTCGATCCTGATCTCGCTCTTCCTCTTCCGCCTCACCAACCTGAGCAGCTGGCTCGGGCCGCCGGCGGCGGCCATCGTCGAGGAGGTGGGCAAGCTCGCCGCGCTGCTGGTGCTGGCCCGCTTCGCGCAGCAGAACCGCTACTCGTTTGCGCTGAACGGGCTGCTCTTCGGCGCCGCCGTCGGGGCCGGATTCGCGGCCTTCGAATCGGCCGGCTACGCGCTGCGCATCGGCCTGAAGAGCGCCGACGACATGCTCACGAACATCACCATCCGGGGGCTGCTTTCGCCCTTCGCGCACATCGCCTGGACGGCCATCGCGGCCTGCGCCGTGTGGCGCGTGCGCACCGGCGGCGAGTCGCTGATCCACGCCCTCACGCACCGCCGGTTCCTGGTGCTGTTCGCGGTGCCGGTGGCGCTGCACTTCGTCTGGAACACCTCCTTCCAGCTGCCGCTGATGCTGAAGTACGTGCTGCTGGGATTCCTCGCCTACGTGGTCATCTTCAGCCTCGTGCAGTCGGGCCTCAAGGAAGTCAAGCGCGTCGCCTCGCCGGACAACCTGGACCTCACGGTCGACCCGACAACGCTCATGCGCACGGCGGTACACCGCCGGGCCGAAGCTGCCCCCGTGGCCACGGCACCGGCGCACGCCCCGGCGCCGCCGGTGCATGATTCGCCGCTCGCCGGCATCCCGCCGGCGCCCGGCTCGCCGGACATCGACATCGACCCCGGCGTGCCGCCCACGCGGCGCCTGCCCTGACCCTCGCCCCACCACGATGACCTCCTTCTGCGACATCCGCTACGTGCGCCTGGGCACGCGCGACCTCGGCGCCGCCGACCGATTTGCGCGCGAGGTGGTGGGGCTCGAGTTCGCGCGCGAGGAGAACGGCGCACGCTACTACCGCAGCGACGACCGCGACCACACCCTCGTCTACTTCGAGGGCGACCCGCGCGACCACACGGTGGCCTTCGAGCTGGCCGACGGCGCAGCGATGCAGGCGGCCGGCCTGGCCTTGTCCGACGCCGGCGTCAAGGTGCACGAAGGCAGCGCGGCCGAGTGCGAAATGCGCCGCGTCGGCGCCTTCATCCGCTTTGCCGACCCCACCGGCAACGTCGTCGAGGCCGTGGTGCGGCCGCACCACAGCGGCCGGCGCTTCTTCCCCAGCCGCGATGCCGGGCTCACCGGCTTCAGCCACGTCGGCCTGTGCTCCACCTCGGCACCGCGCGATGAGCGCTTCTGGACCGAGCTGCTCGGTGCGCGCGTCTCCGACCGCATCGGCGAGGCGGCGCTGCTGCGTTTCGACCCCGTGCACCATCGCGTGGCGCTCTTCCCCACCACGCGCGCCGGCATCCAGCACGTCAACCACCAGGTGGCGAGCGTCGACGACGTCCTGCGCGCCTGGTACCAGCTGCGCGAGAAGAACGTGCGCATCGTCTTCGGACCCGGCCGCCACCCGACCTCGGGCGCCGTCTTCCTCTACTTCGAGGGGCCGGACGGCATGGTCTACGAGTACTCGACCGGCGTGCGCCTCATCGCGCCCGAGGACGAGGCGAGCTACCGGCCGCGCCAGTTCCCGGCCATCCCGCAGAGTTTCTGCATGTGGGGCAGCGTCCCCGATATCCCGGAGTTCCGCCGATGAGCACGCCAAGGATCCTTCCATGAGTGCCCCTGCCACCGTGGTGCTGCCCGGCAAGGCGCGGCCGCGCGGCGCCTACCCGCACCTCCGGCGCGCCGGCCCCTTCCTCTTCGTCTCGGGCACCAGCTCGCGGCGCGCCGACAACTCCATCGCCGGCGCCACGGCCGACGCGATGGGCACCGTGCACTTCGACATCCGCGAGCAGACGCGCGCCGTGATCGAGAACATCCGCGACATCCTCGCCGGCGCCGGCGCCGGCCTCGGCGACGTCGTGGAGCTATGCACCTACCTCGTCGACATGGGCGACTTCGCCGCCTACAACGCCACCTACGCCGAGTACTTCAGCGTCGACACCGGCCCCGCGCGCACGACGGTGGCCGTGCACCAGCTGCCGCACCCGCACCTTCGCATCGAGATCAAGGCCGTCGCCTACAAGCCCGAGCCCGCCTGAGGACCCACCCACCGCCATGCCCGACTTCCGCCACGGCCGCCCCTTCAATTTCCAGCGCTGGCTCGACGACAACGCGCACCTGCTCAAGCCGCCGGTGGGCAACCGGCAGATCTGGGCCGACGCCGACTTCATGGTCACCGTGGTCGGCGGCCCCAACCAGCGCAGCGACTTCCACGACGACCCGCTGGAAGAGTTCTTCTGGCAGTTCAAGGGCAACGCCTACCTGCTCGTGTGGGACCGCGGACGCTACGAGCGCGTGAACCTGCGCGAGGGCGACATCTTCCTGATGCCGCCGCACATGCTGCACTCGCCGCAGCGGCCCGAGCCCGACAGCCGCTGCCTCGTCATCGAGCGCCAGCGCCCGCAGGGGCTGGTCGACGCCTTCCAGTGGCATTGCGCGCGCTGCGGCACGCTCGTCACGCGCGCCGAGCTGCAGCTGGCCGACATCGTGGCCGACCTGCCGGCCGCCTACCAGCGCTTCTATGCCAGCGACGAGGCGGCGCGCACCTGCCCGCAGTGCGGCACGGTGCACCCGGGCCGCGAACACAAGGCTTGGCATGCGATGCTGGCGTCGTCCGGGCTGCTCGACGGGGCGTCGGCATGACGCTCGTGGCCGCCGGCCCGTCCCGCGAAGGCCGTCATGACCTTGCGGGCCAGAAGGGCCGCATGATCGACATGCACGCCCATTGCTTCCCGCGCATCTCGCGCGCCGAGGCCCACGCGGTCGACGTCGAGCGCGCACCTTGGCTCGACGTGCACGCCGATGGCGAGAGCGGCCACCTCATGCTCGGCGACCAGCGCTTCCGCCCCGTGCAGGCGCAACTGTGGGATCCGGCGCGGCGCGTCGAGATGCTCGACGCACAGGGCATCGCGCTGCAGGTGGTGTGCGCCACGCCGGTGATGTTCGGCTATGGCTGGCCGCACGCCCGCGCCGCCGACTGGGCACGCCGCATGAACGAACACGTGCTCGCCTATTGCGCCCACGCGCCGACGCGGCTGAAGGCGCTGGCCCAGGTGCCGCTGCAGTCGCTCGAGCTCGCCTGCGCCGAGGCCAGCCACGCGATGGCCGCGGGCTGCATCGGCGTGCAGATCGGCAACCACGTCGGCGACCGCGA
>JALHOU010000235.1 GCA_022842825.1 Rubrivivax sp.
GCGCGGTGCCGGTGTGCGAGGCGCCGTTCGCCGACCTGCTCGCTTGCGCGGCCCCGAGCGTCGGCGCGGCGCCCCAGCCCAGCGCCGGCGCGCGCTTCTTCGCCGAGGCCACGCCCGCCAGCCGCACGCTGCTCGAGCTCGATGGCCAGGAGGCGCAGCTGCGCCTGCGCTGCCTCGACATCGTGTTCATCGGCAGCTTCGCGCAGGCGGGGTCGCAGCCGCCGCGCTACTACGGCAACGTCATCGAAGGCGGCAGCCGCGTGCAACTCGCTTCACTGCAGGTGGCGCGCGTGAGCGCCGGGCTCAGCATCACGCTGGTGGACTCCCTGGGCCGCGCGCTTGCCGGCCCCGAGGCGCTGACCCCGGTCTCGGGCACGACCGCTGTCGCGGCCTGCAACTGACGGGCGCCGGGCGAAACGGGCCTGGGCTGCCAAGCAGGCAGGCGCCGCCACCGTCCCGTCGCTGGGCACCGGCCGGCCAACGGCGGCGGCGCTTTGCGCTACCGTGGCGCCATGGGTCCGAACTGCCTTAACTGCGCCGCGTCGCTGCCCGACCCGCGGCCGCGGTTCTGCGGTGCCTGCGGGCAGGAGACGAACATCAAGCCGCCCACGGTGGGCGAGTTCATCCAGCAGTTCGGCGGCGCCTACTTCTCCACCGAGGGCGCGCTGTGGCGCACGCTCGGCCTGCTGCTGTTCAAGCCCGGCGAGCTGACGCGCCGCTACCTCGCCGGCCGGCGCAAGCACTACGTGCTGCCGCTGCGCCTGTACCTGACCATCAGCCTGCTCGTGCTGCTGCTGCTGCGCGTGGCCTCGCCATCGTTCAACCTGAAGATCGGCGACGAGGAGCTCACGGGCCTGGCCGGCCCCGAGCGCAAGGCGAGCGTCGTCGTCCTCGAATTTGGCGAGGGCCGGGGCGCCGGCCTCAAGGACGGCAAGTTCTTCTGCGAAGGCCTGCCCGAGTGGATGTGCGACCGCTTCCGCGCCCGGCTCGACCTCGACCCGCGGGGCCTGCAACGCGAGATCGCGCTGTGGCCGGAGCGCTTCATGAGCCGCTGGGGCACGGCGATGTTCCTGCTCGTGCCGATCTTCGCGCTGCTCACGCAGCTCACCCACTTCCGCCGCGGCCTGCGCTACACCGAGCACCTCGTGCATGCGCTGCACGTGCACAGCTTCTGGTTCGCGGCGCTCGCGCTCACGCTGCTGCCCGTGCCGGGCGCCGGGCTCGCCTTCTTCGCGATGCCGGTCTACGCCCTCGTCGCGGCGCGGCGCGTGTTCGGCGCCTGCTGGTTCGGCACGGTCTGGCGCGCGATGCTCGTGGCGGCGCTCTACGGCATCGTGCTCGGCTTGGCGCTGGGCATCGTCGGGCTGTGGGCGTTCTTCTTCAGTTGACGACACCCACTGCGCGCGCGATGGCCTCGCCCATCTGCGTGGTGCTCGCCTGGCCGCCAAGGTCGCGCGTGACCGGGCCGCCGGGCCCCTGGGCGAGCACGCCCTCGATGGCCTTGACGATGGCATCGTGCGCGGCGCGCTCGCCGAGGAAGTCGAGCATCATCGCCGCCGACCAAATCATGGCCACCGGGTTGGCGATGTTCTGCCCGTAGATGTCGGGCGCCGAGCCGTGCACCGGCTCGAAGAGCGAGGGGAACTTGCGCTCCGGGTTCAGGTTGGCCGAGGGCGCGATGCCGATGGTGCCCGTGCAGGCCGGGCCGAGGTCGGACAGGATGTCGCCGAAGAGGTTGCTCGCCACCACCACGTCGAAGCGGTCGGGCTGCAGCACGAAGCGCGCGGTGAGGATGTCGATGTGGTGCTTCTCCACCGCCACCTGCGGGTAGGCGCTGTGCATGGCGTCGGCGCGCGAGTCCCACCAGGGCATGCTGATGGCGATGCCGTTGCTCTTGGTGGCCACGGTGAGCTTCCTGCGAGGGCGCGCGGCGGCGAGGTCGAAGGCGAACTTCAGCACGCGGTCGGTGCCGAAGCGCGAGAACACCGACTCCTGGATGACGATCTCGCGCTCGGTGCCCGCGTACATCGTGCCGCCGAGGTTGGTGTACTCGCCTTCGGTGTTCTCGCGCACGATGAGGAAGTCGATCTCGCCGGGCTGGCGCGGCCGGCCCTTCGCGTCGACCAACGGGCAGGGCACGCCCTTGAACAGGCGCGCCGGGCGCAGGTTGATGTACTGGTCGAACTCGCGCCGGAACTTGAGCAGGCTGCCCCACAGCGACACGTGGTCGGGCACCGTGGCCGGCCAGCCGACGGCACCGAAGAGGATGGCCTCGGCCCCTGCGAGTTGCGCCTTCCAGTCGTCCGGCATCATCTGCCCATGCGCGGCGTGGTAGTCGCAGCTGGCCCACTCGACGGGCTGCACGTCGAGCCGGAAGCCGAAGCGTCGCTCGGCCGCCGCGAGCGTGCGCAGCGCCTCGGGCATCACTTCCTTGCCGATGCCGTCGCCTGGGATGGCAGCAATGCGATGGGTGCGGGTCATGGAGATCTCCGGGGTCGGAAGGGGTGAGGAGCGGTGGCGATGTGGACGCGCTCACGCGCGTCGGCGCTTCAGCAGCCCAGCTGCCGCGCCAGATCGACGAAGTCGTCGGCGGTGAAATCGAACTCGCCCGCACGGCTTGGCTCGAGCGCGCCTCCGGGACCCTTTTCGTTCGGGCGCTTCACATAGGCCGTGCGCAGGCCGCAGGCGGCGGCGGCGCGCAGGTCGCTCGGATGGGCGGCGACCATCATCACCTGCGCGGGCGCGAGGTCGAGCAGGCGCGCCGCACCGAGGTAGACCTCGGGGTCGGGCTTGTAGTGGTTGAAGAGCTCGGCCGAGAGCACCGTGTCGAAAGGCAGGCGGCCGTGCCGGACGAGGTCGACGAGCAACGACACATTGCCGTTCGAGAGTGTCGCCAGCGCGTAACGGGGCTTCAGCCGCGCCAGGCCGGCAGCGCTGTCAGGCCAGGGGTCGAGCCGGTGCCACACCCGGTTGAGCGCCGCCACCTCGGCCTCGGGCAGCGCGATGCCGTGCGCGGCGAGCACGCGATCGAGGATGCGCCGGTGCAGGCCGTCGATGTGGGTCCAGGGCAGCGCCCCCGAACGCACCTCCTGCATCGCCGGCTGGTAGCCGGCCCGCCAGTCGAGCGCAAAGCGGCCGCCTTCGGTGCGCAGGCCCAGGCGCGCCACCTCGGCGGCGATGCTGCCGTACCAGTCGACAACGGTGCCGAAGATGTCGAAGGTGAGGGCGCGGATCTCGTGCGTCATGCCCGGCAGCATAGCGGCCCCGCGGGCCGGGTCGCAGGCCCGGGCACGGATCGGCGCCCGGCCGTGCCGGTGCCTTCGCGCGAAGCCGGGCGCGGATAATCGGCGCCGTGTCGCAACCCAAGTCTCCCGCCTCGGCACCGCCGACCGCCCTCACCTCCCTGTCACCACTGGACGGTCGCTATGCCGCCCGCCTGACACCGCTGCGCCCGCTGCTCAGCGAATACGGTCTCATGCACCGCCGCGTGCAGGTCGAGGTGGAGTGGTTCATCGCACTCTCGGACGCCGGCTTCGCCGAGTTCAAACCGCTCGCCGAGGCCGACCGCGGCCTGCTGCGCTCGCTCGTGCACCGCTTCTCCGAGGCCGACGCGGCGGCCATCAAGGAGATCGAGCGCACCACCAACCACGACGTGAAGGCCGTCGAGTACTGGATGAAGGGCCGCTTCAAGGGCCACGGCGGGCTCGAGCGCGCGGCCGAATTCGTGCACTTCGCCTGCACGAGCGAGGACATCAACAACGCCAGCCACGCGCTCATGCTCGATGCGGCGCGCAAGGACGTGCTGCTGCCAGCGCTGGACGGCATCATCGAGTCGCTGCGCACGCTCGCCACCGCCGAGGCCGCCACGCCGATGCTGGCGCGCACGCACGGCCAGACCGCCAGCCCCACCACCGTGGGCAAGGAGGCGGCCAACGTGCTGGCGCGCCTGGCCACGGCGCGCGCGCGCATCGCCGCCGTGCCGCTGCCGGCCAAGATGAACGGCGCGGTGGGCAACTACAACGCGCACCTCGCCGCCTGGCCGGATTTCGACTGGGAGCGCTTCTCGCGCACCGTCGTCGAGCAGCGCCTGGGCCTCGCCTACAACGCCTGCACGACGCAGATCGAGCCGCACGACGGCATCGCCGAGCTCTTCGACGCCGTCGTGCGCGCCAACACCATCTGCATCGACTGGTGCCGCGACGTCTGGGGCTATGTCTCGCTCGGCTACTTCAAGCAGCGGCTGAAGGCCGGCGAGGTGGGCTCGAGCACGATGCCGCACAAGGTGAACCCGATCGACTTCGAGAACGCCGAGGGCAACTACGGCCTGGCCAACGCCTTGCTCGCGCACATGAGCCAGAAGCTGCCCTTGAGCCGCTGGCAGCGCGACCTCACCGACAGCACCGTGCTGCGCAACATGGGCGTGGCGCTCGGCTACACGGTGCTGGCGCACGGCAGCCTCGTCACCGGCATGGGCAAGCTCGAGGTGCACCACGAGGCGCTCGCCGCCGATCTCGATGCCGCGCCCGAGGTGCTGGGCGAGGCGGTGCAGACCGTCATGCGCCGCCACGGCCTGGCCAACCCCTACGAGCGGTTGAAGGAGTTCACGCGCGGGCGCGCCATCACGCTGGCGGCGATGCACGAGTTCATCGACTCGCTCGCCGAGTTGCCCGCGGCCGAACGGCGGCGCCTGAAGGCGATGACGCCCGCCCGCTACACGGGCCTCGCCGCCGCCCTGGCGAAGAAGGCCGCGGCGCGATGACGCGCCCGCCCTTCACGGCCCAGCTCGCGGCGGCCGAGGCGCGCGCGCAATCGCTCCTGTGCGTGGGCCTGGACCCCGAGCCGACGCGCTTTCCCGGCGCCTGGCGCGGCGACGCGCGGCGCATCTTCGACTTCTGCGCCGGCATCGTCGACGCCACGCGCGACCTCGTGCTCGCCTTCAAGCCGCAGATCGCGCACTTCGCCGCCCACCGCGCCGAGGAGCAGCTGGAGCGCCTCATTGCCCACATCCGCGAGGTGGCGCCCGAGGTGCCGGTCATCCTCGACGCCAAGCGCGGCGATGTCGGCTCTACGGCCGAGAACTATGCGCGCGAGGCCTTCGAGCGTTACGGCACCGATGCGCTGACCTTGTCGCCCTTCATGGGCCTGGACAGCCTCGAGCCGTACATGCGTTATTCGGGGCGCGGCCTCATCGTGCTGTGCCGCACCTCCAATCCCGGCGGCAGTGACCTGCAGGCACAGCGCCTGGTGACCGACGTCCCGGGCGGCGAGCTGCTCTACGAGCGCATCGCGCGGCTCGCCGCCGGCGAGTGGAACCGCGGCGGCCAGCTCGGCCTGGTCGTCGGCGCCACCTACCCGCGCGAGCTGGCGCGCGTGCGTGAGCTGGCGCCCACGCTGCCGCTGCTCATTCCGGGCATCGGGGCGCAGGGCGGGGATGCCGAGGCCACCGTGCGCGCGGCCTGGCGGCCCGGCGCGCCGGTGATCGTGAGCTCCTCGCGCGCCATCCTGTACGCCGGCTTTGACGCCGCCGACGCCACCGCGCATGCGTCGGCGGCACGCGATGCCGCTGCCGCCACCCGCCGTCTGCTGCAAGGCGCGCGCAACGCGGCCTGAGTCGCCGGCCAGCGCGCCCCGAATCATCGGGAAGTCGGGCCAGGCTGGCCGGGGCCGACCGGCAAGACCGGGGGCAGCGCGCCCAGCGCCTTGGCCCGTGGCCGCCTTTCGCGCCGCCGCGGCGCCGTGGATACCAAGGTCTACCGGCCACCGCTAGCGCTTGCCTAATGCCGGGCTCCGAAGATGGCGACACCGACCCACGCCTTTCCTCGGAGACACGGATGAACCAAACTGCCCACCCCCCCGCCCCATCGACACGATCGACCCGGTCGACGCGATCCACCCGATCCACCATGGCCTCGCTGGGCGCGCGCTTCGCCCAAGCCCTGCGCCACGGCGCCGGCCGGACCGCGTTGGCCGCCGCCCTCGCGCTCGCCGCGTGGCCCGCAGCAGCGCAGGACTACGACCTGCTCATCCGCCAGGCACTGGCGCGCCAGAACGCGGTGGTGAACCAGGCGCAGAACCAGGTGCAGCGCATCGTCGCGGTGCGCATGCAGGACCCGGCCGTGCAGGCCGCGTACAGCCGCTACGTGCAGCAAAGCGGCGGCCGGCCGGCCATGGACTACCCCACCTACACCTACTACCACGTCTACACCAACGGCTTCTCGTCGCAGGGCACGGCGCACATGCGCGCCAACGAAGGCGCCATCCAGCAACGCGAGGCGGCCGCCTGGCAGGGCGTGCGCCAGGCCGAGGCGCAGCGCGCCCTGGCGCAGCAGCAGCAACGCGAGGGCTACCATGCCCGTCAGCAGGAGGCCGGCCGACAGCTGATGGGCCAGAGCAACTACGTGCTGCCCAGCGGCCAGGGCCTGCAGCTGCCGCACACCTGGGCGGCCAACAGCACCCACCGGTACCAGGGGCAGACGTACCACGTGGATGCCGGCGGCCGCTACCACGTGCTGGCCGGCAACGGCTGGTGGGTCCCGCTCGCCGTCGGTCGCTGAAGCCGCACGGAGCTCGGGCGCCCTCTCCTCGGCCGACCGACGCCCGCTCCGCCACGGTCCCTTGTTGATCGCGCGCATTCCCTGGCTCCGGCGGGGCTGCCAGGATCCGGCCCAGGTTGGCTCGGAGGCGACAATTGGCGCGAACGGACTCGGGGTTCGGGGCAAGTCGGTACATGCGAGACATGCAGTACATGCACTACATGCGGGACACGGAGGACTTGCGCCGCGCACGGCAGGCGCGGTGGGGCGAAGGGTGGCGGTGGCGCGCGGCGCGTCTCGTCCTCTCGCTGCTGCCCCTGGCGGGCGCCCTGGCCGCGCCGGCGCCCGCGCTCGCGCAGACGTCGATGGCGCAGTGCCGCGCCGAACTGCCCGAGGCCGCGGCGGCGCGGCTCAGGCTTTGCGAGGCGCACGGCGGATGCCAGGCCGTGCTGCGCATCGTCGACAGCTGCCCGGCGCTGCAGACCTTCCTGCAGCTGCTGGCCAACAACGGCAGCCGGGTCGACGACAGCGTGTTGCGCCGCACCCTCGTCGAAGCCGGCGTGCCCGCCACCGGGCTGGCCAGTTGCACGACCGACTTCAACCGCGCGCTCTGTCGCAACTTCCTCAGCCTCGAAGATGCTTCGGGCGAGACGGCGGCCGGGCCGACGCGCACGGCGCAGTTCCAGGCAGCGATGCGCCGGCTCGTGGAGCAGCAGGAGCGCGCCCGCGTGCCCGCCGACGCGCACCGGCAGGCCGAGATCAAGCTCGAAGCCTGCGGCGCGGCGCGCCCGGGCGCGGATCGCGACGGCCCCTGCCGCGAGGCCATCGAAGCCGTGCAGGCCTGCGAGCTGTTCCGGCAGGAGTGGACGCAGCGGCGCGAAGTGCTGCGGGTGGATGCGCAGCGTCTGGGTCAAACGGCGGCACTGCAGAGCCTGCGTGCGCTGGACATGCCACCTTGTCCGCAGACCGTGCCCGGCGGCATGCTGACGCCGCAGCAGGCGCTCGTTGCCGCGGCGGCCGACGTGCCTGATGCCGGCGCACCCGCCGCCGTGCGGGCCGCGGCGCAGACTGCAGCGGCGGCCGCTGGCCTGACCACGCCGGCCGCACCTC
>JALHOU010000236.1 GCA_022842825.1 Rubrivivax sp.
TTGGCGAGGATCATCGCCTCGGCCACCACGAGGTCGAGCGGCGCGCCGCGGCGGCGCGGCGTGATGGTGACGCGCTCGCTGCCGGTCGGCTCGTCCGCCAGTGGTGATGCGCCGTCCGACGCCGCTGCTTCGCGCTCGAGCTTGAAACTGTAGTCGGGTCGGTTGAAGTTCTCCGGCTTGCCGCGCACGACTTCTCGCTGAGCCTTGAGCGCTTTGGCGAGGCGGTGGGCGAAGGCCAGTTCGGCGGCGAACGGGAAGCCGGCCGAGTCGGGCGCCAGGGCGCCCGTGGCCACCTGCTCGAGTGCCTCTTCGGTGATGACCGCATCGAGCCGGTCGTGGCGCAGGTTGGCCACGATCGGTACGCGTTCGAGCTTCGTTTCGGTGCCGCGCAGCTCGAGCGTGTCCTCGTCGAAGGTGGCGTACAGGCTCACGGCCGGGCAATCGCGTCCCTCAGTCAGCGTGTAGGCCTCCACCACCTCGGCGGGCAGCATCGTGATCTTCCAGCCCGGCATGTAGACGGTGGAAAGGCGCTCGCGCACCAGCTTGTCGAGCGTCGAGTCGGGCGTGATGGCGAGGCCGGGCGCCGCGATGTGGATGCCCAGCGTCACCGTGCCGGTGCCCAGGCCGCGCAACGACAGCGCATCGTCGATCTCGGTGGTGGCCGAGTCGTCGATGGAAAACGCCTGCACGCCGGCGGCCAGTGGCAAGTCGTCCTTGATGCGGGCGGCTTCCAGCCGCGGAGGGAAGGCCGTGCCGCGCGGGAACACCTCGAACAGGAAACGCCGCCAGTGGAACTGGTAGGGGCTGTCGATGGCGCCCGCCACCTTGAGCAGGTCCAGCGGCGCGCGGCGCGCGCGCTTGGCCGCCTCGACCACGGCACGGTACTCCGGAGCGTTCTTGTCGGGCTTGAAGAGGATGCGGTAGAGCTGCTCGCGCACGGGCTGGGGGCAGCGGCCTTCGGCGATGTCCGCCGCCCAGGCCTCGATCTGCTCGGCCACCTTCTTCTTGCGCTCGATGGCGGCCAGCGCCGCCTTCACCGTTTCCTCGGGCGCTTTCTTGAACTGCCCCTTGCCGACGCGGCGGAAGTAGTGCGGCGCCTCGAACAGCCGGAACAGCGCCGCCGCCTGCTTCTCGGGCCCGGCGCCGGGCTCGAAGTAGTCGCGCGCCAGGTCGGCGAAGCCGAAGTCGCTTTCGGGCGCGAATTCCCAGGCGAGGTCGAGGTCGATCTCGCCGGCCAGCGCCTGCGCGCGCGCCATCAGCTCCGCCGGCGCGGGCTTGTCGAAGCGCAGCATCACGTTGGCGGCCTTCACCTTGACGCGCTTGCCCGACTCCAGCTCCACCTGCACGGAGCTTTCGGCATCGGACAGCACGCGCCCGGCGTGGAAGCGGCCGGCATCGTCGAAGAGGGCATACATCGGGAACGATTGTCGCCGGGTCGGGGTTGGGTCCAGCCCGTGGAGGGCAACAGACGGTCACGGCGCCGGAGACCTCGATCACGCGCCCTGGAAGTCAGTTCAATCGCAGGAAACCAAGGATGGCCGGCAGGTGCTCTGCGAAGTCGGACAGGCCGTGGTCGCTGCCCTCGAGCAGCCGCCCGGCGGCACCGGCGTAGCGCGCGCTCATCTCTCGCCAGTCAAGCAGCTCGTCGCCCTTGGCGATGAGCGCGAAATAGCGCTCGGGCCGCTTGATGGGGCCGGGTGTCATCTCGCGCAGTTCGTCGATGTAGCGGGCGTGGAACCGGAAGCGCTGCGTCGGGTCGTGGAAGGCGTGCTGTTCGCCGACGTACTGCACGAGGTCGCGCGCCGGGTCAACGGCCGGGTTCATGACCACGGCCCGGCAACCCCAGCGTTCGGCCAGCACCGTGGCATAGAAGCCGCCGAGCGAGCTGCCGAGCACGGCCCAGGGCTTCCGCTCGTCGGACCGGTCGGCCGGCCAGCCGGCCGTGCCCTTCTCGGCGATCGCGATGGCCTCGCGCGGCGAGGGCGGCAGTTGCGGGCACCACCAGGTGATGTCGGGGCGGTGCGCGGCCAGCCATTCGGCCAGCATCCGTGCCTTGAAAGAGTGCGGCGACGAGCGAAAGCCGTGCAGGTAGAGCAGGTGCGAAACCACGGTGGCACCCAGTCTATCGGCCGCGCTGCGGCCGACCTGCGCCAATCCCGATGCGGCCCTCGTTTTCCCGGCCCCCTGGCGGCATGGGCAGGCTGCTTGCTTAACATCCGCCGACCCGGCGGGCCTTGTTGGCCGCTGCCTTGACAACAGCCACAACCCAGGACAGAGAGACCATGACCTTGCCCCGCATCAGCCGCCGCCAAGCCACGCTGGCCGCCCTCGCTTCCGCACTGACCGGCCTCGCCCGCGCCCAGGGCGCCAAGATCAAGGTCGCCGCCATCTACACCGTGCCCTTCGAGCAGCAGTGGGTGAGCCGCATCCACAAGGCGCTCAAGGCCGCCGAGGCGCGCGGCGACATCGAATACAAGGCGAGCGAGAACGTCGCCAACGCCGACTACGAGCGCGTCATGCGCGAGTACGCCACTGGCGGCGCCCAGTTCATCGTCGGCGAGTCGTTCGCCGTGGAGGCGGCGGCGCGCAAGGTGGCCAAGGACTTCCCGAAGATCAGCTTCCTCATGGGCAGTTCGGGCAAGCCGCAGGCGCCCAACTTCGCCGTCTTCGACAACTACATCCAGGACCCCGCCTACCTCACGGGCATGATCGCCGGCGGCATCACCAAGAGCAACAAGATCGGCATGGTGGGCGGCTTCCCCATCCCGGAGGTCAACCGCCTGATGCACGCCTTCATGGCCGGCGCGCGCGAGATCAACCCGAAGGTGCAGTTCACGGTCACGTTCATCAACAGCTGGTTCGATCCGCCCAAGGCCAAGGAAGCCGCCTTCGCGATGATCGACAAGGGCGCCGACGTGATGTACGCCGAGCGCTTCGGCGTCAGCGACGCGGCCAAGGAGCGCAAGGTGCTCGCCATCGGCAACGTCATCAACACGCAGGACAAGTACCCCGACACCGTGGTGGCGTCGGCCATCTGGCACATGGAGCCGACCATCGACCGCGCGCTCGGCCTCGTGAAGAGCGGCAAGTTCACGGCCGAGGACTATGGCCAATATTCGATGATGAAGCACAAGGGCAGCGAGCTGGCGCCGCTCGGCACCTTCGAGAGCAAGCTGCCCAAGGAGCTCGTGGCCAAGGTGCGTGCGAAGGAGAAGGCCATCCTCGACGGCAAGTTCGTCGTCAAGGTCGACGACACGCAGCCGAAGTCCTCGATCTGACGTTCGCCGGTGCCCTGCCGCCTCGTTCGGGCCTTCGTTGCGGCGGTCGCTGCGCCGCATGCCGGCGCGCTGCCCGATGGGCGCGGGCTGATTCCCGGCTGATCGCCTGCTGGCCGACCCCTTGAACGACCCCGTCCTGCGGCTCACCGGCATCACCAAGCGCTTCGGCGCGCTGGTGGCCAACGACGGCATCTCGCTCACGCTGGCGCGTGGCGAGGTGCTGGCATTGCTGGGCGAGAACGGCGCCGGCAAGTCCACGCTCGTGTCCATCCTCTTCGGCCACTACGAGGCCGACGAGGGGCACATCGAGGTCTGCGGGCACCCGCTGCCGCCCGGCCAGCCGAAGGCAGCGCTGGACAGCGGCATCGGCATGGTGCACCAGCACTTCACGCTCGCCGACAACCTGAGCGTGCTCGACAACGTGATGCTCGGCACCGAGCCGCTCTGGCAGCCCTGGTCGCGGCGCGATGCGGCGCGCAAGCGCCTGCTGGCCGAGGCACGGCGCTTCGGCCTCTTGGTGCAGCCTGATGCGCGCGTCGGCTCGCTCAGCGTCGGCGAGCGCCAGCGCGTGGAGATCCTGAAGGCGCTGGTGCGCGGCGCGCGCATCCTCATCCTCGACGAGCCGACGGCCGTGCTGACGCCGCAGGAGAGCGAGTCGCTCTTCGCGACGCTCGCGCAGATGGTGACCGAGGGGCTCTCCATCGTCTTCATCAGCCACAAGCTGGCCGAGGTGCAGCGCGTCTCGCACCGCATCGCCGTGCTGCGCGGCGGCAGGCTCGTGGCCGAGGCCGACAACCGCACGCCCGGCGCGGTCACGGCGGGGCAGCTCGCCGCCTGGATGGTCGGCCACGCGGTGTCGGCCCCGGTGCGCGCGCCGGCTGCGACCGTGGGCGCGCCGGTGTGCATGCTCGAAGCCGTGTCCACAGCGCGCATCGGCCGAGACCGCCTCGAGGGCGTCTCGCTCACGCTGCACGGCGGCGAAATCGTCGCCGTGGCCGGCGTCTCGGGCAATGGTCAGGCGGCGCTGGCCGGCGTGCTGTGCGGCACGCACGCACCCACCGCCGGGCGCGTGCGCCTGGGCGACACGGACATGCCCGCCGCGCCGGCCGAGCGGGTGAAGCGCGGCGTGGCGCGCATCCCGGAAGACCGCCAGGGCATCGGCGTCGTCGGCGACCTGAGCCTGTGGGAGAACGCGGTGAGCGAGCGGCTCTCGATGCCGGCCTTCTCGCGCCGCTTCGCCGGTCTGCGCTGGATTCGGCAACGTGCCGCGCGCGCCCACGCGCAACGCATCGTCGCCGACTTCGACGTGCGCGGCGGCGGACTCGAAGCGCCCGTGCGCGCGCTGTCCGGGGGCAACATGCAGAAGCTCATCCTTGGCCGCGCGCTGACGGCACCGGCCTGCGAAGGGGCGCATGGCGCTACGGCGCACGGCGCCCCGGCGGCGCGCCTCATCGTCGCGCACCAGCCCACCTGGGGCCTCGATGTCGGCGCCGTGGCGGCGGTGCAGCGGCAGCTCATCGCGGCGCGCGACGCCGGCGCTGCGGTGCTCGTCATCTCCGACGACCTCGACGAGGTCATGGCCCTGGGCGACCGCGTGGCCGTGATGCACGACGGCCACCTGAGCGAGGCCCTGCCCGGCGGGCGCTGGACGCGCGCGTCGATCGGCCTGGCCATGGCCGGTGAGCGCGCCGGCGACAGTGCAGGTGAGAGCGCAAGTGAGCGAGCAAGTGAGCGCGCAACTGAGCACCCCGGCGCGCAGGCCGCGCCCCCGCCCCGGCCCGAGGCCGCCGCGTGAGGCTCGAGCGGCGCGAGCAGCCCTCGGCGCTGGCGCTGCTGCTGGCGCCGCTGGGCGCCGTGGCGGCGACGCTGCTCGTGTGCGCGCTGCTCGTGCTGTGGGCCGGCGCGCCGGTGGGCCGCACCTATGCCGCCATCGCGGTGGGCGGCTTCGGCTCGCTTTTCGCCTGGAGCGAGACGCTCACGCGCGCCGTGCCGCTGGTGCTGACGGGGCTGGCGGCGACCGTGGCCTTCCGCGCCCGCCTGTACAACATCGGCGCCGAGGGCCAGCTCTATGGCGGCGCGATGGTGGCGGTGATGGTGGGCAGTGCGCTCGTCACCGACGGCGCTGAAGGAACGCCGTCGCTGCTGCTGCCGGCCTGGGCCTCGCTGCTGCTGGTGTTCGCGGCCGCCGCGCTGGTCGGCGCGCTCCTGCTGCTCGGGCCGGCCTGGCTGAAGGCGCGCCTGGGGGTGGACGAGGTGGTGACGACGCTGCTGCTGAACTTCGTCATCCTGCTCGGCGTGTCGGCGCTGCTCGACGGCCCGATGAAGGACGCGGCCTCGATGGGCTGGCCGCAGAGCGTGCCGATCCCCGCCGATCTCGAACTGTCGCGCCTCATCCCGGGAATGCGCCTGCACAGCGGCATCTTCATCGCGGCGTTGCTGGCCATGGCGCTGGCGCTCCTGCTGCGCTATACCGTGCTCGGGTTCCACATCCGCGCCACCGGCGCGAACGCGCGCGCTGCCGCCTTCGCCGGCGTGCCGGCGCTGCGCACCGC
This sequence comes from Rubrivivax sp., assembly GCA_022842825.1. Taxonomy (GTDB): domain Bacteria; phylum Pseudomonadota; class Gammaproteobacteria; order Burkholderiales; family Burkholderiaceae_C; genus Rubrivivax. The sequence goes on from JALHOU010000236.1 coordinate 5,831, forward strand.
GCTCGTGGTGGCGGCAATGTCGGGCGCGCTGGCCGGCCTGGCCGGCGCCATCGAGGTGGCCGGCCGCGCCGGCTACGTCACGCTCGACATGTCGCCCGGCTATGGCTACTCCGGCATTGTCATCGCCATGCTCGCCGCGCTCAATCCGCTGGCGGTGCTGGCGGCGGGCATCTTCATGGCCGGCATGCTCGTCGGCTCGGACAGCATGAGCCGCGTCGTCGGTGTGCCCACCTACATCGCCGACGTGGTCGTGGCGACCTCGCTCATCGCCGTGCTCGTGGCCACCCTGCTGGCGCAGTACCGCGTGCGCTGGCGGCGCGACCGATGACCCGCATGGAGGCGCGCATGCCGTTGCCGTTGCCGGGTGCGGCTCAGCCGCCCGCGCGCGTGGCACGATGGCTTCTGCGCTCATGTCGCCCAGGGCCGGGCGGGGGGCGCGGCAGGCCATGAACACACTCCGGAAGAACCTCTCGCTCAATCCGCGCCGCGACTTGCGCCGCTCGCGCGCGCGGACCGTGGCCGGTCTGGCCATCGGTCTGGCACTCGGCCTGGCGCTCGGCCTCGGCACAACGGCCTGGTGGTTGGTGCCCGCGGGCGATGGCGGCCTCCAGCGTGTCGCGGTGGCGGTCTTTCCCTGGGCGCGGGCGCCCATGGGCGTCGAGCCCGGGCCGGCTGCCCCGGTGCCGGATGTGGCGGGCGCTTCGGCCGCCGCCGCCTCCGCTTCGGCGGCGGCCGGCCCGGTGGTGGTCGAGCTCTGCGGACTCGGCCGCGTCACCGTGCCCCGCCTGTCGAACGAGGAGCGCGGCGCCCCCCTGGCCGAGTTGCCCGCGCCGTTGGGCCGGCACGCGCTGCACGAGGCCCAGGCGCGGCTGGCGCAGTCCCTGGGCGCGGGCGACGCCAGGCAGCGCGTGGCCGCGCGCCTGCTGCTGGAGCCCACCGATGACGATGCGGCCGTCCAGGGGGCGTGGGCACGTGCCCTGCTGGCCGAGGCGTTGGCCAGCGGCGATGCGCAGGCCTTGCGGTGGGCGGGCGCCGCCTGCCCGTTCGTGGAAGACGAGTCGCAGTGCAAGCGGCAGCTGGCCCGGGCGCGCGTGCACGCCGAGCCGGCCAACGCGCTGCACTGGCTCGACTGGGCCCATGACGAGCCCGAGGCGGCCGGCGCGGCCTGGGCCGGGCTGCAACGCGCCCGCTACTGGCGCGAGCAGCCGCTCGGCCTGGCGGCGGCCTCGATGCGCGCGCTGAGCACGATGGGTGCCGACGTCCCGGGCTACCTGCGCGCCACGCTGGCGGTGGATGCGATGGCGCGCGATGCGTCGTATCCGGCGCCGCCCATCTCGATGCTGCTGGAGCGCTGTGCCGCGCGGCCGGCCGGCGCCGCGGGTGCGGCGGCCGACTGCGACCGGCTGGCCCGCCTTCTCGTGGAGAAGAGCGACTCCGTGCAGGCCCTCATGCTGGGCCGCGAACTCGGCGAACACATCGGCTGGCCGGCAGAGCGCGTGCGCCGGCTCGATGAGGAGGTCGAGGCGCTGCAGAAGCAGGAAGCCCATTGGGCGGTGGATGCGCGGCGGCCGCTCGCCTGCGAGACCGTGGACGGCCAGGGCAGCCACATCGTCGCCGTGGAGCGCGAGGGCGAGCTCGCGGTGCTGCGTCGCAATCTGGCGGCGGCATCCGCCCCGCGCTGAGAGGACGGGCCCGCGCGCACCATGGCCGACATGCTGGAAGTCGTTGCCAGCGTGCCCTTCTGGGTGGCCGTGCTGCGCATCGCCACGCCGCT
>JALHOU010000237.1 GCA_022842825.1 Rubrivivax sp.
GGCCACACTCGGCGCGTGCGGCGCGTGCGGCGCGTGCGGCGCGTGCGGCGCGTGCGGCGCGTGCGGCGCGTGCTCGCGCATGCAGCCTGAGCAATCGATGAGCAGCGTCAAGGATGCCGCCGCGAGAGCTAGGGTCAACCCTTGGTCGAAGCAACGATGGCGGCCCAAGGCCTCCGGTCGCGCTCAGCCATGTGGGTCGCGGCCCATCGTCCGCGCCGGCCACGAGGTATAGATCAGTACGTGGCGCCGTCGCGTGCTGCGTTAGCCTCTCGGCTCCACGCTCCAGCAAGCTGCCTTAGAACATGCCATCCGACCCGCCCACCTCGGCGTCCAGGAGCGCCGCGCCAGTCACGCCACCTCGTCGGCGGCCCGGTCTGCATGCTCGCATCGGTAAAGGGGTTGGTGCATTGATCGGGCACGGGTCGATGCGGCAGGGCGGCCTCCCGTGATGGACCGCCTGCGGGCCAGCCGGCAGAGCCTGGAGCAGGCCGTGCGCGGCCAAGGCTTGGTTCCCGTTCTCGGGCCCGAGGTGTTGTGGGTCGAACTCGAGGGCGCACCCGGCCAGCCCGCGGTGGCAGCACCCTTCTATGCCTTGGTGGCCGAGGAGTTGCTGCGAGTGTTCGGGCTCGACCCGGCGGCGACCGACCTGCGAGACCCAACCGCCGGCTGGTCTTTGCATCAGGCGGTCGCGCGCGTATTGCTCGATCAGCCACGCAGCAGCATCGAACGGTTGCGCCGCTCGGTAGCCACCATCGTGGCGGATCTGACTCCGCGCGTTCGCGCCGCGCCGCTGCTTGAACGGATGGCAGCGCTCACGCAGCTGGAGCTCTTTGTCAGTCTGACCCCCGACGATCTGCTGCTGCGTGCCCTTCGCCGCATCCGTGGCGAAGCGCTGGTTCGAAGCAGTGCCTACGCGCCCAGCAGCGACAGCGGCAACGTGTGCGACGTCCCCGCGCCGTTGCCCGGGGGCGCGCGGGTGTTCCACCCGCTCGGGCAGTTCAGCGCCGGCGTGCGCGCCGCGATCCACGACGAGGATGCGCTCGAGTACCTGTTCCGGTTCCAGCAGGAAGCCGCGCTCCGCGCACCTGTCCTGCTGGAGACGCTGCGCCGGCGCGACCTGCTGCTGCTGGGCTGTCGCCTCCCCGACTGGCTCGGGCTCGGCCTCATCCGCATGGCCAACGAGGTGCGGCTTTCGGCGCAGGACAAGAAAATGGAGTTCTTCGCTGCCGACGCGCAGCCGGGGGACCTGGCCGACTTCCTGGCGCGCTTCAACCCCAACGCGACAGTGTTCCCCTGGACGGCGAGCGAGTTCGTGGGCGAGATCGAGACGATCGTCGCCGCGATCGGACCGCAGGCGCCGGCCGCCATTGCCGGCACGGCGACCTCAGCCGCCGCTGCGCGTGCCGCTGACAGCGCGGGGGGCGCCACGGTCTTCGTGAGCTATGCCAGCGAAGACCGCGAGGCTGCCACGCGCCTGTGCAACACGCTGCTGACGCTGGGCTTTGCCGATGTCTGGCTCGACCAGCGCCAACTGCGTGCAGGCGATGACTGGTCGCAGCGCATCGACGAGGCCATCGAGCGCTGCACCTACTTCATGCCGGTGCTCTCGCGCCAGGCGGATGGGCGCCGCGAAGGGGTGTTCTGGGAAGAGTGGCGCAAGGCCATGGTGCGCGCGATGCGCATCCACGACGCGTTCCTGCTGCCAGTGGGCATCGACGCCCAGCCGCCCGACCGCGCTGGCTACCGACGCATCTTCGGCGGCTTCGGCAGCGAGCTCCGGGCACTGCACCTGCTGCATGCGCCGAGTGGCGTGTTCTCGTCGGCAGCCCAGGAAGACCTGCGCCAACGTGCTGCCACAGCACAGGGGCCCTCGCATGGCTGAGCGCGCCACCGTCCCGGACGCGGAACATCCCTGGCCCTGGCTCGAGCCCTTCGACGAGCACTCGCAGCAGTTCTTCAACGGCCGCGACGACGACGTGGCGGTGTTGCGGCGTTGCGTCGCCGCCGCGCCGGTGACCGTCTTGTACGGCAAGTCGGGCCTGGGCAAGACCTCGCTCCTGCGCGCCGGCCTGTTCCCCCGCGCTCGCAAGGAGTCGATGCTGCCGGTGCTGTTGCGCCGCATCGAGCGCGCAGGCGAGCCTGGGGCACTCTCGATGCAGCTGCTGAGGCTGCTCGAGGAGGCGGCACAGGCGCAGCAGCTGACATGGCATGGGCCGCCGCCCGTGCACCCGGCCGCCACTTCGGCAGAAGCCTTGTGGGAGTTGCTGCATGACCGGGAGCGCACGCTGCAGGGCGCCGACGGGCGGCGCTGGACACCGCTGTTCGTGCTCGACCAGTTCGAGGAGGTGTTCACACTGCTGCCGGCCGGCGCAACGCGTGACGCGTTGTTGGTGGAGCTGGGCAATCTCCTCGAGAACCGCGTGCCGGCCGCTGTCGAAGTGCGGCTGGATGCGCTCGACGAGCTGGTCGATCGCCTCGACTTCGACCGCCACGGATGCCGCTTCGTGGTCTCGCTGCGCGAGGACTTCCTGCCCGAGATCGACGCGTTGTCTTCGCGCATGCCGCGCCTGCAGGCCAACCGCTGCCGGCTTCGCGCGATGACGCGTGTGCAAGCCTTGCAGGCAGTGCAGCACACCGGCGGTCGGCTGGTCAGTGCCGACGCAGCGCGGCAGATCGTCGACTTCCTGGCCCGGCCCGCGGTTGCAGGGCCGGCAGGTTCAAGCGCGCAAGCGCCGGGCGCCCCGGCGGCGACACTGCAGGAGGAGGAGCGTTCGATCGAGCCCGCCCTGTTGAGCCTGCTGTGCGCCAGCCTCAACGCCGAAAGGCTTGCGCGGCAGCCGCCAGCGGCGACGTTGGACGTGCGGGACCTCGAGGGCCGCGGCTCGCGCGTCATCGAACAGTTCTACGACCGCGCCTTCGATTCGTTTGCCCCGGCGCGGCGCGCGGCGCTGGCCGATTGGCTGGAGCGCGAACTGATCACCGCCAGCGGCACGCGGCGGCCGTTTCCACGCCGCGACATCGCCGGGGCCCTGCGCGCCGACGTCGATGCGCTCGTGGGCCGGCGCCTGCTGCGCTACCAGAGCGGCGAAGCGGGTGAGCATGTCGAACTCGTGCACGACCGCCTGGCCGTTGTGGCGCAGGCACGTGCGCAGCTGCGCCGACAGGCTGCCGAGGCACAGCTGCGCGCCGAGCGCGAGCGTGACCTCGCCTCTCGCCGGCTGCTGGAGGAAGAGAAACGCGCGGCCGAGCTCCAGCGGCGGCGCGACGCCGAACGCGCGGAATGGGAGAGTGAGCGGGCGGACCGCATCGCCCGCGAGGCGAAGCAGCGCGTGCGTGCGCTCAGCATTGGGGGCGCGGTCGTGTTCTTGCTTTTGCTCGCGCTCGGGCTCGCCGTCACCATCAACCTGCAGGAGCGGCAGCGCGCCGAGGTGGCGAGGTCTCAGGCGGCCAATGAGGCACAGCGCGCAGCGGCCGACGCGTTGCAGCAAGCCACGCGCTCGCAGCTCGCCGAGGCCCAGAAAGAGCGTGATCGTCACGCCAAGGTGTTGGCAGATGCCGTGGACATCCTGCGCAAGGGGGGGCAGGCCGCGCCGGCCAGCGCGTTGCGAGTTCTTCAAGGGGCCAGCGAGGAACTGAGGGAAGTCAGCCGCGAAGCTCAGGCACAGGCGGAACAGTGCCCGTCCGGCCGCCGCCTCTATCCGCAAGTAGGCGACCGCCTCGACCTCGCGCTGGTAGACAGGTTGGCTCCCGCCTTGCGCCGCGATGGCTTCATCGTGCTCCAGACCGAGGTCGTCGACGCGCGCAAGATGCCGCAGCGCACCCAGTTGCGCTACTTCCGGGAGGCCGAGGCCGACATCGCAGCTGCGGCAGCAGCCAGCCTCGGGCGCGCCGGCCTGGGCAAGCTCCAGCCGCTGTACGTGAAGGGACAGGAGACCTCGGACGCGCTACGGCCCTGCCATTTTGAGCTGTGGCTGGTCACCGGGCAGCGCTGACGACAGCCGCCCATGCTGGGTGTCGGTCGTGAAGCCCAGCACCTCGATGGCCACGCGTCATGGCCGCGATCATCGGGGTAGCGCCGCATCTCCCGTCTGGTAGGCCTGCATGAACTCCGCCAACCCGTGCTTACCGCCGTTGACCAGGCGCCTGGCCGCCTGGAAATTGCCGGCCAGGAGTGCGTCCTTGATGTTCAGCTCCCGGTCGCCAATGAAGAGGCTCAACAGGTCGGCAGCGATCTTTGCGTCGTTGGCCAACTCGGGGTGCGCTTCGAGATCGACGGCCGGGCTCAGCCTCGGGCCATACCGGCGATAGTTGGTACGGCCGGTCAGCTGGACGAACCCACGACCACGAAAGCGGGCGCCGTCACCCACCGCGGCATTGCCTATGTCGCCGCGAAAGTCGTAGAGGTCAAACGGGTGTCCGCTCGGTGAACTGTTGAACTTGGAGCGGCCTTCGCTGATGGGCACGAAGCCCGCCGTTTCGGCACGGATGGTGGCCACCGCCATCAGCACCATCGTGCGGTCGTGCAAGCGGTGCTCGCGCAACGACTCCAGCAGGACCGGCAGGTTGATCTTGATGTTGGACAGCAGCGCTCCGGGGCACATCCGGCTGGCCACCTGCACGCTCATGTGGCCCGTGGCGTCGGGCAGCGTGTTGTCTGCCGTCAGGCCCAGCTCTGTCAGAGTGCGCGGTCCGGCCACGCCGTCGGAGAGAAGGCCTCTGCTGAGTTGGAAGGCCATCACCGCCTGTTCGGTGGCGGTGCCGAAATCGCCGTCGATCTTGCCGGGGTTGAATCCCAGCTCGAGCAGGCGCCGCTGCAGGCGCTCGACCAGGGCGCCACGGTCGTCGATGCGCAGGGCGTTCATCACTGGCCTCCGGATTCGCGGAACATGTGCACTGCGGTGTTGCGGCCGGCCACGACCACCACGCCCGTCCAAGCGGCAGTCTTGCCCGATGGCAACTTCGCGAGTTCGACGAATACCGGCTTTCCTCCGGGCACCTGGCCCGGCTCCAGCTCCTCGAAGGTCGCGCGAGTCAGTGGCTCTCCATCGTCGAGCGTTGGCCGGGCGTCAACGAAGCGGGAGGCTCCGACCTCCTCGTCACGCACCATCTTCGAGAAAGAGGAGAGGCTCGCGGCCTTCAGGCCAAGGTCGTACTGTTCGGCGCTCATGGTTACGGGCCCTCCAGAAGTTTGGCGTCAATGAAGACCTTGCGCAGGCTGGCGACGGCCGCGTCGTCCCTCGCCCTCCTCACGAGCCTTTGCAGCGCGGTCCGCGCCTCGGCCTCGGTCTTGGGAAGCTTGGCCTCTTCTGCACCCAGGCGCCGCAGGGCGTCCGTCATCGTTGCGAGCGTGGCCTTGGGCGTGCCGAGTGCTTCGGTCATCGCCAGCTTGTTCGCCTGGACACCCGTGCCCAGCTCGCGGCTGACCGTGGCCACCAAGCGATTCATTTGCAGCGCCTTGTCGGCCTCGGCCCCGCGCTTGGCCGCATCTTCCTGGATGATTCGGAAGGCGCCGTCGACTGTCGCGGCCTGCTCGTAGTCGTTGAGGTCGGCACGGGCAGCGATCAGTGTGTAGTTCTCGACCGGCTCGTCCAGATTCTCCTCGATGCGCGCCAGCACCTCACGGCGCCGCGCGACCATCGCGGTGGTGATCGCTTGCAGACCGCGGTTGTCGAAGAAGTTCTTGTCGACGTTGGACTTCAGGCCGGTGATCAGCGCCACGGCAGCGGCAAGGTTCTCCTTGGCGCGCGCCGAGTCGCGAAGGGTGCCAAGGACGCTGAAGCCCAGCACGCTGCCTTCGGTCGCCGAGTCGAGGGTACGTTTGTCGCCGCCGAGGTCCCGAAGGTAGACCGCAAAGGCCGCGTCCAGCAGCACCAATCGATTGGCGATGAAGGCATTCCGGGCATTGCGGCGTTCGTCAGCCGTGGCGGCGGTGGAAATCACCTGCGCAGTGACGGTCGCGTCGGCCGTGGCTGTCAGCAGTGCCTTTCGCGAGGCTTCATCAGGCACCACCAACGATGGTCCCAGACTCTGCTGCAGGTTGCCGCAGCCGCCGAGAAGGCAGGCAACCCCAAGGATCAAGGCAACGAGGCGGTAGCGAGCCAAAGCGAGAACCATGTTGCGCTCCATACTGCCGGTCGAAACCGACGCAGTGAGGCTAATCTCGACTGCGTGCCTGGGCGTCGCCTCCATGAAGGATGCGCCCGGGCTGGGTCAGCTGGCAGCGCCGGAAGGCAGTCATCGCCTCCCCGCTCGGCCCAGCATCCCAATCACCTCCCGAAAGCTACCCATCACCGTGCCCTCGGCCAAGTCCAGCACATGGCTGCGCGAGTAATACGGGCTCAAATCCAGCCCCACGCCCAGCCCATACACCCGCGCGCCTTGTTGCCCCTCCGCCCGCGCCACCACCTCGCGCAGGTGGTGGTCGAGGTAATGCCGGTCGTTGGCCTGGTGCGTGGCGCTGTCCATCGGTGAGCCGTCTGAAAGCACGATGAGCAGCCGGCGCAAGGGGTTGGCGCTGCCGGCGTGGCTGCCGCCCTGGCCGCCGCTGCTGTTCATCTCCCACGCCGCCTGCCGCCCCAGCGCCCACGCCACCGCCTCGCCGTCGATGCCTTCGCGGAAAAGGTCGGCCTTCAGCAGCGCCGCCATGCCGGGCCGCGCGCGGCGCCAGGGGGTCTCGGCCGCCTTGAACACGATGTGCAGCGCTTCGTTGAGCCGCCCCGGGTGGCGCGGGCGGCCGGCGCGTTGCCAGTCGCGCGCGGCGCGGCCGCCGCTCCACGCGCCGGTGGTGAAGCCCAGCACCTCGATGGCCACGCCAGCCATCTCCAGCGCGCGCGCCAGCACGTCGGCCAGCACGGCCACGTTCGGCGCGTGTTCGCGCATGGAGCCCGAGCAGTCGATGAGCAGGGTGACGAGCGTGTGGGCGCGCGGCTCGATGCGCTCGCTGCGGAAGAGCCGCCGCTCGGTGGGCGAAGCCACCAGCCGCGCGAGGCGGGCGCCGTCGATGCGCCCTTCTTCGAGCGCGCCCTGCCAGCCGTCCACGGTGGGCCGCGCCAGCAGGGCCTGGAAGCTGCGCGCGATGTGCGCCAGGTTCAGGCGCGCGGCCTCGATGCGCGCATCGAGCTCGGTGCGCAACTGCTCGAGCTGCGCCTTGCGCGCCAGCGTGGTGGCGGCGGCCTCGCGGTCGTAGGCGGTGGTGTAGATGCGGTAGCGCTCGCCGGGGGCTTCCAGCAGCGGGCTGCGGCCGCTGGCGGCGAGTGCGGCGCGTTCTTCGAAGCTCGCGTCGGGCGGCTCGATCCAGAAGTTGAAGGTGATGGCGGCGGTGTCGTCTTCTTCGTCGCCTTCGGCGTCCAGGCGCACGCCGTCTTCTTCGCCGGCCTCGGCGGCGGCATTCGCCAGCATCTGCGCCACGTGGCGGGCGATGGCCCACGCGTGCGGCGCATACGCGGCCTGGTCGGCCACGTGGCGGCGCAGGCCGGCCAGCGGCACGCCGAGCGCCGGGCCCAGGCTCGCGCGCGTGGCTTCGAGCAGGCCCTCGTCGGGCTCCACGG
>JALHOU010000238.1 GCA_022842825.1 Rubrivivax sp.
GCCTTGAGCGGCGACCGCCACGGCGGCATCGTGCTGCGCGTCGAGGCGCTCGCCCCGGCGATCGACGCCACGCGCGGCAGGGCCGCGGGCCTGCAACGCTGGCTGGCCTCGCAGCCTTCGCCACCACCGGGCTTCGGGCATCGGCTCTACCCGCAAGGCGACCCGCGCGGCCGTGCCCTGCTGGCGCGGCTGCCGGCCGACCGCGTGCGCGAGCGCCTGCTCGACGCCGTGCGCGAGCGGCAAGGCCAGGAGCCGACGATCGACTTCGGGCTCGTCGCGCTGTGCCGGGCGCTCGGCGCGCCGGCGGGCTCGGCGTTTGCGCTCTTCGCCATCGCACGCACCGTCGGCTGGGTGGCGCACGTGCTCGAGCAGCAGCGCCACGCGGCGCTGATCCGGCCGCGCGCCGCGTATGTCGGTGTGCGGCCAGCGGCGCCTGCGGCGACGACCGACGCCACGCCGACAGGCAGCCGCATCATCCGGCGACGTTGAAGGCACGCCGATCGCCGCGTGCGGGGCGCCGCTGCCGGAAGAGCCGCGCCGCGCCGCCGGTTCCCGAGGCGTGGGTGATCCTGGCGACAATGCCGCGCTCCTTCCGCGCTCACCCTGCCGCTTGACCGATCTCGCGCCGCTGCTGCCCACGACCTCGTGGCCCCTGCTCGCCTTGGCCGCGGTGGTGGTGTTCGGCGCCGGCATCGTGCGCGGCTTCGCGGGTTTTGGCTTCAGCGCGCTGTGCGTGGCGGGCTTGAGCCTCGTGATGCCGCCGGCGCAGGTGGTGCCGCCCATCTTCGTGCTCGAGGTACTGGCCAGCTTGAGCCTGCTGCGCGGCGCGCTGGCCCATGCCGACTGGCGCTGGCTGAGCTGGCTGCTGGCCGGCAACGCGCTCTTCATCCCCATGGGCGTGGCGCTGCTCGCCTGGCTGCCCGAGACGCCGCTGCGGCTGTTGATCGGCTCGTTGCTTCTGGCCGCGGCGCTGGCCTCGCGCTTCGGGTTGGCGATGGCGCTCGAGCCCACGCGTGGCGTACGCTTCGGCGCCGGCGTCGTCTCGGGGCTCTTCAACGGCGTCGCCGCCATCGGTGGCACGGCCCTCGCCGTGCTGCTCAGCACCTCGGCCATGCCGCCGGCCGTGATGCGGGCGACGATGATCGTGCTCTTCCTCTTCACCGACCTCTACGCGCTCGCCGTGGCGGCGCTGATGCCGGCCGCTGGCGGAGGTGGCGGCGAGGCCGGCGGCGCGCTGCTCGGCGCGCAGACGTTGCGCTGGGCGTTCTTTCTCGCGCCGGCCATGCTCGCGGGCATCTGGGTCGGGCAGCGCTCCTTCGCCGACATCTCGCCCGAGCGTTTCCGGCGCATCGTGCTCGACCTGCTCATCGTCATCGCGGTGCTCGGCGTGGCCCGTGCGCTGGCCGGATGGGTGGCAACATCCTGACCCCGGAAGCTCAACCCCTGCGGACGCACCATGGCCCGACCCGAAGACCCCGTGCAGCGCCAGCTCGAGGCCTACAACGCGCACGACCTCGAGCGCTTCGTCGCCGAGTACACCGACGACGTGCGCGTCTTCCGGCCGCCGGCCGCCGAGCCGGTGCTCGAGGGCAAGGCGGCCTTTGCCGCGCACTACGCGAAGAACCGATTCAACCAGCCCGGGCTGCGCGCCGAGGTCGTGAACCGCATGGTGGCCGGCGACAAGGTGGTCGACCACGAGCACATCACGGGCCTCCAGCCGGGTGTGCTGGAGGCCATCGCCGTGTACGAAGTGGTGCAGGGCCGCATCCGCACCGTGTGGTTCTACTGAGCGATGTACCCATCCACTTCCTTCGACGCGCTCCGCACTGTCCTCGTCAAGGCGGTCTGCCCGGCGCTGCGGGCTCAGGCTGCGCCAATGGCGAAGGGCGCGAGGCTCGCGAACGGCGTCTCGCCGAGCAACTGCTGGGCGATGGCCTCGCCGAGACCGGCGCTGTGCTTGAAGCCGTGGCCCGAACACGGCGAGACCACGGTCACCGCATCGAGCCGGGGGTGGCGGTCGACGACGAAGCGGCCGTCCGCGGCCATCGTGTAGAGGCAGGTCGTGCCGTGCACCGAGTGCGGGCGCAGGCCGCGCAGGCGGCCCCGCACGTGCTCTTCGAACATCGCCTGCACCTCGGCGGGCGCGATGCCGCGGTCCACGGCATCGGGGTCGGTGTCCCGCGCGGTCTGTTCGGTGGCCACCTTCACGCCGGGCTGCCCGTCGCCCATCGGAAAGCCGTACATCGCATCTTCCTCGCGCGGCCCGTGCAGCCAGATGAAGACAGGGCAGTGCGCCGGGTCGTACCAGCCCGGCTGCTCGGTCTCGAACCAATGCAGCACCTGCCGCAGCACGCGCAGGCGCGGCGCCGCGAGCGGCCCGCCCACCTGACCCGGCAACCAGGCGCCGGTGCACAGCACCACGCGCGCCGCCCGATACGTGCCCTGCTGCGTGCGCACGCTGGCGCCAGCACGACCATCGCCGGCGGCCTCCACGGCCAGCATCGGTTCGCCCAGGCGCAGCACGGCGCCGTGGCGGTCTGCCACCTCCAGTTGCGCCGCGATGCAGGCTTCCGGGCGCAGCAGACCGGCTTCGGGTTCGAAGTAGGCGCTGTCGCCTTCGACCATCTCGAAGGCCGGGAAGCGTTCGCGCACGGCCCGCGCATCGAGCCGCTCGTGCGCGATGCTGAACTGGCGCGCCAGCGCTGCGGTGCGGTCGAAGAAGCCGGCCTGGCCATGCATGCCGGTCCGCGCCGCGCCGGACGAAGCGAGCAACAGCATGCCGGTGCGGCGGTAGAGCACCCGGCCGGTCAGCGCTTCCAGTTCGCGCCAGCGCTCGTGCGAGCGTTGGGCCAGCGGCACGTAGGCCGCTCCTTCGCCCACCGCCAGCCGCGTGATGCGCGTCAAGCCGTGGCTCGAGCCGCGGTCGTGCGGCGGGTGGAAGCGGTCGATGCCCAGCACCTTGGCGCCGCGCTGCGCGAGCGCGCAGGTGAGCGCGCTGCCGATGGCGCCCAGGCCCACCACGATGACGTCGGGTTGAGTGTCCATCTCCGGGAGCGCTGGCTGTCGCGCCGATGTGGCCGGGGTCGGTCGTGCCGGTCGTGCCGCTGTTCTCGGCCGTACATTCTGCGCTGGGTCGGCCACCGCGCTGCGGCCGATTCGCGTGCCTGGACTCTGCCCACGACCCATGCGCCGGGGCCAGCAAGCCCTCCACGACGCCCGGCACGAAGACGCATGGCCGAGCCCATGCGACGATCACGCACAGGAGACCCGAGCCCATGAAGATCCGCATCGCCGAGAAACGCGACTTCGAGCAGTGGCTGCCGCTGTGGCGCGGCTACCAGTCCTTCTACAAGGTGGACCTCGGCGACGAGGTGACCCGCCGCACCTGGGAGCGCTTCCACGACCCGGCCGAGCCGATGCATTGCGCCGTGGCCGAGCAGCCCGATGGGCGGCTCGTCGGCATGGTGCACTACATCTTCCACCGCAGCTGCTGGATGCTCAACGACTCGTGCTACCTGCAAGACCTCTTCGCGGCGCCCGAGGTGCGGGGGCAGGGTGTCGGGCGGGCGCTCATCGAGCATGTGTATGCCGAGGCGGCCAAGGCCGGCAGCACGCGCGTGTGGTGGCTCACGCACGAGACCAACCACACGGCGATGCAGCTGTACGACCGCATCGCGGACAAGAGCGGATTCGTGCAGTATCGGAAGGCGGTGGGCTGACCGGGCAGCGGTGTTTCGCGGCGGCCGCTGCAGCGCGCGCAGTGTCAGGCCGCGACGGCCTTCTCGTCTGGCACTTCGCGACGCTGTCGCAGATCGGCACCGCCTACGGCTCGCTCGCCACCGCCATCGCGGTGCTGCTGAGCCTCAACGTGCGCGAACGCACAGACCCCTGCGCGACCGCGTCCTACGGTGCTCCTTCGCCAGGGTGGCAAGCGATGCCGCCCGGAAGTACCCGTACCGCCACGGAGCCACCATGTACCAAACCATCGCGCCCGACACCCTGTCCGAAGTGCCTTGGCCCACCCATCGCACCTCGGCTGCCGATGCGCCAGCCACCCCGGCGGCCGAGAAGGTGTCACCGGGCTCGGTCGACCCGCTGCACCGCGTGATCCAGGGCGCGCACGACGCCGTCGATCGTTTCGCCGAGGGCGCCGCGCCCAAGAGGCGCCAGTTGGGCGAGCGCGTCGCCCGCGCCGAGGCCGCGCTGGGGGAAGGGGCCGTACGGCTCGGCCGGGCGCGCGACGTTTGGGCCGAAGGCGCGCGCCGCCGGGTGCGCGGCAATCCGCTCACCGCCATGGTCGCCGCGTTGGCGCTGGGCGCGGTGATCGCCCGCCTCACCCGCTGACCGCCCGCCGCGATCGCGGCGCGTCGGCCCGACCCGGCAGCGCGGATCGCGCGGGCTGTCGCCTGGACGAACCGAAGATGGCTCTCGGCAATGCACGATGGCCTCGCTGGCTGCCGGTGGCCGCGGCCGCATCGGGCCTGGCGGTCGCTCTCGTCGTTCTCGCGGCCAACTTCATCGGCGGCGAGAAGAGGATCGACACGCGCATCGAGCGCCTGTACGCGCTCGACGACCCGCGCTTCATGCAAGAGCTGGGCGTGCTGCTCGGGCCACCGTTCCTGGACGGCAACCACGTGCGCGCGCTGGTCAACGGCGACCGCATCTTCCCGCCGATGCTGGCGGCCATCCGCGGCGCGCGGAGGTCGATCACCTTCGAGACCTACATCTACTGGGCGGGGGACATCGGCCGCGAGTTCGCCGACGCGCTGGCCGAGCGCGCCCGCCAGGGCGTCAAGGTGCATGTGCTGCTCGACTGGGTGGGCAGCGCCCAGATGGACGAGGCCCTCATCCGGACCTTGTCGTCGGCGGGCGTGCAGGTTCGCCAGTTCCATCCTCCGCACTGGTCTCATCTCGGGCGCCTGAACAACCGGACGCACCGCAAGCTGCTGATCGTCGACGGTCGCACGGGCTTCACGGGCGGCGTGGGCGTGGCGCCGCAGTGGACCGGCAACGCCGGCGCCATGATCGCCGAGTACGCGCCGACGATGTTCGAGACCGACCTCGGACTGTCGCGCCGGGTCACCCATGCCGAGTGGCGCGACCGCCCCTGGCGTGAGCGGCTGGGCGAGGCCCTGGCCTCGGTGATCGGCTCGCAGCTCTGAGATCCGGCGCGGCCGCTGCGCTCGTTCCTGCCGAGCCCATCGCGGGGCCCGTCCTGCGTCAGGGGGGCGTCTTGGGCAACCCGGCCTGCGTGGCGCGCAGCAACTGGGCGCAAGGGCTGTCGGCGCCCGGACCGGCCTCGAACAGCGGGATCAGCGCCAGCAGCGGATTGAGCAGGCCGAGCGCCAGCGCCCCGGCGCCTCGGGCGGCGACGCGCCCGGTATCGAGTTCCACCACCGGCCGGCTGAAAGGGCCCCGGACGTAGAACGGGCTGCGCAAGGCGAGCAGGCTGCTGACCTTGGTGCGCGGCTTGAAGGTGAGATCCAGGGTCTCGTGCGCGAGGTCGATGGTGCCGCTGCCGACCAGCGTGTTGACGCTCGTGTCCAGGACCAGGCCGCGCGCGTGCATCACGCCGCGCACGACGCGGAAGTCGGCCACGGCACAGTTGACATGCACACGTTCGTCGCCGCCCAGGTTCAGGCGCAGGATCTCGAACAGGTGCAGGCCCATCTGCTCCATCAGCAGCCGGCTGATCTCGCCATCCTGCGCCACCAGGCTCAGGCGGCCGCTGGACGTGGCCAGCATGCGGCTCACCGACGCGCCCTCGCCCCGCAGCTCGGCCTCGCCGTTGAGCTGGCCGATGCTGGCGCGGCGCAGGTCCACCGCCGGCAGCAGGCGTGCGAGCTTCAGGCCGCGCAGCTGCGCCTTGACGTGCCCTTGCATCGGCTCGACGCGGCCGTCGAGCGTGACCTGGGCCAGCAGCCGGCCGCCGGCGAGGTCGAAGCCGACGGGATCGAGCACCAGCCGCCGGTCCTGCAGGCGCAGGCGTACCAGGAAGCCGTCCAGCGGCAGTGCACGCGGCCGGATCAGGGTCTGCGCCTGCAGCGAGACGTCGGCGTCCAGGCTCGACCAGCGGGCGGTTCCCAAGGGCATGTCGGGCAGCACGCGCGCGGTGTTGGCCGCAGCGGTGGTCGATCGGGGGGGCGAGGCCGTGGTGCTCGCGACCAGCGGTTGGGCGCGGCCCGGGGCCCTCTTCTGCGCGCCCACGGCCGGCCCCAGGTCGGCCAGATCGAGCCTGCGCGAGGTGAGCGTGCCGCTCAGCAGCGGCCGAACGGGCCCGGCGGCGACCTGCATCACGCCGGCGAAGTCGCTCTGCCCCACGCGACCGGCCAGCGACTCGAAGCGCCACACGCTGCCGCTGTGCCGCAGGCGCCCGCTGGCGCGATAGGCGGGCGTGGGCGGCAGCGCGATGCCGGTCAGCGGCAGCAGCGAGGCGAGGCTGTCGCCCTGCAACTCGAGCTGGAGGTCCAGCGCCGTGAGCTGGCGCAGGCCCGTCACCGTGCCGTCGGCGTGCACTCGCGTACGCCCGACCGTGGCCTGCAGCGCCAGCGGGTAGGGCAGCGACTCGTCGCGCCAGCGCATCACGGCGCCGCCGCTGCCCTGGGCGACGAGCGGTTCGCCATGGAACTGCCCGCCGGCCGTGAACACCACGCCGCGTGTGGCCAGGTCGGCTGCCGTGGCCCCGGAGAGCGCGGGGCCGCCGTCCGCCTCGGCTGGCGTGGTGGACAGTACGACGTGGATGGCCGTGCGCTGCGCCGCGTCGAGGTAGGTGATCGCCCCCTGGTCGATTTGCACGCGGCCGATCGGGATGCGCATCTGTTCGTCGATTTGCGCGCGGTCGAGCAGCCAGGTCTTGCGGCCGCCGCTGCCTTGCTCGAGGAAGATGCGCGGCTTGGCGAGGCGCAGCTCCGGGAACGTCAGCCGGCCGCGCAGCAAGGCCGGCAGGTCCATCGTCACGTCGACGGCGTCGGCCTCCAGCATCTGCGCCTCGGTCGCCCAGGCGGGGTTGGCGTAGCGCACTGCGTGCGCTCGAACGCGCGGGCTCGGCCAGGCCGGCATCACGCGCAGGTCACCGCGGATCTGCAAGGCGCGGCCCGTCTTGCGCAGCGCCAGGTCCTCCAGCGGTCCGCGCGCCCAGTTCCAGCCGAACAGTGCCAACCCCAGCACCGGCAGAAGCGCCAGCGTCACCAGGGCCGCCAACGTGGCGGCCAGCGTTTTCAGGGGACCGAGGGGCATGGCGAGGCAGGGTCGTGCTTCGACGCGGCCCTCGCTTGTAGGGCCACCCGGCACGGGCCGTCTGTGCGCGCCGCCACACGTGTCCGCAGGAGCCCGCGAGGCCGCGAGAGCCCGACAGGCGCTTGTGCGAACAGCTTGCGCGAGGAGCTTGTGCGAGGAGCTTGTGCGAGGAGCTTGTGCGAGGAGCTTGTGCGAGGAGCT
>JALHOU010000239.1 GCA_022842825.1 Rubrivivax sp.
GCGCCGCCCGCCGGCGGCCGCGGCGGCAGCCCGGCGGGAGGGTGCTCCGGCGGCCTCGCGGCCGAACCTTCGACCACCCTCGCCACCGACGTGAAGCGCTGGCAGCGGCGGCACGGCCGCGGCCATCTGCCTTGGGTCGGCGAGCGCGATCCGTACCGCGTCTGGCTCTCCGAGGTCATGCTGCAGCAGACGCAGGTCGGCACGGTGCTGGAGTACTACCGGCGCTTCCTCGAGCGCTTTCCGGACGTGCACGCGCTGGCCGCGGCGCCGCAGGCCGATGTGCTGGCGGCATGGAGCGGCCTGGGCTACTACAGCCGCGCCCGCAACCTGCACCGTTGCGCGCAGCAGGTGGTGGCCGAGTACGACGGCCGATTTCCGCCCAGCAGCGCGGCCCTGGCCACCCTGCCCGGCATCGGCCGCAGCACCGCGGCGGCGATCGCCGCCTTCTGCTTCGGCGAGCGCGCCGCCATCCTCGACGGCAACGTCAAGCGCGTGCTCACCCGCGCACTCGGCTTCGAGGCCGACCTGGCCCAGGCGGCCGCCGAGCGCGCGCTCTGGGCGCACGCCGAGGCGCTGCTGCCGCAGCGCGGCATCGAGAGCTACACGCAGGGGCTGATGGACCTCGGCGCCACCGTCTGTCTGGCCCGCCGGCCGCTTTGCGACCGCTGCCCGCTGGTCGCACGCTGCGTGGCCCGGGCCGAGGGGCGGCCGCACGACTTTCCGGTGAAAACGCGGCGCGTGCGCCGCGGCCGGCGCGACAACGTCGTGCTGTGGATCGAGCACCGCGGCCGCTGGTGGCTCGTGCAGCGCCCGCAGGCGGGCCTGTGGGCCGGCCTGTGGTGCCTGCCGTTGCTGGACGACGCCGCGGCCTTCACGGCCTGCACGCGTGGCTGGCCCGGTGCCGGCGAGCCGCTGCCGCAGGTGGAGCATGCGCTCACGCACCTCGGCTGGACGCTGCGGCCCGTGCTCTGGCGCTGGCCTGCGCGCGGCAAAGGGCCCACCTCGGAGCAACTGGCCGGCCTCGGCGAGGGCCGCTGGTTCAGCCCCGTGGAGGCGCTCGCGGCCGGGCTGCCGGCGCCGATGCGACGCTTGTTCGAGGCTGCAGACGCGGCCGCCTGACGCGGCCGAAACGGCCGAAACGGCCGAAACGGCCCTAACGGTCCGGACGGCCGCAGCCGCTCAACCCAGCACGACCTTCTTGTCGCGCAGATAGCCGTCGACGATGGACAGCCGGATCACCGGGTCGGCCAGTTCCATGAGCTTCTGCTTGGCCGCCAGCGGCACCGGCAGCAGTTCGCACCAGCGGTTGGCCACCCAGCCCGCGTCGTCCAGCCGGTAGGGCTCGGCGAAGGGCACCTTGTCCAGCTGCCGCAGCTTGCGAATGGCCTCGGCCAGCGCATTCACCGTCTGCAGCATCGCCGGGCCCGGCATGCGACGTGGGTCGTCGGCGATGTCCTCGGCCGCGCTCTGCCACAACCCGTCGCCACGCTGCCAGGCCGCACCCTGCAGACGGAAGCGCGACAGGCCGCTGCAGCGCAGGCGCAAGATGCCGGCCTGCTCGGCGTCGACGTCGTCGATGCGGGCCACGACACCGACGGTCTCGAACTGGACCTGGGCGGCGCTTCGCGTGGTGTCGTCACCACGCTTCAGGCACACCACACCGAAGCCGGCGCCGCTCTTCAGGCACTCGCTGACGAGGTCGAGGTAACGCGCCTCGAAGACGCGCAACACCAGCACCGCCTCGGGAAACAGCACCAGGTTCAGCGGGAACAGCGACAGCGGCCGCGGCAACGGCCGCGCCTCACGCGCCGCATTCATTCGCGCGCATCCAGCTCGCGATGCCGCACCAGGGTGGCGTGGCGTTGCTCGAACTGCCGAGCGAGCCATTCCACCGCATACACCGAGCGGTGCTGCCCGCCCGTGCAGCCGATGGCCACCGTGAGGTAGCTGCGCTGGTCGTCCTCGAACGCGGGCAGCCAGCGCTGCACGAAGGCGTGAATCTGCGCCAGCATCTCCTTGGCCTCGGGCTGGGCGTCGAGGTACGTGGCCACGGGCGCGTCGCGCCCGGTGAGCGGGCGCAGCTCGCGCACGTAGTACGGGTTGGGCAGCACGCGCACGTCGAACACGTAGTCGGCGTCCAGCGGCACGCCGTGCTTGTAGGCAAAGCTCTCGAACACCAACGTCAGGTCCGAGTCGCGCGCGCCCACGAGGCTGCGCACCCAGCTCCTGAGCAGCGCCGGGCGCAGCTGGCTGGTGTCGATGACCGTCGACACCTCGCGCAGGTCGGCAAGCAGCCGCCGCTCCAGATCGATGGCCTCGACGAGCGCGCGCGTCGCATCGCGCTCGCCGCCATGCGCGGTGAGCGGATGCGGCCGCCGCGTCTCGGAATAGCGCCGCAGCAGCGCGTCGTTGCTCGCGTCGAGGAAGATCGAGCGCACGTGCATGCCCTCGCCGCGCAGGGCGTCGATGAGCGGCACCAGGTGCGGCAGCGAGCTGGCGGTGCGCACGTCCACCGCCGCCGCCACGCGGTGCGTGAAGCGCTCGTGCTCCAGCCGGATGAAGTCGCGCAGCAGCTCGGGCGGCAGGTTGTCGACGCAGAAGTAGCCCGCATCCTCCAGCGCATGCAGCGCCACCGACTTGCCCGAGCCCGAGATGCCGGTGATGAGCACCACGTCCTGGCGGTCTTCGGGGCCCAGCGACATCCACTCGCTCACGGCCGCCGACTCCCATCGAGGTGCGTGGTCTTCAACGCGCACGCTCCTTGCGCTGGCCCTGCTGCGCCCCCAGCATGGCCTGCGCGTGCGCCGTCCCGGAGAGCCGCTCGCCGCCCAGCATGCGCGCGATCTCGGCCACGCGGGCCTCGCCCTCCACGGCTTGCAGCGCCGAAAGCGTCTGCTTGCCCTTGACCGCCTTGCTCACGACGAGATGGCGGTCGGCACAGGCGGCCACCTGCGCCAGGTGGGTGACCGCCAGCACCTGCGCGTTGCCGCCGAGCTGCTTCATCAGCCGGCCGACGCTGTCGGCGACGGTGCCGCCGACGCCGGCGTCGATCTCGTCGAAGATCAGCGTGCCGGGTCGTGTTGCCTCGGCCTGGCGGCCGCCCGCCTTCGGCTGCTGCACCGTGGTCACCGCGATCGCCAACGCCAGCCGCGAAAGCTCGCCGCCCGAGGCCACCTTGGCCAGCGCGCGCGGCGTGCTGCCGGCGTGGCCGGCCACACGCAGCTCCACCGACTCGAGGCCGAAGGACTGCGGCTCGTCCTGCGGCACGAGCACGACCTCGAAGCGCCCGCCGGCCATGCCGAGCTGTGGCATGGCCGCGGTCACCGCCTCGGCCAGCGGACCGGCAGCGCGCTTGCGCTGGCGCGAAATGCGCTCGGCCTCGGCGCGCCAGGCGCGCTCGGCATCGTCGACGGCGCGCTGCAGCGCCTCCACGTCGGCGGCGGCATCGAGGCCGGCCAGTTCCTGCTTCCACTGCGCCAGCAACGCCGGCAGTTCGGCCGGCGCGCGGCGGTAGCGCCGCGCCTGGCTCACCCAGGCCGCGAGCCGCGCGTCGAGCTCGGCCAGCCGCTGCGGGTCGGGCTCCACGCGCCCGAGGTAGGCCGCCAGCGTGTGCGCCGCGTCCTCGAGCTGCGCCTGCGCGCCGCGCAGCACCTCGAGCACGGGCTCGAGCGACGCGTCGTAGTGCGTGACCTCCGCCAGTGCCTCGATGGCGCGGGCAGCGAGGCTCGCGGCGCTCGGTTCGTCCTCGGTCACCGCCGTCAGCGCAGCGCGTGCGCTGTCGATCAGCGCCTGGCCATGCGCGAGGCGCTGGTGGTCGGCATTGAGCGGCTCCCACTCGTCGGCGCCGGGCGCGAGCTTGTCCAGCTCGGCCACCTGCCAGGCCAGGCGCTCGCGGTCGCGCGCCAGCGCGTCGCGCTGGGCCACCGCCTCGTCGCGCCGCGCCTGCGCGTCGCGCCACGCTTTCCAGGCGGCGGCGAGCGCCTGCCCGTCGACGCCGGCCTGCTCGTCGAGCAGCGCGCGCACGGCCGTGGGTCGCGTGAGGCTTTGCCATGCATGCTGGCCGTGGATGTCCACCAGACACTCGGCCGCCTCGCGCAGCTGCGCCACGGTGGCCGGGCTGCCGTTCACCCAGGCGCGGCTCTTGCCCTGGGCATCGAGGGTGCGGCGCAGCAGCAGCGTCTCTTCTTCGGCGGCGAAGCCGGCCTCCTCCAGCCAGGGGCGCAGCGCCAGCGGCGTGTCGAACTCGGCACTCACCTCGGCGCGCGCGGCGCCTTCGCGCACGAGCGTGGCCTCGGCGCGGCCGCCGAGGGCCAGCTGCAGCGCGTCGACGAGGATCGACTTGCCCGCCCCGGTCTCGCCGGTGAGCACGGTGAAGCCGGCGCCCAGCTCGACCTCGAGCTCGGCCACGATGACCACGTCGCGCAGGTTCAGCCGGCGCAGCACTACACGCCCCCTTCATACCAGCGCAGCTTGCGCCGCAGCGTCGCGTAGTAGCTCCAGCCGCGCGGGTGCAGGAAGCGCACCTGGTGCGCCGAGCGGCGCACGCGGATCTGGTCGCCGTGCAGCAGGCTCGCCAGGTTGTGCATGTCGAAGCTGGCCGAGACATCCTTGCCGGCAACGATGCCGATGCGCACCTCGCCCGAGTCGGGCAGCACGATGGGCCGGTTGGACAGCGTGTGCGAGGCGATCGGCACCACCACCCAGCCGCCGATGGCCGGGTGCAGGATGGGCCCGCCGGCCGAGAGCGCGTAGGCCGTGCTGCCGGTGGGCGAGGCGACGATGAGGCCGTCGGCGCGCAGGTTGGCGACGAAGTCGTCGCCGATGTCGACGCGCACCTCCAGCATGCCGGCCGTGCCGCCGCGGCTCACCACCACGTCGTTGAGCGACAGGCCCTCGAAGATGCACTCGCCGACCCCCTCACTTTGCCCGCCGCTCTGGCGCCAGACGCTGCCCGCGAGCATGGAGCGGTGCTCCTCCTCGAAGTCACCGCCGAGGATGGGGGCCAGGCTTTCCTTGTAGCGGTCGAGCGGGATGTCGGTGATGAAACCCAGCCGTCCGGCGTTGATGCCCACGAGCGGCACCTGGAAGCGCGCCATCTCGCGCGCGAAGCCGAGCATCGTGCCGTCGCCGCCGACGACAACGGCGATGTCGCAGCGGCGCCCCAGGTCCTCGGCGCTCAGCGCCTCGTAGCCGCCGATGCCGCCGACATCGCCGACGCGGCCGGAGCCGCGCGCGCCGGTGGCCCCCATCGCCTGCGCGGTCTCGCGCTCGAAATAGACGTCCAGCCCGCGACCGGTGAGGAAATGCGCGATCTCCTCGAGCACCGGCGCGATGCCACGGGCCTGGAACTTGCCCACGACAGCAGCATGTCGAAACGCCTTCGGCATGCGATGCATTAGACCATAGGGCCCCTCGCAAGCACGGGGGCCAAGGGGATGTTCCGGGGCCCGATCCAGGCCCTTTGCCGACGCCCTGCTCCGTACAATCGAACACCCATGCTGGACGATCGCGCGCGCACGCTGCTCAAGACGCTGGTCGAGCGCTACATCGCCGACGGCCAGCCGGTGGGCTCGCGCACGCTCTCGCGCGCCTCGGGGCTGGACCTTTCGCCGGCGACCATCCGCAACGTCATGGCCGACCTCGAGGAGCTCGGCCTCATCGCCAGCCCGCACACCAGCGCCGGGCGCGTGCCGACGGCGCGCGGTTACCGGTTGTTCGTCGACACCATGCTCACGGCGCGGCCGGTGGCGGAGCTGGATTCGGCGAGCCTGGAGATGGCCGCGGCGCGCGACCTCGTGCACGAGCAACTGCGTGAACAGGTGCGCGAACAGCTGCACCCCGACCAGCCGCAGCGCGTCATCGCGCAGGCGGCTTCGCTGCTCTCGAGCCTCTCGAGCTACGTCGGCGTCGTGAGCGCGCCACGCAACGCCGGCGTCTTCCACCACATCGAGTTCCTGCGCCTGGGCGAGCGGCGCGTGCTCGTCATCCTGGTGTCGCCCGAAGGCGACGTGCAGAACCGCGTCGTCTTCACCGCGCGCGACCACAGCACGGCCGAGCTCGCCGAGGCCACGCAGTACGTCAACGCGCACTACGCCGGACTCACGCTCGAAGAGGTGCGCGAGCGGCTGAAGCACGAGGTCGACGCCCTGCGCGGCGAGATCGCAGCGCTGATGCAGGCCGCCGTCGAGGCCGGCAGCGAGGCCGTCGGCGACGGCACCGAGCAGGTGGTGATCTCCGGCGAGCGCAACCTGCTGGGCGTGCAGGACTTCGGGCAGGACATGGGCAGCCTCAGGCGCCTGTTCGACCTCTTCGAACAGAAGACGCAGCTCATGCGCCTGCTCGACGTGAGCAGCCGCGCCGAGGGCGTGCGCATCTTCATCGGCGGCGAGAGCCAGGTCGTGCCCTACGAGCAGCTCTCGGTGGTGACGGCGCCCTACGAGGTCGATGGCCGCGTCGTCGGCACCCTGGGCGTCATCGGGCCGACGCGCATGCCCTACGAACGCATGATCCAGATCGTCGACATCACGGCGCGGCTGGTCGGGCACGCGCTCAGCCACAAGTAACCGCGCGAATAGCCGCAAGCAGCCGCAAGCAGGCCGTCCCGCTTCAGGCCACAGGCGGCCCGCCGCTACACTGCCGCGGCCATTCCGCGTGCGGGCCGTTAGCTCAGTGGTTAGAGCAGAGGACTCATAATCCTTTGGTCGTTGGTTCGAACCCAACACGGCCTACCAAACTCGTCGACGAGCCGTGACCCTGCAGACTCGACGCGTGCCGGGTCTCGCCCCGGCGGGCGACCTACTTTCTTTGCTCGTGCAAAGAAAGTAGGCAAAGAAAGCACGTGATGTCCTGAGACGGTTGATTGCTTTCTGAGGCGGGCCTCCATGTGGCCGCCGCGCTTCGGACGCAAACACCAACGAAACAGTTGCGCGCAGCGACACGCGCTCGAGAGAACGGCCAAGGCCGTCCCCGCAGCGGGCAGCGCCGGTCCCGAACTACCGAGCGCCCCTCGAAGCGAGAGAGCCGATCGTTGGTGTTTGTGGCCGAAGCGCGCCGGCCACATGGAGGCCCGCCTCCGTAGCGAGCCCACCGCATCAGGACATCAAGGTGCTTTCTTTGCCTACTTTCTTTGCACCAGCAAAGAAAGTAGGTCGCCCGCCGGGGCGAGACCCGGCACGCGTCGAGTCCGCCGACTCACCAGCAAACAAGCGGCATCAAACGCCCATCCGCACCGCCGTGTGCGGCCCCCGTTCGCCCCATGCTGCCGGCAACCCTTCGAGCAGCGCGGCCAGTTCGTCGGCATGCTCCTCCTCGGTCGCCAGGATCGTCTCCAGCAGCCGGCGCGTCGTCGTGTCGCTGCCTTCCAGCACCGCGATGAAGCTGCGGTAGCTGTCGATGGCGATGCGCTCGGCCACGAGGTTCTCGCG
>JALHOU010000240.1 GCA_022842825.1 Rubrivivax sp.
GGCCTGCCGGCCTCACGCGCGGCCTCAGGCGCGGCCTTACGCGCAGCCTCACGCGCGGGCTTCGCGGCGGCGCGCGGGCGGGTCGGCACGGCTTTGCGGGCTGGCATGGGGCGCGGGGCGGGCTGCCATCAACATTGGCAACAATCTTGTTGACATTCTGGGGTGCACAAAGGGTGGCCGGAAGACCCGAGGAAACCCGCGTGGCGCGTGGCGGGGCGGGCGACACCACGGCCACCGGCGCGCCGGCACCGGGATGCGGATCGCCGGAAAACGGCCTACTTGCCGAACACCGCCTGCAGGATGCGGCTGCCCGTGCGCACGGGGTCGGCGCGGATCTTCTTCTCTTCCTCGCCGATCATCAGGAAGAGGCCGTCGAGCGCCTTGCCGGTGATGTATTGCTGCAGGTTGGCGTCTTCCTTCTTCATCAGGCCCAGGTTCGCGGCCTTGGCGGCGAAGGAGTTGTAGCGGTCGGCGAGCGCGACCTTCTGCGTCGCCTCGGTGACGATGGGCAGGAACTTCACGCCGAGCGGGTCGCGCGTCTTGCCGGCGAAGTACTCGGTCACCGAGGTGGCGCTGCCGCGCACGATGCGGATGGCGTCGTCGACGCTGATCTTGCGCGCCGCGTCCACCAGCAGCCCCTTGGCCAGCGGCACGGCCTTCTCGGCGGCGCGGTTCATCGAGGTCACCAGTTCGTCCACGCGCTTGCGCTGGCCGGTGGCGCGCAGCACCTTGGCCGCGTCCTCCAGGAACTCGGGCAGGGGGATGCGCACGCGCTCGTTGCCGAGGAAGCCGTTCTCGCGCCCGAGCAGGCCCACGGCGGCCACCGCGCCACGCTCCAGCGCGGCACGGATGCCGGAGGCGGCATCGCCTTCGGTGAGCGCCCGCGCGTGCGGCGCAGCGGCCAGCGTGGCGGTGGAAGTGACGGCGAAGACGAAGGTACGGCGTTGCATGCAGTGCTCCCTGTGGCCGGCACAATGGTGCCATGCGTTTCGAGCCCGCCGTCTCTCCCTCCGGACAGGGCACCGCCTCGGCTTGGTACTTCGCCTTCGTCGAGGGCCAGCTCCTGCTGCCGCAGGACGAGGGGGCGTCGCTGGCACCCCTCGCGTCCGACGTGCTGAGCACCTTCGAGCTCCTGGCGGAGCGCCGCCACTTCCTCGGCCGCATCGAAGGCCTGGACTGCTGGGCGTTGGGGCTGCGCGCCGCGCCGGCGGGCTGGCGCCGCACGCCGCTGCGCGCGGCGATGATGTCGTTCGGCGACCCGCTGATGGGCGTGGCCGGCCGCGCCGCGCAGATCCTCGAGTGGGACCGCACGCACCGCCACTGCGGCGCTTGCGGCACACCCACCGAGCTGCAGGGTGCCGAGCGCGCGCGCCGCTGCCCGGCCTGCGGGCACACCGCCTACCCGCGCGTGACGCCGGCGATGATGGTGCTGGTGTGGCGCGAGCGCGAGGGTTCGGGTGAATTGCTGCTCGCACGCTCGCCGCACTACGCGCCGGGCGTGTACAGCGCGCTGGCCGGCTTCGTGGAAGCCGGCGAGTCGCTGGAGGACTGCGTGCACCGCGAGGTGGCCGAGGAGGTGGGCGTGCGCGTGCAGGACCTGCGCTACTACGGCAGCCAGAGCTGGCCGTTCCCGCACAGCCTGATGGTGGCCTACACGGCGCGCTGGGTCGGAGGCGACATCGTGCCGCAGGAAGGCGAGATCGAAGATGCACGCTGGTATCCGCTCGACGCGCTGCCGAAGATCCCGCCACGCTTCAGCATCTCCGGCCACCTGATCCGCGACACCGTGCTGTCGCTCGGGGGGCCGGAGCCGACCGCGACCGCCTCGCCGGTGCTGCGGTAGCGGGAGACGACGCCATGCGCGCCCCACCGCTGGAATGGCAGGGCGAGGCGCGGGCGCAAGGCAGCGGCGGGTTCGCCTGCGGGCAACGCGGGCTCGTGCTCGTGTTCGTCCTCGTGCTCGCGGCCTGGCTCTCGGGCTGCGGTGGCGGTGGTGGCGAGACCCCGGCCGCCGGCAGCCCGGGCGCCGTGGGCGGCCCCGTCGGCGGCCCCGTTGGTGGTGCCCCGCCCGCCACGCTGCCACCCCCCGTCAACGTGGCGGAGCCCGCGGGCCGTGGCCGCACGCTCGCGGTCGAGCGGCTGCTGCGCATCAGCGCCGCCGAGGTGCGCGAAGGCCTGGCCGCACGCGCTGGGCAGGCGCCGCCGGTGCAGGCCGCCTACGACGTGATCGCCTGGCGCATCACCTACCTGACCCTCGACGCCGACAGGCGCGAGCCAGGGGCGGCAGCGGTGGTGGACCTGCTGGGCGCGGCGCGCCGATGGCGGCAGCGGCAGGGCATCGCCGGCAACGGGCAACTCTTCCTCGGCGGCTATTCCGAGGGCGGCTACACGACGATGGCCGCGCACCGCGCGCTCGAAACCGGCACCGATCCCGCGCTGGCCGCCCCGCGCGCCGAGCTGGTGAGCGTGATGCCCGGCGCCGGCCCCTACCACCTGGCGGCGACGCTGGACGCGCTGCTCGAGCAGATCCGCGACGACAACCCGCTGCTCGCCGCGCTCATCGACCCGGGGTTCCTTCGCCGCCTGGGCAGCTCGGTGCGCGCCGAGGTGCGGCGCGCACTCAATGCCGACGTGGCCTTCGACACACGCTTCATCGACGCCTATCTCGAGGACGACCGGGACCGCATCGAGCGCCAGAGCAACGTGCACGACTGGCGGCCGCTGCGCCCGCTGCGCCTGTTCCACGGCGGCGACGACCGCACGGTGCCCTACGTGAGCAGCCGCAGCACGCTGCAGGCGATGTTGGCGCGCGCCGCGCCCGACGTCAGCCTCACCGACTGCCGCACGGCGCCGGCGGGGCATCTGGAATGCGTGCCCGAGTACTTCGCGTTCCTGCTCGCGGCGCTGGCCGGGCAGGCACGCGATCTTTGAGTGCCGCGCGCTGCCTGACGGCGTCTTGGGCGACTCGGAGCGTCACGGGGCGCCCCGCGGTGTGCCCGGGACGATCGCATCCAGACGCAGCCGTCGAGCGTCACGCCGCCGCGGTTCACAGGCGCCGGTGCGGGAATGCGCCAGTGCCTGTGCGGTGCGCCGTGCGTGAAGATGCTCCACCTCCGATCTTCGGGACAAGCGACGGGAGCCCAGATGCCTTTTCGCCCGCTCGCGGCAGCGCCGCTGCGCCGCACCTGCCTGCTTGCGCTGCTGTGTGCAGGCCTCGGCTGCGCCGTGGCGCAAACCGCGCCTGCGGCCGCACCGGCAGCCGCACATGCAGCCGCACATGCAGCCGCTCCTGCAGCAACTCCTGCAGCGCCTTCCACAGCGGCGCCGACCGCGGCCGACTGGCCCACGCGCACCGTGCGGCTCGTCTCGCCCTTCAATCCCGGTGGCGCCATCGACGTGCTCAACCGCCTCATCGCCGAGAAGCTGGCGCCACGCCTGGGCCAGGCCGTGGTGGTGGAGGCGCTGCCCGGCGCCAACACCATCACCGGCGCCAACGCGGTGGCCAAGGCCGCGCCGGACGGCCACACGTTCATGATCACGACGATGTCGACGCACGTGAACAACCGCGTCCTGTTCGACAAGATGCCCTTCGACCCGGTCAAGGACTTCACGCCGATCACGATGCTCTCGCTGGGCAGCGTGCTGCTCACCGCGCCGGGCACGGCGCCGTTCAGCGACCTGAAGGGGCTGGTGGCGTGGGCCGCCGCGCAGAAGCGGCCCGTCAACTACGGCACCTGGGGCATCGGCAGCTCGGCGCACGTCTACGGCGAGATCCTCAAGAAGGAGCATGGCGTCGATCTGAACCACGTGCCCTACAAGGGAGAGATCCCGGCCATCATGGACGTCATCGGCGGCACGCTCGACATCACGTTCGCCAGCCCGGTGGGTGCCAAGCCGCAGGTGGCGGCGGGCAGGCTGAAGGCCATCGCCATGGCCGGGCCTTCACGTTCGGCGGCGATGCCCGACGTTCCCACCTTCGGCGAGCAGGGCTTCAAGGGATTCGAGCTCGCGGTGTGGGTGGCCGCCTATGCACCCGCCGGCACACCGGCGCCGATCGTCGAGCGGCTGCAGCGCGAACTGGCGGCGGTGATCCGGCTGCCCGACGTCTCGGCGCGCATGGCCGAGCAGGGGCAGACGCCGCTGGGCAGCACGCCGGCGGAGTTCGATGCCGCCTTCAAGGCGCAGGCGCCGCGGTGGGAGGCATTGATCCGGGCTTCGGGGGCGAAGGCGCAGTGATGTGGTGCGCACCGGACCTTGTCTATCGTTGTTGTTCGCGTGTCCGCGAGCGGCGCGGCAAAGGGGTGTGCGGGCAGGGCGCGGCCTTGCTCGCGCAGCCTCTTGAACGCCGTACGCCGCCGTCCAGTCCCGAACGTACAAGGCAACGAACGACGCATCGGCACTTCGCCAATCCCAGACCATGTCAGCCCCGCCCGCTTCCACCCAAGACGAAGGCACCGCCTACGGCCTGAAGCCCGCCCGCCACGACCCCGCGCTCACCGAGGTCGGCGCCGGCACGCCGATGGGCGAGCTGATGCGTCGCTACTGGCACCCCGTCGGCCTTGGCAGCGACGCCGGCAGCGAGCCGCGCAAGGTGCAGGTGCTCGGCGAGGAGCTGATCCTCTTTCGCGACGGCCAGGGCCGCCCTGGCCTCGTGCACCCGCGCTGCGCGCACCGCGGTGCCTCGCTCTACTACGGCCGCACCGAGGCGCAAGGCATCCGCTGCTGCTACCACGGCTGGCTGTTCGACGTGCAGGGCCGCTGCCTCGAGCAGCCCTGCGAACCCGACGAGGGCGCCGCGCGGCGCCACAACGTGCGCCAGCCCTGGTACCCGGTCGAGGAACGATACGGCCTCGTCTTCGCCTACCTCGGCCCGCCCGAGCGAAAGCCGCTGCTGCCGCGCTACAACCTGCTCGAGGACCTGGCAGCAGGCGAGTGGATCGAGGCCGACGACTCCAGCATCGGCGGCGGCGGGCCGCCCGTCATCCCGTGCAACTGGCTGCAGCACTGGGAGAATGTCGTCGACTCCTTCCACGTACCCATCCTGCACGGCACCTTTTCCGGCACGCAGTTCGTGCCGGCGATGGCGCAGATGCCCAAGGTCGAGTGGACCAGCAGCGGCCGCGGCGTGCGCGTGCAGAGCTGGCGCGAACTGGAGACCGGCCAGCGCCTGCACCGCATCACGGAGGCCGTGCTGCCCACGCTGCGTATCGTGCCGAGCCCGCGCCTCACCAAGCCGGGCGCCTGCGAAGCGATCGGCTGGGTGCTGCCGATGGACGACACGCACTTCCGCATCTATGTGGCCGGCCGCGTCACCGAGTGCGGCGAGCTCGGCCGCCAGCGCAGCAAGTTCAACGGCAAGTTCTGGTGGGACCTCACCGAAGAGGAGCACCGCCGCCTCCCCGGCGACTACGAGGCGCAGGTGAGCCAGGGCGCGATCGCCTCGCACGAGGCCGAGCACCTGCGCACCAGCGACCGCGGCATTGCGCTCTTGCGCAAGCTGCTGCGCGAGCAGCTGAAGGTGGTGGCGGAGGGCGGCGACCCGGTCGGCGTGGTGCGCGACGCCGCGGCGAGCCCGCTCGTCACGCTGGATGCCGGCAACTGGCCGGAGCCTTCGCCCACGCCCCGGGCGGCCCCGTAGCGCAGGACGCGCTCAGCGCGGTGCGTCGGCGGCACGCCGACGGGCGCCACCACCTGGGCGCCGATTCACTTGGGCGGCGGCTGCAGCACCAGTTGCACGGTCAACGAGCCCGGGGTCACCGTCTGCGAGCCGGCCAGCCAGTCGCCCACCTGCGCCAGCGCCTCGCCACCGGGCCCGAGACGGGCACCGACGACGAGTTCGCGCACCTGCGACAAGCGTGGCCCGCCGGGCGGACCGAGACTGTCGTCGAGCCTGAAGTCCTGCGGCAGCGCCGACGCCGGCCGTTGCCACACCGCCAGAGGTGCCTGTGGCCCGCCGATGGCATACGCGAACACCACCACCGTGGCGCCCGCGGGCACAGGCCCCGCCCCGGAAGCCAGCGCGACGCGGCCCGCGACCACCTGGGCCGCGGCCGAGGGCGGTGCAGGGGCCGGCTCGTGGGCGTGCGGCCACCACAGCGCCGCCCCAAGGCTCGCCAGTGCCGTGGCCGTCACGGCGGCGGCCACCCTCCGGGCGCGGCTCATCGCCTGCCCCGGCCCACCGGGAGCCGGACTCTCTTGCCTGAGCAGCGCAACGCCATGACCCGTGCCACTTCCCCCTGCTAGCGCACGGTGAGCGTCCCCACCTTGTACCGGTGGCTATTGTCGGGGTCCGTGACGCCAGAGCCGGCCACGAGCGCGAAGTCGGTCCACGGGTTGCCCCCCGAGAGCCCGACGCGGATGTCGTAGGTGCCGGGCGGCATCGAGGCGGGCACGGTGATGTTGCGCGTCTGGCTGAAAAGACCCGCGGTCCAGCTGGCCGACGTGGTCCAGTGATCGTCCACGGACCACACCTGGCCCGAGGCGGCAACCAGGTGCATGAACTGCAGGTGGTCGCCGGCCATGCGCACGCGGTACCAGTTGAGCGTGACCGCCACCGTGGCGCCCGCCGTCACGCTGTACGAGCCGGGCGTGGCGAGGTCCGCGCGCGTCGTGGCGGGTGCCGCGCCGCTGACGACCACCGTGAACGACTGCGTCGCGGCCAGGCCGCCCGGGTCGCTCACGCGCACCGTGACGGCCTGGTTGCCGGCCTGCGCCGCCGTGGGTGTCCAGGCGATCAGGCCGCTGCTCGCGTTGATCGTCATGCCGCTCGGCGCGGTCGTCAGCGCGTAGGTCAGCGTGTCGCCGTTGGCGTCGGTGGCGTTCACGTCATAGCTGTACGCCGCACCCACGGCCGCCGTGGTCACCGCTGTCGTCGTGACCAACGGCGCCACGTTGGCTGCGGCGACCACGATGGTGAACGACTGCGTCGCCGCCAGGCCACCGGGGTCGCTCACGCGCACCGTCACGGCCCGGTTGCCCACCTGTGCGGCCGTCGGTGTCCAGGCGACGAGGCCCGTGCTCGCGTTGATCGTCATGCCCGTCGGCGCCGTCGTCAGCGCGTAGGTCAGCGTGTCGCCGTTGGCATCGGTCGCGTTGACGTCGTAGCTGTAGGCCGTGCCGACACGCGCCGTGGTCACCGCCGGCGTCGTGATCAACGGCGCCACGTTGGTTGCCCCGGCGACGGCGATGGTGAAGGACTGCGTCGCGGCCAGCCCGCCGGGGTCGCTCACGCGCACGGTCACCGCCTGGTTGCCCACCTGTGCGGCCGTCGGCGTCCAGGCGATCAG
>JALHOU010000241.1 GCA_022842825.1 Rubrivivax sp.
TGGTCATGGGCTTTCCCGTCGACGCTCTCGGCCAGAGCGTGCGGGCAGTGTACCGAAGGGGTGCGGCGCGCATGCCGGTGCCACATGCCTGTGCGCCATGCCTGCGCCGCCCGCGAGCGCTCGTCAAGACGCGCGTGGGCGGCCTCAGCGTCGCGACGGTGCGCGCAGCAGCACGGCGACGAGCGTGACGACGGTGATCGGCAGCACGAAGCTGAGCATCGCCGTCGAGAAGGCCGGCAGCGCGTCGTGCTGCTGGGCGGCGAGGATCAGATAGGTCACGTAGGCGGCGTAGTAGGCGAGGAAGATGCCGCCTTCCCAGCGCGCGATCTCGCGCCCGGTGACGAACACCGGCAGGCAGGCCAGCGCCACGGCCAGCATGACCCACATGTCGAAGGTGAGCAGCGAAGGCGCGACGCCCAGCCCGCCCGCGCCCGAGACCAGCCCCGACAGGCCGAGGCAGCCCAGGATGTTGAACGTGTTGCTGCCGACGACGTTGCCGACGGCGATGTCGCGTTCACCCTTGATGGCCGCGGTGATGGAGGTGGCGACCTCGGGCATCGAGGTGCCGGCGGCGACGATCGTGAGGCCCACCACGAGGTCGCTGACCCCCATTGCCTTGGCGATGTGGACGGCCGCCGTCACGAGCCAGTCCGAGCCGACGACCAGTGCCACGAGCCCGCTGGCGATGAGCGCGAGCTGGGCCGGCAGCTTCGAGTCCCAGGCGCCCGGCGCGGCGGGCCGGTTCTCGGCGGCGTACTCGTCGTTGGCGGCGCGCGTCTCGCGGCGCGACTGCACGATCAGGAACGCCGTGTAGGCCAGCAACAGCAAGAGCAGCAGAGCCCCTTCGAGCGCCGTGATGCGGCCGTCCAGGCCGAGGGCCAGCAGCAGCACGGAGGCGCCGATCATGATCGGCACCTCCTGGCGGATGAGCTGGATGTTCACCACCAGGGGCGTGATCAGCGCGCTGGCGCCGAGGATGAACAGCACGTTGAAGATGTTGCTGCCGACGACATTGCCGGTGGCGATGTCGGTTTGCCCCTCGAGCGCGGCGCCCACCGAGACCGCCACCTCCGGCGCGCTGGTGCCGAAGGCGACGATGGTGAGGCCGACGACGAGCGGCGAGATGCCGAACGACAAGGCCAGCTGGCCGGCGCCGCGCACGAGCAGGTTGGCGCCGACGACGAGTGTGGCCAGGCCGGCCATGAAGAGCAGCAGGTTCATGGGGCCGCGACTCTACCGCGGGCGGGCCTGCCCGGGCGCCTGGGTGCGTTCGGCCGGGCCCGCCGGCTCCGGGGTCATCGGCCGCGGCGTCTCGCGCGCGCCGGCTTGGCGCCGCGGGGCGTCTCAGTGTGCCGGTTTGCCGCTGCCGGCCATCAGCCGGTCGGCCAGCGCGATGGACAGGGCCGAGAACAGGAAGGCGATGTGGATCACCGTCTGCCACAGCAGCACCTTGTCGGTGTAGTTGGCGGCGTTGATGAAGGTCTTCAGCAGGTGGATGGAGCTGATGCCGATGATGGCGGTGGCCAGCTTCACCTTCAGCACCGAGGCATTGACGTGGCTGAGCCACTCGGGCTGGTCGGGGTGGCCTTCGAGGTTGAGGCGCGAGACGAAGGTCTCGTAGCCGCCGACGATGACCATGATGAGCAGGTTGCTGATCATCACCACGTCGATGAGCGCCAGCACCACCAGCATGATGATGGTCTCGTTCAGCGAGGTCACCGCGACGTCGCTCTTGTAGCCGATGCTGGTGACGAGCTTGGCCAGCGCCGCCGAGTCGCCGAACACCGCCTCGACCAGGTGCACGAGCTCGACCCAGAAGTGGAATACGTAGACACACTGGGCGACGATGAGGCCCAGGTACAGCGGCAGCTGCAGCCAGCGGCTCGCGAAGATGAAGCCGGGCAGGGCGCGCAGGCGGTTCTTCTCGACGGGATAGGGGTCGGCAGACATGGATTCCTGGTGGGATGGGGGCGGCCCCCGTTTGCAGGGAATTCTAGGGGTGCCACCATGACGGCCCGAAGGCCCCCCGTGGCGGCACCGGCGGTGCCCGAGGTGCCGCCCTCGTAAGGGGTCTGTCAGAGCTTGGCACCAAGCTTGCGCAAATGCAGCGCCGGGTGCACCGGCGTGCAGCCAGCCAACCCTTGTACCAGGAGACACGAGGCATGAGCAGCGAACAAGCGACCGAACTGAAGACCTACCAGCCGCCGGCCTCGCTCGTCGCGGGCGCGCGGGTGTCGGGCATGGCGGCCTACCAGGCGCTGGTCGACGAGGCCGAGCGCGACTACGAGGGCTACTGGGCGCGCCTGGCCAAGGAGTTCGTCGCCTGGAAGAAGCCCTTCACCAAGGTGCTCGACAGCAGCAACGCGCCGTTCTTCAAGTGGTTCGAGGACGGCACGCTCAACGCCTCCTACAACTGCCTGGACCGCAACGTCGAGCGCGGCCTTGGCGACAAGGTTGCCATCATCTTCGAGGCCGACGACGGCGCCGTCACCAAGGTCACCTACAAGGACCTGCTGGCCAAGGTGAGCCAGTTCGCCAATGCGCTGCGCGCGCGCGGCGTCAAGAAGGGCGACCGCGTCATCGTCTACATGCCGATGAGCGTGGAAGGCGTGGCGGCCATGCAGGCCTGCGCGCGCATCGGCGCCGTGCATTCGGTGGTGTTCGGTGGCTTCTCGGCGCAGAGCCTGCGCGACCGCGTCGAGGATACCGGCGCCGTCATGGTCCTCACCGCCGACGAGCAGGTGCGCGGCGGCAAGCACCTGCCGCTGAAGAGCATCGTCGACGAGGCTTTGGCGCTGGGCGGCTGCGACGCCGTGGCCAACGTCATCGTCTACAAGCGCACCGGCGGCAAGATCGCCTGGAACGCCGCGCGCGACCGCTGGCTGCATGAGGAAATGGCCGGCAAGCCCACCATCTGCGAGCCCGAATACGTCGGCGCCGAGCACCCGCTCTTCCTGCTCTACACGAGCGGCAGCACCGGCAAGCCCAAGGGCGTGCAGCACAGCACCGGCGGCTACCTGCTGCACGCGGCACTGACCACCGCCTGGACCTTCGACCTCAAGGACAAAGACGTCTTCTGGTGCACGGCCGACATCGGCTGGGTCACCGGCCACAGCTACATCACCTACGGCCCGCTGGCGCTCGGTGCCACCGAGGTCGTCTTCGAAGGAATCCCCACCTTCCCGGCGGCCGACCGCTTCTGGAAGACGATCGAGAAGCACAAGGTCACCGTCTTCTACACGGCGCCCACGGCCATCCGCTCGCTCATCAAGGCCGCGGAGACGAACGACACGGTGCACCCCAAGCACAGCAACCTGTCGAGCCTGCGCATCCTCGGCTCGGTGGGCGAGCCCATCAACCCGGCCGCCTGGGAGTGGTACTACAAGCACGTGGGCGGCAGCCGCTGCCCCATCGTCGACACCTTCTGGCAGACCGAGACCGGCGGCCACGTCATCACGCCTCTGCCGGGTGCCACGCCCATGGTGCCGGGCTCGTGCACGCTGCCCTTCCCGGGCATCACCACGGCCATCGTCGACGAGACCGGCGCCGACGTGCCCAACGGCAGTGGCGGCATCCTCGTCATCAAGAAGCCGTGGCCGAGCATGATTCGCACCATCTACGGCGACCCCGAGCGCTTCAAGAAGAGCTACTACCCGCCGGAGCTGAAGGGCTACTACCTCGCCGGCGACGGCGCCATCCGCAACAAGGACACCGGCTACTTCACCATCACCGGGCGCATCGACGACGTGCTCAACGTCTCCGGCCACCGCATGGGCACGATGGAGATCGAGTCGGCGCTCGTCAGCCACACCGAGCTCGTGGCCGAAGCCGCCGTGGTGGGCCGCCCTGACGAGACCACCGGCGAGGCGATCTGCGCCTTCGTCGTGCTCAAACGCCCGCGCCCCACCGGGGACGAGGCCAAGAAGATCGCCACCGAGCTGCGCAACTGGGTGGCCAAGGAGATCGGCCCGATCGCCAAGCCCAAGGACATCCGCTTCGGCGACAACCTGCCCAAGACGCGCAGCGGCAAGATCATGCGCCGCCTGCTGCGCAGCATTGCCAAGGGCGAGGCGATCACGCAGGACACGAGCACGCTGGAGAACCCGGCGATCCTGGAGCAGCTGGCGCAGGCGCTCTGACCGGACAGGCCGGCCGGGCGGGCCTGCCCGGCGTGGGGCCGCGCCGACGGCCCCTTCCGGCTTCTTCGCCGGTTCATTTCTTCAGCGAGAGCACCCAGGCCGCCAGTTTGGCGGCCTCGTCCTTGCTGACGTGCGGGTTGGCCGCCATCGCCACCGGCCCCCAGGCGCCGGCACCGCCCTTGACGATCTTCTCGGCGAGGTAGGCGGCCGCCTCATTCTTGCCGGCGTAGCGCTCGGCGATCTGCTTGAAGCCCGGGCCGACCACCTTGCGGTCCATGCCATGGCAGTTGAGGCAGTTGCGCTGGCGCGCCAGCGCTTCCGAAGCCTCTGCGGGCGCCGGCAGCGCCACCAGCGTCACGAGCGCCGCCAGAAGGGGCACCGCGGCAGCGCCGATGCGGTAGAGTGCAAGGCCACTTTGCGCAAGGCGTGGAGCCATGCTGTTCGTCGTCATTGGCGTCATCCTGTTGGTGATGAACTGGACCGGGGTCGGGCCGCCGGCGGGCTGGAACTTCGACCTGCTCGGCGACCTGTGGAAGTTTGCCGCACCGTTCCTGGCGGCCATCATCTGGTGGAGCTGGTCGGACTCGACCGGGCGCACGCAGCGCAAGGCCATCGAACGCATGGAACAGCGCAAGGTCGACCGGCGCGACAGGGCCATGGAAGCGCTCGGCCTGGGCCCGAAGGGGCGCAAGGCCCGTCGTAGCCAAGGCGGCCCCAGCGACTCCGCGGTGCGCACCGGCGCCGCGGCGCTCGACCAGAGCGAAGATCGCGACCTCGGGCGGCGGCAGGAGCCGCGGCTGTGAGGCGGCGCGCGGCTGCCCACTGAGGGCACCCGCGGGCTCAATCGGCGTCGAGCACCGCGCCGCGGCTGGCGCTGGCGGCATTGCGCGAGAACTTCGCCAGCACGCCGCGCGTGTAGCGCGGCGCCGGCGGCTTCCAACCCGCGCGCCGGCGCGCGATCTCGGTGTCGGCCACGTTCAGCTGCAGCAGCAGCTGGTGCGCGTCGATGGTGACCGAGTCGCCTTCGTGGATGAGGGCGATGAGTCCGCCGGCGTAGGCCTCGGGCGCCACGTGCCCGACCACCATGCCCCAGGTGCCGCCGGAAAAGCGGCCGTCGGTGATGAGGCCCACGCTCTCGCCCAGGCCCTGGCCGATGAGTGCACCGGTGGGCGCCAGCATCTCGGGCATGCCGGGCCCGCCCTTGGGGCCCAGATAGCGCAGCACCATGATGTCGCCGGGCTTGATGCGGCCGGCCATGATCGCCGCCAGCGCGCTCTGCTCGTCGTCGAACACGCGCGCCGGGCCGGTCATCACCGGATTCTTCAGCCCCGTGATCTTGGCCACGCAGCCCTCGGGGCTGAGGTTGCCCTTGAGGATGGCGAGGTGGCCCTGCGCGTAGATCGGTGACTTCAGCGGCCGGATGACGTCCTGGTCGCTGCGCAGCGGTGGCACGTCTTTCAGGTTCTCGGCCACCGTCTTGCCGGTGATCGTCATGCAGTCACCGTGCAGCAGGCCGGCATCGAGCAGAACCTTCATCACCGCCGGGATGCCGCCGGCGCGGTGCAGGTCCACGGCCAGGTACTTGCCGCTGGGCTTCAAGTCGCACAGCACCGGCACCTTCTTGCGCATGCGCTCGAAGTCGTCGATGGTCCACGCCACCTCGGCCGCATGCGCGATGGCCAGGAAGTGCAGCACCGCGTTCGTGCTGCCGCCGGTGGCCATGATCACCGCCACCGCGTTCTCGATGCTCTTCCGGGTGACGATGGCGCGCGGCTTCAGGTCGGCCTTCACCGCCGCCACCAGCGCGCGCGCCGCCGCCCGGGTGCGCTCGACGATCGGGTCTTCGACGTTGGCTTCGGTGCTGGAGAAGGGCAGGCTCATGCCCAGCGCCTCGAAGGCGCTGCTCATGGTGTTGGCCGTGTACATGCCACCGCAGCTGCCGCTGCCCGGGATGGCGCGGCGCTCGATCTGGCAGAAGTCCTCCTCGCTCATCTTGCCGGCGCTGAACTGGCCCACGGCCTCGAAGACGCTGACGATGTTGAGGTCCTGCCCCTTGTACTTGCCGGGCAGGATGGTGCCGCCGTAGACGTAGATGGCGGGCACGTTGGCGCGCAGCATGCCCATCATGCCGCCGGGCATGTTCTTGTCGCAGCCGCCGATGACGAGCACGCCGTCCATCCACTGGCCGCCGACGCAGGTCTCGACGCAATCGCTGATGACCTCGCGCGAGACGAGGCTGTACTTCATGCCCTCGGTGCCCATGGCCATGCCGTCGCTGATGGTGGGCACGCCGAAGAGCTGCGCGTTGGCGCCATTCGCCTTCAGCTCGGCCTCGGCGGCATCGGCCAGGCGCTGCAGGCCGCTGTTGCAGGGCGTGATGGTGCTGTGGCCGTTGGCGATGCCGATCATCGGCTTGCCGAAGTCGGTCTCCTGGTAGCCCATCGCGTAGTACATGCTGCGGTTGGGCGCGCGGGCCACGCCTTCGGTGATGTTTCGGCTGCGGCGGTTGGCGGGGGTGGTCATGGTCGGCGGAGGGTGGGGGTGAGGTCGTCGTTCGAGGTCGGTCGAGGTCGATCGAGACAGGGTCGAGCCCAGGTCCGGATGAGCCACGCACTATAGTCCGCCGCCATGCTGGTGCATCCGCAGTTCGACCCCGTCGCACTCTCGCTCGGGCCCCTCCAGATCCACTGGTACGGGCTCACCTACCTCGTCGCTTTCGTGCTCTTCCTGTGGCTGGCCTCGCTGCGGGTGAAGATGCCGCAGTTCGCCGGCCGCGGCTGGGTGCGGCCCGACGTGGACGACCTGCTCTTCTGGGGCGTGCTGGGGGTGGTGGTCGGCGGGCGGCTGGGCTACGTGCTCTTCTACAAGCCCGGCCACTACCTGGCCAACCCGCTGGAGATCTTCGCGGTGTGGAAGGGCGGCATGTCGTTCCACGGCGGCCTCATCGGCGTGACGCTGGCGATGGCCGGCTACGCGAAGATGCGCGGCCGCTCCTTCCTCGACGTGATGGACCTGGTGGCGCCGTGCATTCCCACCGGGCTTGCCTCGGGGCGCCTGGGCAACTTCATCAACGGCGAGCTGTGGGGGCGCGCGGCCGACCCCTCGCTGCC
>JALHOU010000242.1 GCA_022842825.1 Rubrivivax sp.
GCCCCGGCAGAGGCCGCGTCGGCCGCACCCGCGGCCGCGCCGGCCCCCGTGCCCAACAAGGGCGACGTGAGCTGGATGCTGGTGGCGACGCTGCTCGTCATCATGATGGCCATCCCCGGCCTCGCCCTCTTCTACGGCGGCCTGGTGCGCAGCAAGAACATCCTCTCGGTGCTGATGCAGGTGTTCGTCACCTTCTCGCTCATCACCGTGCTGTGGGTGGTCTACGGCTACAGCCTCGCCTTCACCGAAGGCAATGCCTTCATCGGCGGCTTCGATCGGCTGTTCCTGAAGGGCGTGTTCGACCCGGCCACGGGGGCCTTCGCGATGGGCGCCACGTTCAGCAAGGGCGTGGTGATCCCGGAGATCGTGTTCGTGGCCTTCCAGGCGACGTTTGCGGCCATCACCTGCGGCCTCATCGTCGGCGCCTTCGCCGAGCGCATGAAATTCAGCGCGATGCTCTTCTTCATGGTGCTGTGGTTCACCTTCTCGTACCTGCCGATCGCGCACATGGTGTGGTACTGGATGGGCCCCGATGCCTACACCGGCAAGGAAGTGGTCGATGCGATGAACGCCAAGGCCGGCTTGATCTGGCAATGGGGCGCGCTCGACTTCGCGGGTGGCACCGTGGTGCACATCAACGCCGCCATGGCCGGCCTCGTGGGGGCCTACGTGCTGGGCAAGCGCGTCGGCTACGGCAAGGAAGCGCTGACGCCGCACAGCCTGCCGCTCACGATGGTGGGGGCCTCGCTGCTGTGGGTGGGCTGGTTCGGCTTCAACGCCGGCTCGGCGCTGGAGGCGGGCAACAGCGCCGCACTGGCCTTCATGAACACCTTCTCGGCCACTGCGATGGCGGTGCTGGCCTGGTGTGCGGCCGAGGCGCTGCTGCGCGGCAAGGCCTCGATGCTCGGCGCCGCCTCGGGTGCCGTGGCCGGTCTCGTGGCCATCACGCCGGCGGCCGGCAACGTCGGCATCGTCGGCGCGCTGGTGATCGGCGCAGCGGCCGGCGTCGCCTGCTTCTGGGGCGTGAACGGGCTGAAGAAGATGCTGGGTGCCGACGACTCGCTCGACGTGTTCGGCGTGCATGGGGTGGGCGGCATCGTCGGTGCGCTGCTGACGGGGGTGTTCAACAACCAGGCCCTGGGCGGCCCGGGCCTCGTGGGCGACTGGGTCACCGCGACGGTGACGAGCAACGGCGTGGGCGCGCAGGTCTGGATCCAGCTGAAGGCGGTGCTCCTGACCGTTGTGTGGTCGGGCGTGGTTGCCTTCGTCGCCTACAAGATCGTCGACCTCACGATCGGGCTGCGCGTCCCCGAGGACGAGGAGCGCGAGGGCCTGGACATCACGGCGCACGGGGAGACGGCGTACAACTGACGATATTCCGGACCGGCCTTGCGGCCGGCCGGAATATCTCGCCGGGTTGGAGTCGACGCGCCTGCGGCGCGCGACTCAACTCGGCGGGCGGGGGGCCGGCGGGGACGCTTGGCCCTTTGTGCTTTTGCGGGGGCCACAATAAGCGATGCGCGGGTTCGTGCGATCGGTTCGGTGCGTTCGGGCGGGTGCGCTCGCCTTGCTCGCCAGTTGCGGTGGGAGCGGCGACGGGGTGGTGGCCGAGCCGGTGGCCACCGCGCAAGAGGAGCAATGCCGTGCCGGCGGCTGGCAGCGGATCGTCGTGCAGGCCCAAGGGCTGCCGCGGCTGGCGCTGTGGAAGGCGTCGGCGGGCGCATGGACCCGCGGGGCCATCGTCGTCATGCACGGGGGCGGCGGGTCGCACACGAACTTCTGCGTCGCCAACGCCTCGCTCATTGCGCCGCAGGTGCGCTTCACCGACCAGTCGCTGGCCTCGGGCTTCGCGGTCTTTCTGCTCGACTCGTCCGACCAGGTGGTCGACAACGAGTCGCGCGTGTGCGGCAAGGTCTGGGACGACGAAGTGCGCGGCCGCCCCAACCTGGACCTGCCGTTCATCGAGCAGGTGCTGGCCCAGGAGATCGCCGCGCGGCGG
Source organism: Rubrivivax sp. (assembly GCA_022842825.1). Taxonomy (GTDB): domain Bacteria; phylum Pseudomonadota; class Gammaproteobacteria; order Burkholderiales; family Burkholderiaceae_C; genus Rubrivivax. The sequence goes on from JALHOU010000242.1 coordinate 2,000, forward strand.
CCGCCGGGCAGCGCGGCCGCCGTGTTTCTCACCGGCCTGTCCTCCGGAGGCTTCATGACCGTGCGTGCGGCCACGCGCTTCGGGCCGCTGGTCACGGCCTTCGCGCCGGTGGCGGGCGGCGACCCCTACGGCTGGTTCCGCGATTGCACGCGACGTGCGGGTGACCGCGCCAACGTCGCCGGCATCGGGCTGGATCTCGAGACGCGCCAGCAGATCGTCGAGCCCGGCGCCTGCGAGGCACCCGCCTATCCCAACGAGAAGGCCTGGGAGGGCGCATCGCTCTCGCCCAAGCCGCCGTTCCGCCTCTTCCACCACGCCGAAGACGGCATCCTCGACCGCAGCTGCGTCGAGAAGCTGCGCCGCCAGCTGACGGCGCGCGGTTACATCGAGGCGGCACCGTTCACGCTCACCGGGGGTGCGCGAAGCGTCGCCGTTCACTACTGGCAGGACGCCTACAACGAGCCGCTGCTGGCCTGGTTCGCGTCGTTCACACGCTAGGAGTGCGGGCGGCAGAAGTCGCGGCGCGGGCCTCGGTTTCTGCAGCCCACACTCCTGGGCTGGCCGCCGGCACCTTGGCGCAAGACGCGCTCCCTAGAATGTCCCCATGGTTCCCCACCTGATCACCGCGCTCACCGGGCCCATCAACGAGCTCGAGGCCCGTGTCCTGGAGTCGATGCCCGCCATCGAACGCTGGTTCCGCCTCGAGTGGATGGAGCACACGCCACCCTTCTATACCTCGGTGGACCTGCGCAATGCCGGCTACAAGCTGGCACCCGTCGATACCGAGCTCTTCCCCACCGGCTTCAACAACCTCACGCCGCAGATGCTGCCGCTGGCCGTGCAGGCGGCCATGGCGGCGATCGAGAAGATCTGCCCCGAGGCCAAGAACCTGCTGCTGGTGCCCGGGCCGCAGGTGACGGACGGCAACCCCTTCTACCTCACGCACCTGCAGCGGCTGATGGAGGTGTTCACGCTGGCGGGGTTGAACGTGCGCCTGGGCAGCCTCGCGCGCGGCCTGGACAAGCCGCGCAAGCTGGCCCTGCCCGACGGTGGCGAGCTGACGCTGGAGCCGCTCGTGCGCGGCGCCCGCCGCCTCGGCCTGCGCGATTTCGACCCCTGCACCATCCTGCTCAACGACGACCTCGCCGCCGGGGTGCCCGGCCTGCTCGAGGACCTGCACGAGCAGTACCTGCTGCCGCCGCTGCACGCGAGTTCCGCCCAGCGGCGCAAGTCGCGCCACCTGCACAGCTACGAGGAGGTGGCCAAGCGCTTTGCCAAGCTGCTCGGCATGGACCCGTGGCTGCTGCACACGATGCACGGGCAGTGCGGCCAGGTCGACTTCACGAGCGAGGCGGGCCTGGACTGCGTGAAGACGAACGTCGATTCGCTGCTCGCCAAGGTGCGGCGCAAGCACAAGGAATACGGCATCGCCGAGCGTGCTTTCGTCGTCGTCAAGTCCGACGGCCCGGGAGGGACGGACGTGCTCACGGTGCGCGACGCCAAGGACCTCGACGACCCCGAGCGGCGCGCGCGCCTGGCGCGCAGCATGCCCGTGTTGCCGGCCTCGGGGCCGGCGGTGCGCGATGTCATCGTGCAGGAAGGCGTGCCCACCTACGAGCGCATCAACGACGCCGTGGCCGAGCCGGTGGTCTACATGATCGACCGCTACGTGGTCGGCGGCTTCTACCGCGTGCACGCCGCGCGTGGCAGCGACGAGAGCCTCGATGCGCCGGGCTCGGCCTATGTGCCGCTGGCGTTTGCCGAGAGCCACCAGCTGCCGCGCCGCGGCGCCAAGCCCGGCGCCAGTGCGCCCAACCGCTTCTACATGTACGGCGTGATCGGCCGCCTGGCGATGCTCGGCGCTTCCTACGAGCTCGAGGCCACCGACCCGGCGACCGAACTCGAGGAAGCCTGAAGCCCCCCGGCGACCGTCTTGCCGCCGCCTCGCGGCTTTCCAGGCCCTGCCAAAGCGCATGCACACACCGTCAGAGAGGCCGCGCGCGGCCTCGCCGGCCGCCGTCGCCTCGCTCAGCCTGGCCGCGCTCGGCGTGGTCTACGGCGACATCGGCACGAGCCCGCTGTATGCGCTGAAGGAGGTCTTCGCGGCGGGGCGCGTGCCGCTGACCGAAGCCAACATCTTCGGCGTGCTCTCGCTCGTCTTCTGGACGCTCACCCTCGTGGTGTCGCTGAAGTACGTGGTGCTGATCCTGCGTGCCGACAACAACGGCGAGGGCGGCCTCATCGCCATGCTCGCGCTGGCCATCCAGGCCGTGCACGATCGGCCGGTGCTGCGCCGGCGCCTGCTCGTGCTGGGCATCTTCGGTACGGCCATCTTCTTCGGTGACGGCGTCATCACCCCGGCGATCTCGGTGCTCTCGGCGGTCGAGGGCCTGGAGGTGGCGGCGCCGGCGCTGCACCGTTACGTGGTGCCGGTGACGCTGGTGGTGCTGACGCTGCTGTTCTCGGCACAGCGCTTCGGCACCGCAGCGGTGGGGCGCCTTTTCGGGCCCGTGACGCTGCTCTGGTTTCTGGTCATGGCCGCGCTCGGCGTGCCGCACATCCTGAGCCACCCACAGGTGCTGGCGGCGCTCTCGCCGCACCATGCACTCGCCTTCGCGTTCGGGCACCCGGGCATCACCTTTGTCGCGCTGGGCGCCGTGGTGCTTTGCGTCACCGGGGCCGAGGCGCTCTATGCCGACCTCGGGCACTTCGGCAAGCCGCCCATCCGCTGGGCATGGTTCCTGGTGGTGATGCCGGCGCTGGTCATCAACTACTTCGGCCAGGGCGCGATGCTGCTGCAGCACCCGGAGAACGTGAAGAACCCGTTCTACGAGATGGCGCCGGGCTGGGCGCTTTTCCCGCTCATCGGCCTGGCCACGCTGGCCACGGTGATCGCCTCCCAGGCGCTGATCACGGCCGCCTTCTCGGTGGCCAAGCAGGCCATCCAGCTGGGCTACCTGCCGCGCCTGCGCATCGCGCATACCTCCATCCGCGACACGGGGCAGATCTACGTGCCCTTCGTCAACTGGACGCTCTTTGCCTGCGTCGTCTTCGCCGTCGTCGTGTTCGGCTCCAGCAGCGCGCTGGCATCGGCCTACGGCATCGCGGTCACGATCGACATGACCATCACCACGGTGATGACCTTCTTCGTGGTGCGCTACGCGTGGCGGCTGCCGCTGCTGCCGTGCCTGCTGGCGACGGGGCTGTTCTTCGCCGTCGACATCACCTTCTTCGCAGCCAACATCGTGAAGGTGTTCGAGGGCGGCTGGTTCCCGCTGGTCATCGGCGGCGCAATGTTCGTGCTCATGATGACCTGGAAGCAGGGCCGCGCCCTCATGGCCCGCAAGCTGCGCGAGGAATCGATCGAGCTGCCCGCCTTCATCGAGAGCATCTTCCTGAGTGCGCCACTGCGCGTCGCCGGCACCGCCGTCTTCCTCAACGCCGAGAAGGGCGCCACGCCCTTTGCGCTGCTGCACAACCTCAAGCACAACAAGGTGCTGCACGAGCAGAACCTCTTCGTGACGGTGATGCAGCACGAGGTGCCATGGGTCGGCTTCGACAGGCGCGTCGAAGTGGAAGGGCTGGGCCACGACTGCTGGCAGGTGACGCTGCACTTCGGCTTCAAGAACGACCCCGACGTGCCCGAGGCGTTGAAGCTGCTCGCGGGACGAGGCATCCAGCTCGAAGAGATGGAGACGAGCTACTTCCTCAGTCGCGACACCGTGGTGCCCACGTTCGGCGGCGGCATGCCGCTATGGCGCGAGAAGCTCTTCGCCAGCATGCACCGCAACGCCGCCGCGGCGGCAGACTTCCTGAACCTGCCGACGAATCGCATCGTCGAGCTGGGCACCAAGGTGGAGATCTAACCCCGCGGCGTCTATGCCGCGAGCTGTGTGAACAGCGGGTCGTGCCGGCTGCGCGGGCGGTAGGTCTTGAGGCGGCGCGCGATCTCGGCGACGTGCTCCGGTGTCGTGCCGCAGCAGCCGCCGGCGATGTTGAGGAAGCCGCTTTTCGCGAAGTCCTCGAGCAAGGTGCCCGTCACCTCGGGCGTCTCGTCGAAGCCGGTCTCGCTCATCGGATTGGGCAGGCCAGCGTTGGGGTAGCAGCTGACGAAGGTGTCGCCCGCCACTTTGGACAGCTCCTCGATGTACGGGCGCATCACGGCCGCGCCGAGGGCGCAGTTCAGGCCCACGGCCAGCGGCCGCGCGTGGCGCACCGAGTGCCAGAAGGCCTGCACCGTCTGGCCCGAGAGGATGCGGCCGGAGGCGTCGGTCACGGTGCCGGAGATGATCACGGGCAGCCGTTCGCCTGTCTCGTCCATCAGCTCGTCGAGGGCGAAGATGGCCGCCTTCGCGTTCAGGGTATCGAAGATGGTCTCGACGAGAAAGAGGTCGCAGCCGCCCTCGAGCAGCCCCTCGGCCTGCTCGCGGTAGGCGTCGCGCAGCTGCTCGAAGCTGACATTGCGCGCGCCGGGGTCGTTGACGTCCGGGCTGATGCTGGCCGTCTTGGGCGTCGGGCCGAGCGCGCCGGCCACGAAACGCGGGCGGGCGGCGGGGCCTTCGGCGGCCATGTGCCGACCGACGGCGGCGCGGGCCAGCTGCGCCGCGGCGCGGTTCATCTCGCGCGCGAGGTGGGCGAGGCCATAGTCCTCCTGCGCGATCGATGTGGCACCGAAGGTGTTGGTCTCGATCAGGTCGGCGCCGGCGGCGAGGTACTGCTCGTGGATCTTCTGCACCACCTCCGGCCGGGTCAGCACGAGCAGGTCGTTGTTGCCCTTCAGGTCCTTGGGGTGGTCTTTCAACCGCTCCCCGCGGAAGTCCGCTTCGCCCAGGCGATGGCGCTGGATCATCGTGCCCATCGCGCCGTCGAGGATGAGGATGCGCTCGGCCAGCAGGGCCGGCAGCGCCGCGCCCCGCGTGAAGGGCGATGGGGCGAATGGCTTCATGGCAGGGATTCTAGGAATGGCCGCGCGCGGCTTGACACCACGTCGCTGGCGTCACGATCAAGGTGTGGGCTTGTTCGCGGAGGGCGCAGACGGTGGCGGCGGTTCGGCCGGCGGCGCAGGTGCCTCGGTTGGGTGGGCCGCCGGCCCGGGGGCAGCCTGCGCAGCGGCCGCTGGCGCGGGTGCCACG
>JALHOU010000243.1:0-5788 GCA_022842825.1 Rubrivivax sp.
GCGAGGAACTCGCCTGCGACGGGCGTCGTGGCCGTGAAGGGGAAGGGCATCACCTGGCTGATGACGACGCCGCGCGCGTCGGGCCCCAGCTCCTTCGCGAGCGCCGCCGTGCCGACGAAGGACACGTTGTAGAACTGGCCGCCGAATCCGGCCTTGCGCGCCTCGCGCACGAAGGCGGCGCAGCTCCTGTAGGCGCTGACCTGCACCACCGCCTCGGGCCGCGCGGCGACGATGGTCTTCACCGCCGCAGCCACGTCGACCGAGTTGCGCTCCACCGTGGCCGTGACCACCGGCCGGCTGCGCTGTGCCTCGAGCGCGCGCACGACGCCGGCCAGGCCGGCCTGGCCGTAGCTGTCGTTCTGGTGGAAGACGGCGATGTTCTTCATGCCCACGCTGGTGAGCTGGTTGACGATGCGCGCCGTTTCGTCGAAATACGAGGCGCGCACGTGGAAAGCGTAGCGGTTGAAAGGCTCGCGCAGCGCCTGCGCGCCGGTGAAGGGTGCGATGAAGGGCGTCCTCGTCGCGGTGGCGATGGGCAGCGCCGCCAGCGAGGTGGGCGTGCCGATGAAGCCGAAGAGCGCGGCCACGCCTTGGTCGACGAGCTGGCGCGTATTGACGGCGCAGCGGTCGGGCTCGTAGCCGTCGTCGAGGCTCTTCAGTTCGACGGCACGGCCGTTGATGCCGCCGCGGCTGTTCAGCCGCGCCAGATACAGCTGCGCGCCGGCCTGGAACTGCAGCCCGAGCTGCGCCGCCGCGCCGGTGAGCGGGGCCGACTGGCCGAGCACGATGCGGCCGCGCAGGTCCTGCGCCAGCAGGGCCGGGGCCGCCAATGTGGCGGCGAGTGCGCCCAGCGATATGCCCAAGGGCTTGAGGGCCTGTCGTCGAGTGGACATGTTTTCTTGGCAGCGGGTGGGGAGCCGGCCGCTGTGGCGCGGGAGCGCGCCTCACGGGTCCGAGACTAGTGCGAAAGGAGGGCATTGGCGGAGAGGAGAGACGCGCATTCGCGGGGCGCGACCACGGTCTCCGACGGGCGCGGTTCTAGGGATTGCCGGGTGCGACGCGGGGCTGCCCCGTGGCGCCGCGGCGGCCGGCGATGGGGGCGGGCTGGACTTGCGGCAAGAGGCACGACAGCGGCCCCGAGCACCGCATGGGCTTGTGGAACACTCCGCCCCATGCCCACGCCCGCTCCCGAGTCCACCGTGCAAGGCACCTGCCCGCACGACTGCCCCGACACCTGTGCGCTGCACGTCACCGTGCGTGAAGGGCGGGTGGTGCGGGTGGCCGGTGATCCGGAACACCCGACGACACACGGCGCGCTGTGTACCAAGGTCAGCCGCTACGCCGAGCGCACCTACCACCCCGAGCGCGTGCTGCAGCCGCTGCGCCGCGTCGGGCGCAAGGGCGAGGGCCGCTTCGAACCGGTCGGTTGGGACGAGGCGCTTGACGACATCGCCTCGCGCCTGCGGGCCATCGCCGCGCGCGAGCCGCAGGCGGTGCTGCCCTACAGCTACGCCGGCACGATGGGCCTGGTGCAGGGCGAGGGCATGGCGGCGCGCTTCTGGCACCGGCTGGGCGCGAGCCTGCTCGACCGCACCATCTGCGCCAGCGCCGGCGGCGACGCCCTGGTGGCCACCTACGGCGGCAAGGTCGGCATGCACGTCGAGCACTTCGCCGAGAGCCGGCTGATCCTGATCTGGGGCAGCAACCCGATCACCAGCAGCGTGCACTTCTGGAACTATGCCCAGCAGGCCAAGCGCGCCGGCGCGAAGCTCGTCTGCATCGACCCGCGCAAGAGCGAAACGGCCGAGAAGTGCCACCAGCACATCGCCTTGCTGCCGGGCAGCGACGGCGCGCTGGCGCTGGCAATGATGCACGAGCTCATCGTGCACGACCGGCTCGACCACGACTACATCGAGCGTCATGTCGACGGCTTCGAGAAGCTGCGCGAGCGCGCGCTCGCCTGGACGCCCGAGCGTGCGGCAGCCGTGTGCGGCATCGACGCCGGCACCATCGTCGAACTCGCGCGCGAGTACGGCGGCGCCCGCCCCGCGGCCATCCGCCTCAACTACGGCATGCAGCGCGTGCACGGCGGCGGCAACGCGGTGCGGCTGATCGCGCTGCTGCCCTGCCTGGTGGGCGCGTGGCGGCAGCGCGCTGGTGGCTTGCTGCTTTCCTCGGGCGGCTGGTTCCGCGGCGCGCGGCGCGACGCCTGGCTGCAGCGGCCCGACCTGCTCGAGCCCGTCTACGGGCCGGCGGCCGAGGGCCGGCGCCCGCGCACCATCAACATGTGCACCATCGGCGACGACCTGCAGCGGCAGAGCTCGCCCGCGTTCGGCCCGCGCATCGAGGCGGTGGTGGTCTACAACAGCAACCCGGTCGCGGTGGCGCCCGACAGCGCCCAGGTGGTGCGCGGCTTCGCACGCGAGGACCTCTTCACCGTCGTGCTCGAGCATTTCCTCACCGACACCGCCGACCATGCCGACTACGTGCTGCCGGCGACGACGCAGCTCGAGCACTGGGACGCGCACGCCGCCTACGGGCACGTGTACGCGATGCTGAACCGCCCGGCCATCGCGCCGCTCGGCCAGGCGCGCTCGAACGCGGAGATCTTCCGCCAGCTGGCGCGGCGCATGGGCTACACCGAGCCGTGCTTCGAGGACAGCGACGAGACCATGGCGCTCGGCGCCTTCGATCCCACGCGCGTCAAGCTCGACGAGCTCGGCCGCAAGGGCTGGAGCCGGCTGGCCATTGGCGAGGCGCCGTTCGCGCACGGCAACTTCCCCACGCCCAGCGGCAAGGCCCTCGTCGACGCGCCGGGGCTGGGAGTGCCCGACTTCGTGCCGAACTACGAGAGTGTGCTGTCCTCGCCGGCGCTGGCCACGCGCTACCCGCTGGCGATGATCTCGCCGCCGGCGCGCCACTTCCTGAACTCCAGCTTCGTCAACGTGCCGAGCCTGCGCGCTGCCGAAGGCGAGCCGGTGCTCGAGATGCATGCCGGGGATGCCAGCGCGCGCGGCGTGGCCGAAGGCGACCTCGTGCGCATCTTCAACGACCGCGGCAGCACGCTGGCGCGTGCCGTGGTGGGTGGACGTGGGTCGGACGGCCGCGAAGGGCGCGCCCGGCCGGGCGTGGTGCACGGCCTGGGCGTGTGGTGGCGCAAGTACGGCCGCGATGGCACCAACGCCAACCAGCTCACGCACCAGCGGCTGACTGACGTCGGGCGGGCGGCCACGTTCTACGACTGTCTGGTGCAGGTGGAGCGGGCCGCCGGGTCCCCGGCCGGGTCGGTGGTGGCGGCCGCGACCGCCGCAGCGGAATGAACGCGCCGTGCGCCTGACCGGCAAGCAGATCGCGCTCATGGCGGCCGCAGGAGTGGTGGGGGTGGTGGCGCTGGCCGCGGGCACGGTGTGCCTGACGAGCGGATGCGGCACGCTCGGCTACTACGCGCAGGCGGTGGGCGGGCACGTCGAGCTCGTCACCCAGTCCCGCAGCGTGCCCGGGTGGATCGAGGCCGAAGGCACCGAGCCGCGCCTGCGCGAGCGGCTGCAGCTTTCCCAGCGCATGCGCGACTTCGCCGTGCAGGAGCTGAAGCTGCCTGACAACGCGAGCTACCGGCGCTATGCCGACCTCGGCCGCAGCGCCGTGGTGTGGAACGTGGTGGCGACGCCGGAGCTCTCGCTGACGCTGAAGACCTGGTGCTTCCCGGTGGTGGGCTGCGTCGGCTACCGCGGCTACTTCGACCGCGCCGGCGCCGACGCCCTCGCTGCCGAGCTGCGTGCGCAGGGGCTTGATGTCAATGTCTACGGCGTGCCTGCCTACAGCACGCTCGGGCGTACCAACTGGCTGGGCGGCGACCCGTTGCTCAACACCTTCATCTTCTGGGGCGAGGGCGAGCTGGCGCGGCTCATCTTCCACGAGCTCGCCCACCAGGTGGCCTACGCCAACGACGACACCACGTTCAACGAGAGCTTCGCTGTCGCGGTGGAGCGGCTCGGCGGCCAGCGCTGGCTGGAGAAGTTCGCCACGCCCGAGGCGCGCCAGGCCGACGCCGATGCCGCGTTGCGCCGCGCCGACTTCCGCGCCCTCACGCAGCGCACGCGCGCGAGCCTCGCCACGCTGTATGCCAGCGCCATCACCGACGCCGAGAAGCGCGAACGCAAGGCCGGCCTGCTGGCGGCCATGCGCGCCGAGTACGAACAGACCAAGGCCACGCGCTGGGGCGGCTTTGCCGGCTACGACGGCTGGTTCGCCCGCGCCAACAACGCCTCGCTTGGCGTGCAGGCGGCTTACAACGAGCTGGTGCCGCAGTTCGAGCGCCTGTTCGACCAGCAGGGGCGCGACTTCGAACGCTTCTACGCCGAGGTGAAGCGGCTGGCCGCGCTGCCCAAGGCCGAGCGGCGCTCGTTGCTCGGCGCGCCCGCGCCGACCCGCTGACCGCTGCCCGACGCCCCTGGCAACACCCTGAACACGAAGAGGAGACCCCATGCCCGACCTTCGCATCCACCGTGAACACGAACTCGGCCTCGAGAAGGCGCGCAAGATTGCCTGGAAGTGGGCTGAGGAGGCGGAGAAGAAGTGGGACATGGCGTGCACGGTGATCGAGGGCGACTTCTCCGACACCGTCGAGTTCACGCGCAGTGGCGTCAGCGGCCGTCTCATCGTCGCGGCCGACCACTTCGACCTCGACGCCAAGCTCGGCTTCCTGCTTGGCGCGTTTTCAAAGACCATCGAGGGCGAGATCCAGAAGACGCTCGACGACCTGCTGGCCAAGGGCAGTGCGGCGGCCAAGAAGGCGGGAGCCAAGGCGCCTGTCAAGGCGGCGGCGAAGAAGCGCTAGCGAGCCTGGGTCGCGGAATTCGCGGACCTGGACTTCTGCGGCTCGGGCTCCCAGGGCCTGCCCAGAGCGGCTGCATAGCGACTTCGCCTGGACCGCCTATGCAAGTCGGCCCACGAGCCCCCAGGCGAGGGCCGCGCCGAACAGCACCGTATAGAGCGCGGTGACGCCCCAGACCCAGCGACCGGCGTGCTGCGGGCTGCGCGCCGCGATGACCCAGCCGGCCAGCGGCAGCACCTGCCCGGCATGGATGCCGATGAAGTGCGCCGGCCGCAGGTCGCCGCCGGCCAGCGACCAGCCGAAGAGCGGCACCGCGGCGCCTGCGGCCACATCGGGCGGCTGCATCGAAGACAACACGCCACCGACGCCGGCGCCGAAGACGAATGTGAGCCACAGCCCGAGCAACACGGCCTGCCGGTAGGCGGGCGGCCGCGCCGTCTCGGCGTGCCGCAGCAGCTGCCAGGCGAGCATCGGCTGCGTCGCGGTGAGCCCGAAGGCGCCCAGGCCCATCAGCGTGTACATGAGGCCGTGCAGCGGGTCGCCGACGTTGTAGTGCGAGCCCTGGCCGAGGGCCGCCTGCAGCGCGATGTAGGCGAGCTCGAAGCTGCCGGTGCCGATGAGCAGCCAGACGATGCGGTCGACGGCGCGGCTGCGCCGCTGCCCGGGCCGCAGGTGCCCCACGAACCACGCCGTCGTGAGCGCCAGCGCGGCGATCGAGAGCGCGAACTTCATCGGCTTGATCCACACGTTGACGCCGCGCAGCAGCCGCTCGTCGAGGCCGGCGGCGATGGCCATCGGCACCAGCAGCGCCAGCAGCAACGCGGCATAGAGCGTGAGCCGGCGTTCGCGGGCCAGCAGCTCGCGCGGCAGGCGGGCGAGCGCGTGCAAGAGCCGCTCGCGGCGGCACGAAGGGTGGAGAGCCAGGGTGTTCATGGCGGGTCCTTGCAGGTCGAT
>JALHOU010000243.1:5888-7110 GCA_022842825.1 Rubrivivax sp.
GCGGCGCGCCAGCGGCGCCCAGCGCGCACCGGCGGGCGAGCACGCGAGCGCGATCCAGCCGAGCAGGGCAAGGCTGTTGCCTGCCTGGAAGACGGTCTCGGGGGCGAACAGGTCGGGCGTGGCCATGGGGGCTCCTCGTGGGCGGCGGCGTCGAAATGAACGATGTTCAGATATGCTGGGGCAGAATCTGAACGGTGTCAAGTCATGACGATTCGGCGCGTGTCGTCCTGGTCCGCTTCGCCTGGTTCCATCCCGCCCTGATCCACCCATTCCATGCCCACCTCCGCCAAGCCTGCGAGCAAGAGAGCTGCGAGCAAGAAGCCCGCGAGCAAGAAGCCCGCGACCGAGAGGGCCGCCGTGCGGCGTGCCGGCGCGCGCGCCGCGCCGCGCCGCGAGGCCTATCACCACGGCGCCCTGCGCGAGGCGCTGATCGAGGCCACCGAGGGCCTGCTGGCCGAGCGCGGCACCGAGGGCTTCTCGCTGCGCGAGGTGGCGCGGCGCTCCGGCGTGTCGCCGGCGGCGCCGGCGCACCACTTCGGCGACGCCGAGGGCCTGCTCATCGCCGTGGCCACGCACGCCTTCGAGGGCCTCACGTCGGCGCTGCAGGCCGGCAACGAGCGCGGCGGCAGCGACCCCGTGGCGCGCTTGCGCGAGCAGGGGCTCGGCTACGTCGGCTTCGCGCTGCGGCACCCAGGCCGCTTCGGGCTCATGTTCCGCGCCGGCGCGCGCGGTGTGCGCAAGGACGAGGCGCTCGAGCGCAGTGCCCGCGCCGCTTTCGCCGTGCTGGAAGACGGCGTGCGCCTGCTGCTGGGCGCGCCGGCGCCGCGACCCCTAACGCCGGCGCACTGGCAGGCGCTGCTGGCGACCTGGTCGGTGGTGCATGGCTTTGCCCATCTCGCGCTCGCCGGCCAGTTCGATCATGTCGCCGAGGGGGCGCTGTCGGCCGAAGGCACCGCCGTCGCCGGCGGCGGCCGGCGCGCGCGCGAGGCGCTGCTGCGCGAGGTGCTGGCGCCGCTGCTGGAGCTGCAACTGCGCGGCCTGCTGACGACGCGCGAGCCGGTGACGACGCGCGAGCTGGAGCGGACTCCCGCACCGTCGGGCGCTACTTCAAGCTCTCGATGAGGTCGATGTATTCCTGCATCGCCTTCTTGCCGTCCTTGCCCTTCTGCCCGGCCCACGCGTCGTACTTGGCGCGGCCCACCATGTCGGTGAAGCCCGGGCG
>JALHOU010000244.1 GCA_022842825.1 Rubrivivax sp.
CGTCGACGGCCCGCCGCAACAGCTCGCGCGCGCCGCGCAGCGCTGCCGCGCGCTCGCCGAAGCGCCGGAGTTCGGCTTCCTCTACAACGCACGCCGGCGCCTGTTCCACATCGGCTGGCGCGTGGGCCACGAGCACGCGGACGGCCAGGCCGACAGCGGCCACTACGACCTGCTCGCCTCCGAGGCGCGCGCGGCGAGCCTGTGGGCCATCGCCAAGGGCGACGTGCCGGCCTCGCACTGGGCGGCGCTCGGCCGCCCGTTCCAGGCCGCCGGCGCGCATGTGGGCCTGCGCTCGTGGTCGGGCTCGATGTTCGAGTACCTGATGCCGGCCCTCGTGCTCGACGAGCCCGAGGGCACCGTGCTCGCCCGCGCCAGCCACATGGCCGTGCAGGAGCAGCGGCGCTTCGGCGAGGCACAGGGCCTGCCCTGGGGCATCTCGGAATGCGCGCGCGCCGAGGTCGACACCTCGCTCGCCTACCAGTACGGCCCGCAAGGCGTGCCGCGCCTGGCGATGCGTCGCACGCCGGCCGACGAACGCGTGGTCGCCCCGTACGCCACGGCGCTGGCGGCGATGTTCGACCCCGCCGCCGCCGTCGCCAACCTGCGGCGCCTCGAGGCACTCGGGGCGCGCGGCGGCCGCGGCTTCATCGAGGCGCTGGACTTCACGCCCGAGCGCCGCCCCGAGCCGACGCGCTTCGCACCCGTCGAGACGATCATGGCGCACCACCAGGGCATGACGCTCGTCGCGCTGGCGGTGGTGCTGCGCGACGGCCTGCCGCGCCGCTGGGGCATGGCCGACCGGCGGCTGGCCGCCGTGGCCTGCCTGCTGCACGAGCGCGTGCCGCGCGAGGTGGCGCAGGTGCCGCGCCCGGAGCTGGAGATCCCGTCGCTGCGCGACCGCACCTCGACGCTGGCGCACGCCCCGGGGAGCGAGTGGCTCGAGCCCGGCGCCAGCGCGCTGCCGCCGACGCAACTGCTCGCCAACGGCCGCTACGCGGTGGCGCTGCGCCCCAACGGCGCCGGCTGGAGCCGCTGGCAAGGCGCCGACATCTCGCGCTGGCGCGACGACGCGCTGCGCGACGCGCACGGCAGCTTCGTCTACCTGCGCCGCCGCGGCGAGAGCGCGGCGCTCTCGATCACGCAGCACCCGGCCCCCGACCCCGAGGCGCACTACCGCGCGCGCTTCGGCGCCGACCACGCCGTCTTCAGCGCCACCTGGCCCGACCTGCGCGTGCAGTGCACGGTGTGGGTGGACCCCGAGGACGATGTCGAGTTGCGGCGCGTCGAACTGTGGAACACCTCGGCCGGGTCGATCGAGCTCGACGTGCTTTCGGCCTTCGAGATCTGCCTGTCCGAAGCGCGTGCCGACGAGATGCACCCGGCCTTCGCCAACCTCTTCGTCAGCGCGCGCTGGGATGCCGAGCGGCAGGCGCTGTTCTTCACGCGCAAGCCGCGCCGCGACGACGAGCCGGCACTGCACGGCGTGCACTTCATGGCCGGCGCCGATGCGAACGCACTGCCCGCACGCGCCCAGGCCGACCGGGCGCGCTGGCGCGGCCGCCTGCGCAGCCCGTGGCAGCCGCTGGCCGAGTTTGCCGACACCGATGCCACCAGCGGCGAGCGCCCCACCGGGCTGGACCCGGTGGCGGCGTTGTCCCTGCGGCTCACGCTGCCGCCGCACGGCACGGTGCAGGTGGTCCTCGGCACCGCAGCGGCCACCGACAACGAAACGCTGCAGGCCGTGGTGACCCGGGCGCGCGCGTCGGCGGCCGACACCACGCCGCCCTCGCGGACCCCGGGCGCCGACGCGCTGCCGGCGATGCGACTGGGCGACATCACCCTGCGGGCCGAGGAGCTTGCGTCGCTGCGCCTGTTGACGACGCCGATGTTGTTGCTGCTCGCCCGGCCCGCGTCGGCCAGCGGGCCCACCGACGGCGACCGGCGTTCGCTGTGGCGCTATGGCGTTTCGGGCGAGCGGCCGCTCATCAGCGTGCACATCAGCCAGCCACAGGGACTGCGGCTGGTGCGCGCCCTCGCGCGCGGCCTCGCCTGGTGGACGCGCGGCGGCGTCGCGGTCGACCTGGTGGTCGTCAACGCCGAACCACGTTCCTACCTGATGACGCTGCAGCATGAGCTGCTCGCGCTGCGCGAGCGCCACGCGGCGAGCATCGGTTCCGCTGCCGGTGCCGCTGCCGCCCCGGCCCGCGTCGGCACGATGCACGTCTGGCAGTCCGGCGACCTCTCGCCCGCCGAGCGCGCCGGCCTCGCCCTGCTGGCGCGCGTGCGCCTGCATGCCGACGGGCGCCCGCTGGCCGAGCATGTGGCCCAGTTGACGGCCTGGCACGATGCCGCGCTGGCCGAACGCGACGCGCAGAACACCGGCGCGCTGGCCGACGACCCGTGGCCCGCGGCCGCCGCGTCGCCCTGGTCGGCACCACCCCTCCCCCCCTTGGCCACGGGCCGGTTCGACGCCGAGGACGGCCGCTTCAGTTTCGAGACCGGCCTGGCGCAGCCGACGCCGCGGCCCTGGGTCAACGTGCTGGCCAACCCGGACTTCGGCGCCCTGGTGTCGGAGTCGGGCGCCGGCTGCACCTGGGCCGGCAACAGCCGCCTGCACCAGCTGAGCGCCTGGGGCAACGACCCGCTCGCCGACATGGACGGCGAGGCCTTCCACCTGCAGGACCTGCGCACGGCGCAGACCTGGACCCTGGGTCGCCCGGGCGCCGGTGCGATGCAGCGCTGCCGCGTCGAGCACGGCCCGGGCTCGACCCGCATCGACCAGATCCTCGAGAACGCCGACGGCCGCGCCTGCGTCGAAGTCGGCACCACCTGGTGTGTCGCGGCGCACAGCCCGATCAAGCGCGTGCAAATCACGCTGCGCAACGTCGGCCCGCGCGATTTCGACCTGCGCCTGGTCGGCGTGGTCGAGTGGATGATGGGCAGCGTGCGTGGCGACCGCCGCGCGGTCTCGACAGCCCTGTCGCGCCTGCACGAGGGCGAGGCGCCGATCGACCTGCTGCTGGCCACCCAGCACGACGCGCACGACGGCCATGGCGGCGAGACGGCCTTTCTCGCCCTGCACGTGGCGGGACAGCCCGGCGCCGCCCTCGACGACTGGACCTGCGACCGGCGCGAGCTCTTCGATGCGCGCGGCCGCGGCACCTTGCCCGAGCAGCTGGGGCAACGCGCGGGTGCCGGGCTCGACCCCTGCGCGGCCGCGGCGGTGTCGCTGCGCCTGCCGGCGGGTGACGCGGTGTCGGTGGTCTTCGTCATCGGCCACGCCGCCTCGCGCGCCCGCGCCCAGTTGCTCGGGATCGACGAGGTGATGCGCGACGCCGCGTTGGCCGAGCACGACGTGCGCGCCCACCTGCGGTCGGTGCTCGGCGCCGTGACCGTGCGCACACCCGACCCGCTCTTCGACGCGCTGGTCAACCACTGGCTGCCCTACCAGACCCTGGCCTGCCGCCTGTGGGGGCGGGCCGGCTTCTACCAGGCCGGCGGTGCCTACGGCTTCCGCGACCAGCTGCAGGACGCGATGGGGCTCGCGCTCACCGCGCCGCAGCTGCTGCGCGAGCAGTTGCTGCGTGCCGCCGCGCGCCAGTTCGTCGAAGGCGACGTGCAGCACTGGTGGCATCCACCCGGCGGTGCCGGGGCGCGCACGCACTTCAGTGACGACCTGCTGTGGCTGCCGCACGCCACGCTGCACTACGTGCGCGTGACCGAAGACCTCGCCGTGCTCGACGAGGTGGTGCCCTTCATCGAAGGCGATGCCGTGCCCGAGGGCGCCGAGGATGCCTACTTCGAGCCGCGCACGAGCAAGCAGGTGGCCACGCTGTACGAACATGGCGCGCTGTGCATCGACCGCAGCCTGGCCGTGGGCACGCACGGGCTGCCGCTGATGGGCGGCGGCGACTGGAACGACGGCATGAACCGCGTCGGCCACGGTGGTCGTGGCGAATCGGTGTGGCTCGCCTGGTTCCTGTGCCACCTGGTGGCCGGCTACGCCACTCTCGCCGAGGCGCGCGGCGAGGGCACGCGCGCCAACCGCTGGCGCGCCGCGGCGCTGATCTGGCGTGGCGCATTGGCCGACGCCGCCTGGGATGGCCAGTGGTATCGCCGCGCTTTCTTCGACGACGGTTCGCCGCTCGGCTCGAAGTCGGGCACCGAGTGCCGCATCGACCTGCTCGCCCAGGCCTGGAGCGTGCTGTCGGGCGTGGCGCCGCTGCCCCGGCAGCGCCAGGCCATGGCCTCGGCGCAGCGCCTGCTCGCCGACGAGACGCTCGGGCTGTGGAAGCTGCTCGACCCGCCGCTCGCCAGCGCCGTTCCTGCCGCCGGCTACATCCAAGCCTACCCGCCCGGCGTGCGCGAGAACGGTGGCCAGTACTCGCACGCCACGGCCTGGGCCGCGATGGCCCTGGCCCGCCTGGGCGACGCCGACGGCGCCTGGCGCACCTGGACCTGGCTGAGCCCGGCGCACCGCGCCGCGCACCCGGTGCGCGGCCCCGTCTACGGCCTCGAGCCCTACGTGATGGCGGCCGACGTTTACTCGCAGCCGCCGTACGCCGGCCGCGGCGGCTGGAGCTGGTACACCGGCTCTTCGGCGACGATGCAGCGCGCGGCGGTCGAGTCCATCTTCGGCCTCGAGGTGGCCGGCGACCGCCTGCGCCTGCGGCCGCAGCTGCCCAGCCACTGGCCGAGCGCCACGCTGCGCCTGCGCCGCGGCGGCCGGCAGCACCTGCTGACGCTGTGCGCCGACTGGGCAAGCGACGCCATCGCGCAGGCGCTGGCGCAGGGCGCCCTGGCGCTGGCCGAGAAGGAGTGGCTCGATACCGTCGAGGCCGGCGATCGCAGCCACCACCTGGTGATCTGCGCCGCCCGCTCGTCGGCGCCGGCGGGCGAGGCGGAGCTCGGGGTGATCGCCGGCTGATCAGTGCGGGCGGCCTGATGTGGCTTGGCGTTCGCGCCCACCACTCCGTGCGCCAACGAACGGTCAGCGCGCGTCGCAGCAGGCACAGTCCGACCGCTGCCGACCCGGCACCTGAGAAAGAGCATCGTGGCGCAAGCCGAGAACCAACTGATCGAAGGGCTGTCAGGCAGCGACCGCAAGCGCGTGCTCGCCCTGTGCGAGCCGGTGCAGCTCGTGCTCTCCGAGGTGCTGGGCGAGTCCGGCACGCCCACGCGTTCGGTGCTGTTCCCGGTGAACGGCTTCGTCTCGCTCATCACGCAGGTGGACCACGGCGACGCCCTCGAGGTGGGCATGGTCGGGCGCGAGGGCATGCTGGGTGTGCAGCTGACGCTGGGCGTGTCGATGGCGCCGCTGCGCGCCGTGGTGCAGGGCCCGGGCGAGGCCTGGCGCATCGGCCGCGTGCCGTTCATGCGCGAGCTGGCGCACAACCCTGCGCTGCGCCGCATGCTCAACCGCTACGTCTACGTGCTGATGCTGCAGCTGGCCACCGGCTCGGCCTGCCGCAGCTACCACGACCTCGGGTCCCGGCTGGCGCGCTGGCTGCTGATGAGCCACGACCGCGCGCACCGCGACCACTTCCACGTCACGCATGAGTTCATGGCCACGATGCTCGGCGTGCGCCGGGTCGGCGTCACCGTCGCCGCCGGCGCGCTGCAGGCGCGCGGACTCATCCGCTATCACCGCGGCGAGCTGACCGTGCTCGACCGGCAAGCGCTCGAGGCGATGGCCTGCAGTTGCTACATGGCGGACCGGCTCGCGTACCAGACGCACATGCCGGCGAAGCCCGCGCGCTCGCCCGCGGCTACCGCAGGCCGCATTCACGGCGCGCGCCACATGCACACGGCCAAGCCGCTCACCGTGCGCCAGCGTACAGACGCTCTCGGAAACAAGCCTCAGATTGAGCTGTTGCATCGCTCCTGAAAGGGCTGTCATGAAATTTCCCGTCGAAACGAAGCCGGCCTTGTGGGGCGCGGCGGCCGGTGCCGCGGCCTTGGCGTTTGTCGGCTTCAACTGGGGCGGCTGGTCCACCGGCGGCAAGGCCGAGTCGATGGCGGTCAAGCGTGTCGACGAGGCGGTCGTGGCCGCGCTGGCGCCCGTGTGCGTCGACAAGTTCGAGCGCGCGAGCGACGCCGCATCGAACCGCGCCGCGCTCGTCAAGCTCGACTCGTGGACGCAGGGCGAGTACGTCGAGAAGGGGGGCTGGGCCGCCACCGAGCCTGTCGCCACGGCGGCCAGCGCCAGCGGCAGCGGCACCACCGGCCCCAGCAGCCGTGTCGCAGCCGTGGCCCGGGCCTGCGCCGAGTTGCTGGCCAAACGCACCAGCTGACCGAGAACCGCTCACGCGGCCCGAAGGGGCCGAGTGGGTCGCGTGGGCCGAGTAGGCCAAGGGGCCCGAGCGGGCCCGGCAACGGCCACGATGGCCATGAAGGAGATGCGATGTCCAAACGCAAAGGCAACAAGGAAATGAAGAAGGCCAAGAAGAAGCCCGAGCCCCAGGTGCCGGTGAGCGTGCCCGCGCCGGCACGCTGACTTGCGGCCGGCTCCCGGCGGATCCGCGCCCACGGGCCTGGCACGGCCAAGGAGGAGCTGGACCTTGGCGAGCAGAGGCGGGATCGGGCCGACGGGGTGCCCTGCTTCGCGAATGTCCTCTTCTGAGGGCCTGGCTTCGCAAGGCCCTCAGATGCCCCCTTGATTTCGCTGCGCAGGGCACCCCGTCGGCCCGATCCTGAACCGATGGTGGTGCCCGACGAGAACCACGAGCGACTCCCCGCCAAGGCCGCCGGGTGGTCGGCGCAGCGAAATCAAGGGGGCATTGAGGGGACCAGCGAAGCTGGGCCGCTCAAAGAGGACATTCGCGTAGCCGACCACCCGGCGGCCTTGGCGCGCGCCACGCCCTCAACGCGAGAGCGATTCCGCCACCAGCGCGACGGGAGCCCGCGAAGGCCGTCGCAGAGGCCTTCTATGATCCCGGCATGCCGCCGCCCGACCCTGTCGACGCCTTCGTCCAGCGATGGTCGGGCGTCTCGGGCTCCGAGCGCGCCAACTACCAACTCTTCATCGGCGAGCTGTGCCGGCTGCTCGACGTGCCGGCGCCCGACCCGGCGCGCGA
>JALHOU010000245.1 GCA_022842825.1 Rubrivivax sp.
GCGGCTGGCCGGTGCGCGCGCTCGTGCGCGACGCCTCGCGCCTGCCGCCCGCGCCGGGCCTGGCGTTGACGGTGGGCGATGCGCGCGACAGCGGCGCCATCGACACGACGCTTCGCCCCTCGGTCGACATGCCCGCCGTGCGCGCCGTGCTGTGCACCCTGGGCATGCACGACTTCAGCGTGCCGGCCACCGACTTCTCCGACAGCGTACGCGCCATCGTCGCCGGCATGCGCCGCCAGGGCGTGCGCCGGCTCGTGCTCGTCGCCTCCGGCGCCGCGCTCGATCATCCGCAGGGCGGCTACCGCGGCGAGCACGGCGCGCCCGAGGTGCTGCGCCATGTCATCGCCGAGCACCTGCGCAACCACCGCACCTTGCGCCAGGCGGGCGAGGAGTGGGGTTTGGCTTGGACGCTGATGTGCCCGCTCAACCTCGTCGACGACATCCCGCCCGGCCACGCCCGGCGCGCCTTCGAGCGCCTGCCCGAAGGAAGCGGCGAGACCGGCATGCCCGACCTCGCGCTCGCCATGTGCGACCTGCTCGACGACGCTGCGGCCATCGGCCGGCGCGTGGGCATCGTCAGCATCAGGCCGGGTGTCATGGAGGCGAAGTCCGCATGATCGACAAGATCTTCCCCACGCCCGCGGCGGCGCTGGCCGACGTGCGCGACGGTGCCACCGTGATGATCGGCGGCTTCGGCACCGCCGGCCTGCCCAACGAGCTGACCGAGGCGCTCATCGAGCAGGGCGCGCGCGACCTCACGATCGTCAACAACAACGCCGGCAACGGCGACCACGGCCTCGCGCTGCTGCTCGCCAAAGGGCGCGTGCGCAAGATCATCTGCAGCTTCCCGCGCCAGACCGACAGCTGGCACTTCGACCGCCTGTACCGCGAGGGCCAGGTCGAGCTCGAGCTCGTGCCGCAGGGCAACCTGGCCGAGCGCATCCGCGCCGCCGGCGCCGGCATCGGTGGTTTCTTCACCGCCACCGGCTACGGCACCGAGCTTGCCCAGGGCAAGGAGACGCGCCTCATCGACGGCCGCTGGATGGTGCTGGAGAGCCCCATCCACGCCGACTTGGCCCTCATCAAGGCCGAGCGCGGCGACCGCTGGGGCAACCTCACCTACCGCATGACGGCGCGCAACTTCGGCCCCATCATGGCCATGGCGGCCAAGGTGACGGTGGCGAGCGTGCACGAGATCGTCGACCTCGGCGCCCTCGACCCCGAGGTGGTGGTGACGCCGGGCATCTTCGTGCAGCGGGTGGTGAAGGTGGCACGCGTGAAGACGGGCGCGGGCGGCTTTGCCGCGGCGCCTGGCGCCGCGACCGCGCCATCGGCGCAATCGGCGCTGTCGGCGCTGTCGGCTCAGCCCACGCAGCCGATGCGACCAGGAGCCAACGGATGAGCGCCGCAGGCAAGTGGACCAAGGACCAGATGGCCGCGCTCGTGGCGCGCGACATCCACGACGGCGCCGTCGTCAACCTCGGCATCGGGTTGCCGACGCTCGTGGCCAACCATCTGGGGGCGGCCAAGGAAGTGATGCTGCACAGCGAGAACGGCGTGCTCGGCATGGGCCCGGCGCCGGCGCCCGGCGAGGAGGACTACGACCTCATCAACGCCGGCAAGCAGCCGGTGACGCTCCGGCCCGGCGGTTCGTTCTTCCACCATGCCGACAGCTTCTCGATGATGCGCGGCGGCCACCTCGACATCTGCGTGCTCGGCGCCTTCCAGGTGGCGGCCAACGGCGACCTTGCCAACTGGCACACCGGCGCGCCCGATGCCATTCCGGCCGTCGGCGGCGCCATGGACCTCGCCACCGGCGCCAAGGCCACCTGGGTGATGATGGAGCACACCACCAAGGCCGGCGAGCCCAAGCTCGTGGAGCGCTGCACCTACCCGCTCACCGGCCTGGCCTGCGTGCGGCGTGTCTACACCGAGCTCGCGGTCATGGAGATCACCGCCCAGGGCGTGAAGGTGCTCGAGATGGCCGCAGGGCTGGCCTTCGTCGATCTGCAGGCGCGCACGGGGGTGCCGCTGCTGCGCTGAGCGACACTGAGGGCTGCGGACTGGCACTGAGCCGCACCAGGCGTCACTACCGGAGGACCCGCTTGAAACTGCAGATGGCGAAGAACTCGCTGTTCGCGATCCTGCTGCGCTCGCCCTGGTGGGTGAGCATCGGCATCGCGGTCGTCCTGGCGCTGCTGAGCGGCGCGCTGCTGCCGGCGGACTACCGCATCGTCGGTGCCCTCTCGGGCCTGCCGTTCGTCGTCATCGGCGCGCTGGCTGCGCGCCGGCAGTGGCAGCTGCCGAGCGCGGCCCGCATCACCGAGAC
Source organism: Rubrivivax sp. (assembly GCA_022842825.1). Classification (GTDB taxonomy): domain Bacteria; phylum Pseudomonadota; class Gammaproteobacteria; order Burkholderiales; family Burkholderiaceae_C; genus Rubrivivax. The sequence goes on from JALHOU010000245.1 coordinate 2,330, forward strand.
CGAGGCGGCAGTGGCGGCGATGAGCTGGCCGGTCTTCTCCGGCCTGCTCGAACGGGCCTTCGTGCGCGACGGCTACGAGGTACAGCGGGGCCAGGGTGCCGCCGACTTCGTGCTCGAGCGCCAAGGCCGCAAGAGAGTGGTGAGTGCGCGCCGCTGGAAGACGGCGCGCACCGGCCTGGATGCACTGCGCGCCCTGCCCGAGGCGCGCGACGCCGCGGAGGCGCCCGATGCGCTCTACATCGGCTTGGGCGAGTTCACCGACCAGGCGCGTGCCTTCGCCACCGAGCACCGCATCGCCGTGTGGCAGGCGGCTGAGCTGGCGCAGGCGCTGCGCGGCCTGGTGCCACCGCCCAAGACGCCCCGCTGAAGCGCGGTCGGTAAGATCGTGGCAGGCCGGCGGCGCCGCGGCGGGCGCTGCCGTCACACCACGATCGATTGGGAACACCGCCATGCAGCAGACCGGCATCCAGCGCGGCGAGAGCCACCGCGTCATCTTCATCCGCCTCCTCGTCTCGCACCTGATGTGCCTGGGCATCTTCGTCGTGCCCGTCACGGCCGAGCTGCTGTGGGCGGCGGTGCTCGGCTTCTTCGTTCGCATGTTCTTCATCGAGGCCGGCGCGCACCGCTACTTCGCGCACCGCGCCTTCAAGACCTCGCGCGTCTTCCAGGCCGTGCTCGCCCTCGGCGTGGCCGCCAGTGGCCAGCGCGGGCCCATCTGGTGGGCGGGGCACCACCGCAAGCACCATCGCCTGAGCGACCGGCCGGGCGACCCGCACTCGCCCATCGTTGGCGGCATCCGGGCCCGCTTCTGGCACGCGCACCTCGGCTGGCTCGTGCTGCAGGACAACCTCGACACCGACCTCGACGCGGTGAAGGACCTGGCGCGCTTTCCGGAGCTCGTGTTCATCAACAAGACGCACATGCTGTGGCCGGTGGTGCTGCTCGTCGTCACCGTGCTGCTCGGGGCCTACACGCCCTTGTTCGGGCACGAGGGCATGGGCTGGAGCGCCGCCGTGTGGGCCTTCTTCGTGCCCACGGTGCTGTCGCTGCACGGCATCTTCGCCATCAACTCGCTCACGCACGGCGGCAAGCTCGGGCGCTGGCACCGGCGGCGCTTTGCCACCAACGACTACACGACCAATGTCTGGTGGCTGGCCATCCCGACGATGGGCGCGGCCTGGCACAACAACCACCACCGCTACATGAACTCGGCGCGCGCGGGCTTCTACCGGTGGGAGCTCGACCTGAGTTACGTCATGCTCTGGCTGCTGGCCCAGGTGCGGCTCGTGTGGGACCTGCACGAGGTGCCCTCGGCCGTGATGGAAGAGGGCCACACCCTCGAGTCGCAACCCATGCCGCTGGGCGAGCCTGAGTTGCCGCGCTGACGCATCGGGGCATGCCCCGACGCGCTCGAAGCGACCTGACGCGAATGCAACGGCCCATGGCACACACGAGACCCGACGGAGACCCTCGATGACCCTGAACCGACGCCTGTTCCTCGCCGCTTCGGCAACTTCTGCCGCCACTCTCGGCGGCCCGGCCTTCGCGCAGGCGGCCTGGCCCCGGCAGTCGGTGCGCTTCGTCGTGCCCTTTGCACCCGGCGGCACGAGCGAGATCGTCGCGCGCACGGTGGCCAACGAGCTCACCAAGCAGCTCGGCCAGACCGTCTTCGTCGACAACAAGGGCGGCGGCGGCGGCATCCCGGCGATGACGGAAGTGGCCAAGGCCACCCCCGACGGCCACACCATCATCCTCGGCCACGTCGGCGTGCTGGCGGTCAACCCCATCATCTTCCCCAACCAGCCTTTCGACGTGAACAAGGACTTCGTGCCCGTCACGCTGCTGGCCAAGGTGCCCAACCTCTACGTCGTGCACCCCGACGTACCGGCCAAGGACTTCAAGGAGTTCGTGGCGCATGTGAAGAAGAACCCAGGCCGGCTGAACTACGGCACCGCCGGCAACGCGAGCGCCGGCCACCTCTCGATGGAGTACCTCAAGCTCGTGACGGGCATGTTCATCACGCACATTCCCTACCGCGGCACCGGGCCCATGCTCACCGACCTGCTCGCCGGGCGCACGCAGGCCACGAGCGCCGGGCTGCCGGCGCTGCTGCCGCACATCAAGAGCGGCAAGCTGCGCGCCATCGCCGTGGGCACGGCGCAGCGCCTGCCCGCGCTGCCCGACGTGCCCACCGTGGCCGAGATGGGCTTCAAGGACTTCGAGACCTCGCAGTGGTACGGCATCCTGGCGCCGGCCGGCACGCCGCGTGACATCGTCAAGCGGCTGCAGGAAGAGAGCCAGAAGGCGCTGAAGAGCAACTCGGTGACCGAACGCTTCGCCAGCGACAGCGCGGTGGGCGGCGGCGGCCCGCCGGAGGAGTTCCAGGCCTACATCACGCAGCAGCAGAAGATCTGGAAGGACATCGTGCTGCGTGCGGGCATCAAGCCGGATTGAGGCGACAGGAAGACAACAAGAAGTCGACAAGGAGAACCCGACCATGACCCCCCCGAGCCCGTTTCCTGACCGGCGCCTTCCTGTTCGCCGCCTTCGCCGCCGGCCCGGCCGCGGCCAGGGACAGGCCGAGGTGCGGCTGGCACAGTTGGCCGGCGAGGCGCACGGGAAGGTCATGAACTTCACCTGCGAGACGAAGAAGCCGGCGCAGCCGACGTCTTGAAGCTGCGCCTGGGCGCCAGGCACGCGGCCACGGCCCGGGGTGCAGTTTCGGTTGCATCGGCACTCCCTGCAGCGACATGCCTTCTTCCGCCGCCCACTCCCTGCTCGGCGCCGCGCGCGAGCTGACGCAGTCGCTCGGCAAGCTGCGCTTCGCCGCACCGGTCGCGCACGTCTACGACCCGCTGCAGTACGCCTGGGCGCCCTACGAAGCCTACGTGACGCGCTACGGTGCCGGGCGCAAGCGCGTCGTGCTGCTGGGCATGAACCCCGGGCCCTTCGGCATGATGCAGACGGGCGTGCCGTTCGGCGAGGTGGCGGCCGTGCGCGACTGGATGGGGCTGGCGGGCGAGGTGCGCAGCCCGCCCCGCCAGCACCCCAAGCGGCCGATCGAAGGCTTTGCCTGCCGGCGCTCGGAAGTGAGCGGTCGCCGGCTGTGGGGGTGGGCGGCACGGCGCTTCGGCACCGCGCCGGCGTTCTTTGACGAGTGGTTCGTCCTCAACTATTGCCCGCTCGTCTTCCTGGAAGAGTCCGGCCGCAACTTCACGCCCGACAAACTGCCCGCGGCCGAGCGGCGCACCGTGCAGGCGGCCTGCGACCGCCACCTGGCCGCGGCGCTGGCGGCGTTGCAGCCGCAGTGGGCCATCGGCGTCGGCGGATTTGCCGAACGGTGCCTGCGCGCCGTGCTCGAGGGCGAGGCGATCGATTCGGCCTTGGCGCGGCGGATCCAGGTGGCGCAGATCCTGCACCCGAGCCCCGCCAGCCCCGCCGCCAACCGCGGCTGGGACGCGGCCGTGGACCGCACGCTCGCCGGCCTGGGCGTCCTTCCGGTCGCGTGACCCCTCGGCCTCGTGGCGGGCGGCGATCGCCGCTGCCGCGCCACCCCTGCCGTGCGCCAGGAGCCAAGCGCCGCGCCCACGCATGCTCGTGCGCTCCCGCGCTCCTGCGCTCATTCAGCCTACCCGCGTGCGCTCGGCTCGCTGAGGTAGATTTCGACGCGGCGGTTCTGCGCGCGGCCGGCGTTCGTGTCGTTGCTGGCCACCGGCTCGCGCTCGCCGCGGCCGTTGGCGATCATGCGGCTCGGCTCGAGGCCCTTGGCCCGCAGGTACTCTCGCACGTTGGCAGCGCGCTCGATCGACAGCCGGTTGTTGAGCTCTTCGCCGCCCGTGCTGTCGGTGTGGCCGACGATCGTCACGCGCATCTTCGAGTCGAGGCCCTGCGCGAACTGGTCGAGTACCGGGCGCATCTCCGACTTGATGGCGGCGCTGCCGGTATCGAACGAGAAGTCGCTCGGCACGTCGAGCTTGAGCTGGTTGTCGGCCGTGCGCACGACCGAGATGCCGGTGCCCTCCGTGGCGCGCTGCATCTCGCCGCGCTTGTCTTCCATGCGCTTGCTCCACAGGTTGCCGGCCACGGCGCCGATGACGCCGCCGATGGCCGCGCCGGTGCCCGCCTTGCCTCCGGTGGCCGAGCCCACGACGGCGCCGGCGACCGCGCCGACGCCGGCGCCGGTGGCGGTGCCGCGCTGGCGCTCGCTCATCGACTCGCAGCCGGCGAGACCGAGCAGCGCCAGGGAGGCGGCGAGTGCGACCGTGGTGGTGCGCAAGGTGGGACAGTGGTGCTTCATGGACGCCTCCTGGGCTGGACAGTTCACCCAAGCTAACAGGTGGCGGCGGCCGCGTCTGTCGTCGAACGCACCGAGCGCCTGTCGGAGACCGCCGACGGCGCCGGACAACGCCGGCTCGTGGGCCGCAGCGTCAATGCGCTCACCACGCCGGTGGGGCGGCTTCAGCGCGCCGACAGGCGCTCGAGGGCGAGGCCGACCGCGTCGAGCGGCACCGCGCGCGGCGCGTTGCGGCTGACGATGTCGCCATAGGTGCGGGTGTCGAAGACGGCCTGCGCCCGCTGCGCGTCGTCGAGGCTGGCGAGCCAGCGCCGCGCCAGGTCGCTGCGCAGCGCTTCGTCGAACGGCAGGGCCAGTGCCGCGCGGTCGACGGGCGACGTGGCCTCGATCAGGCGCAGCGCGGCGGCGCCGAGGCCGGCGGCCTGGGCCCAC
>JALHOU010000246.1 GCA_022842825.1 Rubrivivax sp.
CACCGGGCTGCTGTGCCACAAGTGCCACGACGCCAAGTCCTTGGCCGAGCGCCTGCGGGCCCGGGGCGCCCACCCCCAGGGGGGGGTCGGAAAGTCTGGAGGGCACCCGGCGGAAACCGAGCCTCCCGCCAAATTTTTCCGCGCGGGAGTTCCGGGAGGGGGGGTACCCCCCGAGGCGGCGGGAGGCGCCGGCTGATGCCCGGGCCGAAGCCGCTGCCCGCGAACGTGCACCTGCTGCGGGGCAACCCGAGCAAGCTCACGTTCGACCAGCTGCGCGACCAGCTGCAGCCCGAGATCGAGGTGCCCGGCTGCCCGCCGCACCTGCTGCCCGAGGCCCGCAAGGAGTGGCGGCGCATCACGCCCGAGCTCGAGCGCTACGGCCTCATCTCGAAGCTCGACCGCGGCGCGCTCGCGCTCTACTGCCAGGCCTGGGCCCGCTGGGTGTGGGCCGAGATGCAACTGCAGCGCGCCGTCAAGCTGGCGGCGCTGCGCCAGGCCGATGCCGAGGCCAAAGGCGAGGTCTACACCGGCGGCGACGGCTACACCGTGCAAACGCCCGGCGGCCACATGACCTACAGCCCGCACTGGGTCATCGCGAACAAGGCGATGGAGCAGGTCAACAAGTACCTGGCCGACTTCGGCCTGTCGCCCTCTTCGCGCGGCAAGGTCAACCCGAGCAACCACCTGCAGCGCGCTCTGCCTGGCATGGGTGAAGACGAGAAGCCAGAAGGCTTCGGTGCCCTGTGAAAGACTACGTCGCCATCGCCCATCAGTACGCGGCCGACGTGGTCGAGGGCCGCATCGCCGCCTGCAAGTGGGTGCGCCTGGCGTGCGAGCGCCACCAGCGCGACCTGGCGCGCGCGGCCGCGGGCGACGCCGCCTTCCCCTACGTCTTCGACCCCGAGCTGCAAGACGCCGTAAGCGGCAAGCCCTACCACCCGGTGCGGCGCGTGTGCGGCTTCGTCGAGCTCATGCCCCACATCAAGGGCGACTGGGCGGCGCGTGGCGAGCGCATCGTCCTGCAGCCCTGGGCGGTCTTCGTCGTGGCCAGCATCTACGGCTGGATCCACCGCGAGACCGGCAAGCGCCGCTTCCAGAAGGCCGACATCTTCCTGCCGCGCAAGAACGCCAAGAGCACCAAGGCCGCCTGCTTCGGCCTCTACGGCCTCACGCTCGACCGCGAGTTCGGCGCCGAGGTCTACAGCGGCGCCACCAGCCGCGAGCAGGCGCTCGAGGTCTTCCGCCCGGCCCGGCTCATGGCCCAGGCCCACACCGAGTTCCGCCGCGAGTTCGGCGTGGTGCCCAACGTCAGCAACCTGGCCGTCATCGACACCAACAGCAAGTTCGAGCCCGTCATCGGCAAGCCCGGCGACGGCGCCAGCCCGAGCTGCGCCATCGTCGACGAGTACCACGAGCACGCCACCAGCGAGCTGTACGACACCATGTGGACGGGCATGGGCGCGCGCAGCCAGCCGCTGCTCATCGTCATCACCACCGCCGGCAGCAACATCGGCGGCCCCTGCTACACGCACCAGGTCGAGCTGCAGAAGATCCTGGAGGGCGTGGTCGTCGACGAGCGCCGCTTCGGCATCGTCTACACCATCGACGCCGGCGACGACTGGACCGACCCGGCCGTGCTCTACAAGGCCAACCCCAACCTCGGCGTCAGCATCGACCCCGAGAAGCTCATCGCCGATCAGGCCGAGGCCATGCGCGACCCGCGCAAGCAGGCCGTCTTCAAGACCAAGCACCTCAACGTCTGGGTCAACGCCGCCAGCCCCTGGCTCAACCTCGAGAACCTGCAGCGCTGCGGCGACGCCTCCCTGCGCGAGGCCGACTTCCGCGGCGAGACCTGCTGGGCCGGCCTCGACCTGGCCAGCAAGAACGACATCGCCAGCAAGGCCAAGGTCTTCCGCCGCACCGTCGACGGCGAAGACCACTACTACCTCTTCACGCGCAACTGGCTGCCGCAGGCCGCCGTGGCCCGGCCCGAAAACGAGCACTACCGGGCCTGGGTCGTGCAGCAGCACCTGGTGCAGACGCCTGGAAACATGATCCACCTGCGCCAGATCCAGGAAGACGTCGAGGCCGACGCCGACCTGCACCGCGTGGCCGAAGTGGCCATGGACGCCTGGGGCTCGCGCGAGATCGCGCCCGGCCTGCAGGAAAGTGGCTTCACCGTCATCGACGTGCCCATGACCGTGCGCAACCTGAGCGAGCCGATGAAGCTCATCGCCGCGCTCATCGACGCCGGCCGCTTCCACCATGACGGCAACCTGGCCACGCTGTGGATGTTCAGCAACGTCGAGGTCTTCGAAGACCGCAACGGCAACATCTTCCCGCGCAAGTCCAGCGCCGAAAAGAAGATCGACGCTGCCGTGGGCGCCATCCTGGCCGTGGGCCGGGCCATGCTGCAGGCCGAGTCTGCGCGGTCCTTCTGGGAAGAGGTGGCCGCATGAAACTGCTCGACCGCCTCTTCGGCCGCAAGGCTGCCCAGCTCACCTACGACCAGGTGGCCGCGCTCATCGACGACTCGTTCAGCGGTTCCGTGGGCGGTGTGGCCGTCACTGACAAGACGGCGCTGCAGGTTTCCACCGTGCTGGCGTGTGTCAAGGCCATCGCCGACGGCTGCGCCACCCCGCCGCTGCACGTGTACCGCGAGGGCGCCGACGGCCGCCGCCAGCGCGCCATCAACATCCCCGAGTACCGGCTCCTCAACCGGCGCCCGAACGAGTGGCAGACGTCCTACGAATGGCGCCGCATGATGACCGTGCACGCCGCGCTCACCGGCACTGGCCTGTCACTGAAGGTGCGCGGCGACAACCGCCGGGTGCGAGAGCTCATTCCCGTCATGCCGGGGTCGTGGGACGTGCGCAAGGTCTCGCGCTATGAAGTGCGCTACCGCTGCTGGGACGAGTTCGGCCTGATCGGCGAGTTCATGCCCGACGACGTCTTCGTGCTGCACAACCTGCAGTGGTCGTGGCATGCCAGCCTGCACGCTGTCTCGCTGGCCCGCACCGCCATCGGCCTGGCCATTCAAACCGAGCGCAGCCACATCAAGTTCCACGAGAACGGCGTGCGGCCCAGCGGTGTCTACAGCGTCGAGGGCACCCTCAACGCCGAGCAGCACGACCGCTTGGCCGCGCACCTCAAGGCGCGCTTGGGGGGCGACAAGGCCGGCTCGCCGCTCGTGCTCGACCGCAGCGCAAAGTGGGTGTCGACGGCCATGTCCGGCGTCGATGCGCAGCACCTCGAGACCCGCCGGCTGCAGGTCGAGGAAATCTGCCGCTACTACGGCGTGTTCCCCATCATCGTGGGGCACTCCGACAAGGCCGCCACCTTCGCCAGCTCCGAGGCGTTCTTCTCCGCGCACGTGCGGCAGACGCTCGCGCCCTGGCACACCAACTGGATGCAGCGCATCGACGAGATGCTGCTCGACGGTTCGGGTCCGCTCTTCGCCGAGTTCGACACGCGCTACCTGACCGCGGGCGACATGAAAGACCGCGCGCAGTGGGCGCGCACGATGGCCGAAATGGGCATCTACACCCGCAACGAGCTGCGCGACGAAGAGCGCATGGACCCGCTGCCAGGCCTCGACGACCCGCTGACACCGATGAACATGACCGGCGGCCAACCTGCCGCGCCTGCCACTACCAATGAAGGGGCCGCGTCCAATGAAAACCCGTGACCCGTTGGCGCTCGAGCGCCGAGAAACCCGCGAGCGCCGCGGCCAGATGTCCTTCGCCCTGCAGCTCAAGGCCGCCGGCACCGACGGCACGCTCGACGGCTACGGCTCCGTGTTCAACCTGCGCGACAGCTACGACGACATCATCGCGCCCGGGGCGTTCGCTGCATCGCTCAAGGCCCACGTGGCCGCCGGCACCATGCCCGCCATGCTGTGGCAGCACGAGGCCGACAGCCCCATCGGCATTTGGACCGAGATGAGCGAGGACACCAAGGGCCTGCGCGTCAAAGGCCAGCTGTGCTTGGACACCGAGCGCGGCCGCGAAGCCCACGCCCTGCTCAAGATGGGCGCCCTCAACGGGCTCTCGATCGGGTTCATGTCGAAGCAGTGGGTCTACGACCGCGACAGCGACGTGCGCACGATCACCGAGGTCGACCTGTGGGAGGTGTCTCTCGTCACCTTCCCGGCAAACGGCGCGTCGCGCGTCATGGGCGTCAAGACCGCGCCCGACGACATCGCGACGCCGAAAGACGCCGAGCGGATCCTGCGTGAGGCAGGCATCAGCAAGGCCGACGCGCTGGCCATTGTGTCGCGCGTCATGCGGCTGGGAGAGCAGCGGAGCGAGTCCGCGAAATCGACCGCGCAGGCAATGAACGCAGCCAGCCGGCTGCTCAGTTCCCTCAACTCCTGACCCATCCATTCAAGGACCCCCCATCATGAAGATCAAGCACACCCTGTTGCTCGCCGTCATGGCGATGCACCACGCGGCGTTCCTCGCCAAGGCCGCTGCCATGCCCTGCTATGAGCAGCGCGAAGAGCCCTCGCTCAAGTCCGTGGCCGACGCGCTCGACAAGATCGCCACCGCCTTCGACGAGTACAAGAAGACCAACGACGCCCGCCTGGACGCCGTCAAGAAGGGCCTGCCCACCGGCGACTTCGAGGCCAAGCTGGCCAAGATCGACGGCCACATCGAGGCGCTCAACGAGGCCAAGGACCGCCTCGAGAAGGTCGAGACCAAGCTGGCGCGCCCCGGCGCCTCCGGCGGTGAAGAGCGCAAGGGCGAGAGCGCCGAGCAGCGCGAGTACCGCCAGGCCTTCGTGAACTGGGTGCGCAACCCGTCCGACCCCGAGCGCCGCACGGCGCTGCAGCAGCGCGCCAAGGTGCTGCAGACCCGTGGCCTCGAGGACGGCTTCGAGACCCGCGCCACGCAGACGGTCACGAGCACCGGCTCGGCCGGCGGCTTCGCGCTGCCGGAAGTCATCGAGCGCGCCATCGCCCGCCTGTCGGTCGACATCAGCCCCATCCGCCAGATCTCGATGGTGCGCACGGTCGGCAGCCCCGACTACAAGGAGCTGTTCGACACCAACGGCGCCGCCTTCGAGTGGGTGGGTGAAGCCGCCACGCGCACCCAGACCAACACGCCCGACCTGGCCGAGGTGGCGCCCACCTTCGGCATGGCCAGCGCCAAGCCGCAGGCCTCGGAAGAGTCGCTCGACGACCTGTTCTTCGACGTCGAGCGCTGGCTCATCGAGAGCGCCGCCGAGGCCATCGCCCAAGGCGAGGGCGCGGCCTTCGTCAACGGCAGCGGCACCAACCGGCCCACCGGCTTCCTGGCCGGCCCGGCGCCGCTCGCCACGGTCGACGGTTCGCGCGCCTTCGGCACGCTGCAGTACGTGGCCGGCGGCCAGGCCGCGGCCATGCCCACGAGTGCAGACGTCTTCTACGACCTCATCTACTCGCTGCGAGCGCGCTACCGCACCAACTCGCGCTGGGTCACCAGCAAGCTGGTGCTGGCGGCCATGCGCAAGTACAAGGACACCACCAACCAGTACCTGTGGCAGCCCTCGCTCGTCGCCACGCAGCCCGACACGTTCATGGGCTACCCCATCACCGAGGCCGAAGACATGCCCGCGGTCGCCGCCAACGCCTTCCCCGTGGCGTTCGGTGACTTCCGCGAGGGCTACCTCATCGCCGACCGTGTGGGCATGCGCATGACGCGCGACGAGATCACCACGCCCGGCTTCGTCAAGTTCTACGTGCGCAAGCGCGTGGGCGGTCGCATCCGCAACAGCCAGGCCATCAAGCTGCTCAAGATCTCCACGACCTGATCCAGTCTGGCCGTGGCGGCCCGCTCGGGCCGCCTCACACACGGGCGCCGCTTCACCGCGGCGCCCGTGTTGTTTTCCAGTGCCGCACGCAGAGGCCCACATGCCACGCATCACCGTCATCCAGCCCTTCAAGTTCGCGCACGGCGGGCACACCGTCGAGGCGTTCGAGCCCGCCGCCGAGCCGCGCGACACCACCGACGAGTGCGCCGAGATCGCCGTGCGCGAAGGCTGGGCGGTGCTCGAGGGCGAAGAGCGCGCCCTGCAGGCCGCACCGGAAAACAAGGACGCCGCGCGCAAGCGCTCCACCAAAGCCCCCGGCTGATCTACCCGAAAGGACCCCCGCCATGTTCACCGCCGCCTCTCGCAACCTCATGCTGGATGCCAACGGCACCACGCACGTCTCGGCGCACACCGCCTACAGCGCCACGGGCGCCAACGAGGTGACCGGCGGCTCGCCCGCCTACGCCCGCAAGGCCCAGACCTATGCCGCGGCCAGCGGCGAGGCCAAGGCCTCGAGCGGGGCGGTCGCGTTCGACATCCCCACCGGCACCACTGTGCGCTGGATCGGCCGCTGGACGGCCATCACCGGCGGCACCTTCCTCGGCATGGAGGCCAATGGCGGCACCGAGCACGAGTTCAGTGTCGACCTCACAGCCGACACCATCCTCGAGCCTGCGCACGGCCGTGCCGCCGACAGCAGGGTGGTGTTCTACGGCGACACGGTGCCCACCGGCCTGGTCGAGGGCACGGTGTACTTCGTGCGCAGCCCCACCACCGACACCTACCAGGTCAGCGCCACCGCGGGCGGCGCGGCCATCAACCTCACCAGCTACCCGGGCCGCAAGTGCGTGGTCTCCACCATCGTCGAGGAGGCCTACGCCTCGCAAGGCACGCTGCAGCTCACTTCGCAGACCTTGCGCCTCGACGCCTGACGCGCGCCACGAGCCGCCGCGCATGGCCAAGAACATCCCCAACGCGCCCGCCACCGGGACCATCATCCCGTCGGGCCTGTACAGCGCCGACTTCGCCGGCCTGGTGGGCGGGCATGCCGGCGACGGCGTGCTCTCTGGCCTGGGCGTCTCGCCGCAAGGCTCGCCCACCATGAACGTGGACCTGGCCGCCGGCATGATGCGCTGCCAGGGCTACTTCGCGTTCATCAGCGCGCAGACCGTCGCCATCCCGGCAGCGCCC
>JALHOU010000247.1 GCA_022842825.1 Rubrivivax sp.
ATCGAGCAGTTCGGCTACGGCTTCGGCTTCACTGCCTACATGGTGTTCATGCTGCAGGTGGCGGCACGGCCGCCCGAAGGTGGTGCCGGCGACAACCCGCACCAGACGGCGCACTACGCGCTATGCACCGGCTTCATGGCGCTGGGCATGATGCTGCCCGGCATGTGGTCGGGCTGGTTGCAGCAGGCGTTCGGCTACACCCTCTTCTTCGCCTGGTGCTGCGTGGCGACGCTGGCCGGCTTTGCCGCTGCGGCGTGGGTGCGCGTCGAGGACGAGAGCGGCGAGGCACCCGCCGGGCCCGCCGCCGGAGGGCGTGGCCGAGATCAGCCGCTGCGCCGCCGCGCCGGCTGAACACAGCCGCCATAGAACACCGACAGCGGGTGCAGCTCGTAGACGAAGGTGCCGGCCTTCATCGACGGATCGGCATCGAAGAGGGCACGCGCGGCGCCACTGTCGGCCGCCGCCACCACGAGCAGCCCCTTGTCGGCGTAGCGGGCGCCGAGCAGCACGTGCCCCTCCTCGCGCAGCCGGCGCAGGTGCGCCGAATGCTCGCGGAAGAGCGCCTGCTCCTGCGGCGGCTTGCGGGCATCCCATGTGGGACCGGTGCGGATCTCCACCGCGAAGTGGGGCAGCGCCGGTTCGGAGGGGCCCGAAGCGGCCGCCGGGGCGGCCGTGGCCGCAGCAGAGGCTGGCATCGCGGCCGACTGCTGCGCGCGCGCCGACGGCACCGTAGCGAGCGCGGACCACGAGGCCAGGGCACCCAGCCCGGAAAGGGCTCGCCGGCGTGCGTTCTTCATCCCGGTTCTCCTTGCGTGTGCCGTGCCGCCTCTGCGAGGGGCGCATGGGCTCAATCCGATGCGCGTGCCAGCGGGCTCAGCCGCTCGAACCACGGCGCGGCGTGTTCCACCTGCGCGGCCAGCTGCAGCAGCAGGGCCTCGTCACCCATGCGTCCGATGCACTGCACGCCCAGCGGCAGGCCCTCGGGCGTCCAGTGCAGCGGCAGGGACATCGCGGGCACGCCGGTGAGGTTGGCCAGCTGAGTGAACGGCACCGGCGCCATGTTGGCGCGCGTCAGGTTCTCGATTGTGCTCTCGAGCAGGCCGAGCCGGCCGAGCCAGCGCACGAGGCCTGACTTGACGAACAGGCCCAGCATGGCCTCGGCGAGCGGCGTGGCGTCGCCGGTGCCGTGCGCGACAGGCGGCGCCGCGAGCGTGGGCGTGAGCAGCACGTCGTAGCGCTGCTGGAACACGGCCAACGCGCGCGCATAGCCGTTCCAGGCCAGCAGCTCGGCCGTCAGCGTGCCGGCGTCGACGCTGCGGCCGATCTCGGCGGTGAGCAGCGTGAGTGGCTCGAACTCCTCGCGTCGCGCGCCCAGCGCCAGCGCCTGGCGCACGGTGGCGAGCACCTGGCCGAAGTAGATCTGCGTGAACGAGCGCGCCAGGGCGCGGCCGTCGATGGCGGGCGCGGCTTCCTCCACCTCGTGCCCGAGGCCTTGCAGCAGCTTGGCGGCCGACGAGACCGCCGCATGCGCCTGCGAGTGCACCTCTGTGCCGATGGGCGAGGTGGCGCTGAAGGCGATGCGCAGGCGCGGCGTCGCGCGCCCGGCCAGCTGCACGAACGGCGCTGGCGGCGGTGCCGGGGCGACGAAGGGGTCGCCGGGCTCGGCGCCGGCGAGGATGTCCAGCGCCAGCGCCGAATCGCGCACGCTGCGAGAGAGCACGCCTTCGCTGCAGGCGCCGAACCACACCTCGCCGAAGCCGGGCCCGTTGCTCACGCGCCCGCGCGAAGGCTTGAGCGCGAACAGGCCGCAGCAGGCCGCCGGGATACGCAGCGAGCCGCCACCGTCGTTGCCACCGGCCATCGGCACGACGCCCGCGGCCACCGCGGCGGCCGAGCCGCCGCTGGAGCCCCCGGCCGTGCGCGTCAGGTCCCAGGGGTTGGCGACGCGGCCGAAGGCGCGCGAATCGCTCACGCCTTTGAGCCCGAGCTCGGGCAGATTGGTCTTGCCGAAGACGACGAGGCCGGCGCCGAGCAGCCGGCGCAGTGCCGCGGCCGGCTCGGCAGCGGGAAAGCGCTCGGACAGATGGCCCAGGGCGCGGCTGCCGTAGCTCGTCGGCACGCCGGGCACGTCGAGCACGCTGTCCTTGACGAGAAAGGGCACGCCGGCCAGCGGCGCCCCGGTGGCGGCGACGCCCGTGCTCGGCAGGACCATCGGACCGCCGGGCAGCCGTGCCAGCTGCTGCTCGGCAAGCGCGGGCAACTCGCGCACCAGCAATCGCGTGGCCGGCAACACGCGCGCCAGCTGCGCCCGCGCGAGCGCCAGCAATTCCGCCGCCGACACCTCGCCGCGGCGCACCAGCGCCGCCAGCGCGGTGGCGTCGTGCTTCAGGTACTCGTCATGGCGCATGCGCGATGTGGGTCAATCGACGCGCGATGGCTGCAATGACCGCGCCACCGATCGTTCCACGCCGCGCGGCGTCAGCGGCGTGCGCCGCCCAGCAGGCCGCCGAGCAGGCTGCCGAGGTCGCCACCCATGCCCTGGAGGTCGCCCTGCGGGATCTGCCCCTGCGGCGTCAGCTTGTCCACCACCTGCGGCAGCATCTGCGACATCTGGCCGAGCAGATCGCCCTGGTTCATGCCGAGCTGGCGGGCCAGGTTGCCGACCATGTCGCCGCCCAGCACCTGGCTCAACTGGTCGGGCGAGACCGGCATGTTCTGGCCGGTGCCGACCCACGACTTGGCGATGTCGCCCATGCCGTTTCGCGCGAACTGTTCCACGAGCCCGCCCAGGCCGCCGAAGCCGCCACCGCTGGCCGCACCGCCGCCGCCGCCCCCCAGGGCGCTGCCGAGCACGTTGCCGAGCCCGCCCAGGCCGCCACCCGCGCCACCGCCACCAGTCGCCCCGCCGCCGCCCTGCGCGAGCATGCCGACGATGGCGCTGATCAACGCCGCCTGCGGGTTGGGTTGGCCGCCGGCCCCTTGGCCGAGCGCACCGATCACCGAGTCGAGCAAGCCCATGTCGTCATCCTTTCAGGGAGGAAAGTGAGAAGAGAGCGATGGAAATCGCGAGTCGACCCCATTCTGGGCTTCGCCGGCACCCGATGGCAATGAGGTCTTGAGGCGCCCGCGTCGCGGGCGGCGGCGCACGCGGATGCGGGCACGCGCCTGCAGTAGGCCGCACCGGGCCGGGCTACGCACCCGACTTCGGTTCGGGGCGTTGCGCGCACGCGATGCCCAGCCAGGCCAGCGCCGCCAGCGGCGCCGTGTCGGCGCGCAGGATGCGCGGCCCGAGCGAGACGGCCGTGAACCCGTCGGCGCGCGCGGCCTCGGTCTCCGACGGCGTGAAGCCGCCTTCGGGGCCGCTCAGCACGAGCACGGCGGCGTTCGGATCGGCCGACGCCGCCGGCCCTGCGTCGCCGTCGGAGCTCTCGGCGCTGCTGGCAATGCCGACGGCGGCCAGGGCCGGCGCGTCGGCCCACGTGCTGAGGAGCCATCGCCGCGCGGCCGCGCCGGCACCGGCTTCGGCGTGCCGCGCCTGCCTCTGCATCCTCAGCCACGCCTGCAGCGGCAACACCGCATGCACCCGCGGCACACGTGCGCGGCCGCACTGCTCGCTGGCTGCGGCCGCCACCGCCTGCCAGTGCGCGCGCCGCCGCTCGGCACGTTCGCCCTCCAGCCGCAGCACCGAGCGCTCGCTCATCAAGGGCCAAAGGGCCGCCACACCGAGCTCGGTGGCCTTCTCGACGAGCGTGTCGACGCGTTCGTTGGCTGGCATGCCGAAGGCGAGCGACACCGCCAGCGGCAGCTCGGCCGCCGCGGCCGGCACCGGGGCGCCGGCGACGCGCACACGCACGCCAGCGCGCGTGATGGCCAGCACCTCGGCCGGCCATTCCTCGCCGCGGTGCCCGTCGAAAAGGTGCAGCGCCGCACCGGGCTGCAGCCGGCGCACCTTGACGTGTGCCGCGGCGGTGCCGGGCAGGTCGAACTCGGCGCCCGCGGCGAGCAGCGCCGGCGCGTCGCCGTCGGCTTCGCCGGCTGCCGCCCCGACATGGAGGCGCAGCGCCGTCTCAGCCCGCACGATCGAGCAGCCGCTCGACGGCCAGCGCCGTGCCGGCCAGTGCCGCGTCGTGCCCGCCGTGCGCGCTCAGCATCAGGCCCACCGGCAGCTCGCCCGGCTCGTGGCAGGGCAGGCTGAACGAACAGCCGTCGAGAAAGTTGATGGCGAAGGTGTTGCGCAGCAGCAGCCCGTTGGCCTTGAAGAAGGCCTCGTCGCTGGCGGCGTCGCGCGGCACCAGTGGCTCGATCGGCGGCGCCACGATGGGCACCGTTGGGCACACCAGCGCGTCGAAGCCCGCCAGGCGTGCGTTCACACGCTCGATCCAGTCGGCGCGCCGCCGCTGCGTGACGATGTAGTCGGCGGCCAGCACCTTCTCGCCCAGCGCCACGCGGGCAGCCACGCGCGGGTCGTAGTCGGCGCGCCGGGCGGCGAAGAGCTCGCGGTGTGTCGCATAGGCCTCCACGGGCGAGAAGCCGCCCGGGGCGTTGATGGCGGCGATCTCGGCCAGCTCCGTCAACGGCAGCTCCTTCACCACCGCGCCGCCCGCCGCCAGCCGCGCGAGCGCGCGCTCGAAGGCGCGCGCCACGGCGGGCTCCAGCGCATCGAGCATCAGCGTGCGCGGCAGCGCCAGCCGCAGGCCGGCCACGCCCTCGCGCCGCGGCACCGCGAGGGGGGCACCGGAGAGCACGCCGTCGACGAGCACGCAGTCGGCCACCGAGTGCGTCATCGCACACACCGTGTCCAGCGAGTGCGCCAGGGGGAAGGCGCCGGCCAGCGGCGTGCGCGCCTGCGTGTTCTTGAAGCCCACCAGCCCGCACAGCGCTGCCGGGATGCGGATGGAGCCGCCGGTGTCCGAGCCCAGCCCCGCCACCGCGAGGCCGAGCGCCACCGACACCGCGGCGCCCGAGGACGAGCCGCCGGGCACGCGCGCCGGACCTTGCGCTGCCCCACCCGCGCCCGTCGCGCCAGCCGGATTGCGTGGCGTGCCGTAGTGCGGATTGACGCCCACGCCCGAGAAGGCGAACTCGGTCATGTTCGTCTTGCCGACGATGGCCGCACCTGCCGCTCGCAGGCGCTGCACGGCGGGTGCGTCGGCGGAGGCCGGCGGCGCGCCGCGGCGAACCACCGAACCGGCAAGCGTGGTCTCGCCGGCGACGTCGTAGAGGTCCTTCACCGACACCGGCAGTCCGGCCAGCGGCGCACTCGCGTGCAGGCGCGCGCCGCCGCGCTGGGCGCGGTCGGCTTGGCGCGCAGCGGCCAGCGCCGCTTCGGCATAGAGCGCGGTGAAGACATGCTCGGCCTCGGGCCGCCGCGCCCGGGCCAGCACCTCCTCGACCAGTGCCTCGTGGCTGGCGGCGGCGGTCTCCAGGCGTCGGCGCAGCGCCGGGATGGAGGCGGGCGGGGTGGACAGCGAAGGCATGATGCGGGGCATTCTCGCAGCGCCATGCCCTCGCCGAACCTGCCCCCGGACGAGCCCGCCGCGCCGCCGCCTCCTCGGGCGGCGGCGCCGGCTCGCTGGCGCGTGCGCTTGCTGGGGGGCGTGGACGTGGCAGGCGCCCCGGGCGAGCGCCACGATCGCTTTGCCTCGCGCGCCATCGCCGCGCTGCTGGCGCGGCTGGCGCTGGCGCCCGAGCGCGCCCATGCGCGCGAGGAGCTCGTCGAGCTGCTGTGGCCCGGCGTCGAGCTCTCGGTGGGGCGCCACCGGCTGCGCCAGGCGTTGTCGACCCTGAAGAGCCTGCTCGAGCCCGCCGGCGCCGCGCTGTCCGCGCCGGTCATCGTGGCCGACCGCGCGTTGGTGCGGGTGGCGCCGGGCGCCCTCGCCTGCGACGTGCGCGAGTTCGAAGCGGCGCAACGCGAGCGCCGCTGGGCCGCGGCGCTCGATCTCTACCGCGGCGAGCTGATGCCCGGCCACTACGACGACTGGGTGCAGGAGGAGCGGCTGCGCCTGGAAGCCCTGTTCGAGCACGTCGAGCGGCAGATGGCGATGCCGTCGGCCGCGGCCACGCCAACGACCGGTGGCGCGCCTGCCGCTGCGCCGGTCCACGGAGCGGCGGCCGCCGCGGACGTGGCCGTGGCCGTGGCACAGCCTTCGCTGCCCAGCTACCTCACGCGCTGGTTCGGCGGGCCGGCGCTGCTGCGCGGCCTGCGTGACAGGGTGTCGGCGCATCGCCTCGTCACCCTGCTCGGCCCGGGCGGCGCGGGCAAGACCAGGCTGGCGGTGCAGGTGGCGCAATCGTTGCGTCGGGCAACCGATGCGATCGAAACGCGCAACAGCGCGGCCGCCGCCGGAGCCGCGCCAAGCCCGGCGTTCGACCTCGTCGCCTTCGTCTCGTTCGTGGCCGTGGAGTCGGCCGACAGCTTCATCGACACCGTCCTGGCGAGCCTGTCGCTGCGCGCCCAGCCCGGCCTGGCCGGCACGGCAGTGTTGCGGCAGGCATTGGCCGGCCGGCGCACGCTGCTCGTCCTGGACAACCTCGAGCACCTGCTGCCGCTGGCTGCCACGTCCGTGCTGCAGCTGGCCGACGAGCTGCCCTTGGCCCACCTGCTGGTGACTTCGCGCCGCCGCCTGGACGTCGACGGCGAGCTGGGCTTCACCCTCGACGCTTTGGCGCTGCCGCCGGCGCCGCCGCGCCCGGTGACCTTGGCCGACGCGGCCGCCAGCCCGGCAGTGCAGATG
This sequence comes from Rubrivivax sp., assembly GCA_022842825.1. Classification (GTDB taxonomy): domain Bacteria; phylum Pseudomonadota; class Gammaproteobacteria; order Burkholderiales; family Burkholderiaceae_C; genus Rubrivivax. The sequence goes on from JALHOU010000247.1 coordinate 6,735, forward strand.
TTCGTCGACCGCGCCCGCGCGGCGCGCGCCGACTTCCACCTCAGTGCCCGCAACGCTCCGGTGCTGTCGTTGCTGGCGCATGCGCTCGGAGGCCTGCCGCTGGCGCTGGAGCTGGCGGCCGCGCGCGTGCGCAGCTACTCGCCTTCGGAGATGCTGCACCGCCTGACGCGTGGGCCCGCGGCGGCATCGCTGGCCCCGCCGCCTGAGCCCGGCCCCGGCGCGGCGGCC
>JALHOU010000248.1 GCA_022842825.1 Rubrivivax sp.
CACGCCGCGCACCCCTTCGTGCGCGGCGTGCGCCACAAGCCGCGCGCGCACCGCGAGCCGGGGCATGCCGAGCCCGGCGGCATGACCGATGCGGCCTGGCGCGCCGGCTTTGCGCGGCTCGCGCCGCTCGGCCTGCACTTCGAGCTGCAGACGCCCTGGTGGCACCTGCACGAAGGCGCGCGCCTGGCGGCCGACTTCGAGGGCACGACCGTCGTGCTCAACCACACCGGCCTGCCGGCCGACCGCAGCGCCGAAGGGCTGGCGGGCTGGCGGCAGGCGATGGCCCGGCTGGCCGCCTGCCCGAACGTCAACGTCAAGATCTCCGGCATCGGCGTGCCCGGCCGGCCGTGGACGGCCGCCGCCAATCGCGAGATCGTGCTGACGACGATCGAGCTCTTCGGCCCGGCGCGCTGCATGTTCGCGAGCAACTTCCCGGTCGACAGCCTGTGCGGCAGCTTCGCCGACATCTTCGGCGGCTTCGACGAGATCACGCGCGAGTTCGCGCCGGCCGAGCGGCGCGCGCTCTTCCGCGACAACGCGTTGCGCATCTACCGCATCGAGGGCACCTGAGCATGGGCACGGACAAGGCCGCAGGCGGGCCGGCCGGCAAACCTTCGATCGCCTACGTCGGCATCGGCCTCATGGGCTGGCCGATGGTGCGGCGCCTGCTGGGCCTCGGCTACCGCGTCGCCGTGTTCGACATCGCGCCAGCGCAACTGGAACTCGCCCGCGCTGCCGGTGCGCGCGTGGCGACGAGCGGGGCAGACGCGGTGGCCGGCGCAGACCTCGTCGTGCTCAACCTGCCCACGCCCGACGCGGTGGAGGTGGCCGTCTTCGGCGCGGGCGGCGTGGCGGCCACGATGAAGCCGCCACAGCTGCTGGTCGACTTCTCGACCATCGCCGTCGAACAAGGCCGCGCCAACGCGTTGCGCCTGCGCGAGCTGAGCGGCTGCGCCTGGGTGGATGCGCCGGTTTCCGGCGGCCCACCGGCCAGCGGCGGCGGCACCCTCACGGTGATGGCCGGCGGTGACGCCGCCGACATCGAGCGCCTGCGCCCCTTCATGGCCGACGTGGCGGCGCGCTTCACGCACATGGGGCCGGTGGGCAGCGGCCTGGCGGCCAAGATGCTGAACCAGCTCATCGTCGGTTGCCTGCATGCCGTGATGGCCGAGGCCGCGTCGATGGCCGAGGCGGCCGGCATCGAAGCCGCGCGCCTGCCCGAGTGCCTGGCCGGCGGCCACGCCGACGGCACGCTGCTGCAGCGCCTGTACCCACGCATGGTGGCGCGCGACTTCGCGCCGCAGGGCTACGCACGCCAGCTGCGCAAGGACCTCGAGATGGTGAACCGTTTCGCCGCCGACGTGGGCACGCCCGTACCGATGCTGCAGCAGGCCCTGGTGCTGTACCGCCAGCTCATCGAGGCCGGGCACAGCGAGCTCGACACTTCGGCCGTGTTCACCCTCTACGAACAGCGCGCGATCTGAACGAAGATTCCACCTTCCACCTTCCCCCTTCCCCCTCATCACCCACGATCACAACAGGAGACGCACGATGACCAAACCCCGCACCGCCTTTGCATTCGTCGCCACTGCGCTGGCCGCGCTGTGCCTCGCCGCCGGTTCGGCGCACGCCCAGATCAAGCTGCGCTATGCCCACGTGGGCGTGGCCAACGCGCCGCAGACGCTCTATGCCGACGAGGTGGCCAAGCTGGTGAAGGAGCGCACCGCCGGCCGCGTGGAGATCCAGGTCTTCGCCAACTCGCAGCTCGGCGGCGTGGGCGAGATGGTCGACGGCGTGAAGAGCGGCGCCATCGCGATGGGCCACCACGACTTCGCGTCGCTCGGCAAGATCCTGCCGACCACGGCGGTGTTCAACACGCCGTTCGCCTACCGCGATGCCGCGCACGCCCTGCGCGCCACCGACCCGCGCACCTCGCCCGCGCTGCAGGAGGTGAACAAGCAGCTCGTCGCCGCCGGCGGCATGCGCATCGTCGGCAACCTCTTCCAGGGCACGCGCCACCTCACCAGCAAGGAGAAGGTGCTGAGCCCGAAGGACATGGCCGGCAAGAAGTACCGCGGCGTGCCGGTGAAGCTGTGGTCGACCATGCTCACCGGCATGGGCGCGGTCGCCACGCCGGTGGAGGTGAGCGAGCTCGCCACGGCGCTCGCCACCGGCCTCGTGGTGGGGCAGGAGAACCCGCTGCCCAACATCTTCAACCTCAAGCTCTACGAGGTGCAGAAGTTCGTGATGCTCACCGGGCACATGCAGAGCGTGCTGTCGGTGTTCGTCAACGAGCGCATCTGGCAGGGCATCCCGGCCGGCGACCGCAAGATCATCGAGGACACGATGGCCGAGGTCAGTGCCAAGACACTGGCCTGGGACAACGAGACCTTCGCCAAGTACCGCAAGGACCTCGAGGCCAAGGGCATGACCTTCGTCGAGGCCAAGGACGGGCTCGACATCGCCGCGTTCCAGAAAGCCGTGCTGGCGCAGGTGGACAAGGACTTCCCGGACTGGAAGCCGCTGGTGGCGCAGATCCAGGCCGTCAAGTGACCCGGGCCGTGCAGTGACGGCCCGCGCCCGCCCGCGCCCACCCTTGCGCCACATGCCGCGCCGATGACCGCCGCGCTCGCCGCCGTGCGCGGCGCGCTGCGCTGGGCGAGCTTCGCGCTGCTGGCGCTGCTCATCGCCACGCCGCTGGCGCAGATCGTGATGCGCTCGATCTTCAACGTGCCGATGTCCGGTGCCGAGGAGCTGACGCGCTACTTCCTGATCTGCGTCGTCTTCCTGGCCGCGCCGCTCGTCACGCTCGACGGCGCGCAGATCGGCATGGAGGAGTTCCAGGCGCGCATCCCGCCGCGGCCGCGCTGGTGGCTGCAGCTGGGCATCGAGGTCGCGGGCATCGCCTTCTTCGGCTACATGGCGGTGGCTGCGGGCGTGACCATCTCGAACAACCTGCGCAACCAGACGGCGACGCTGGAGATGCCGTTCTGGCTCTTCATGGCGCCGCTGGTGGTGGGCATGGCGCTGCTGGCGCTGGAGACCTTCATGCGCCTTCGGCACACCTGGCAGCGCAAGCGGCCAGAAGAAAAGCACACCGTCCTCACCTGACCGAACGCGCGCACCCCTGGCATGGCCGGCTTCATCGTCATCGCAGCGTTCCTGCTGCTTTTCATGCTCGGCTTCCCGGTGGTGCTGGCCATCGGCATCCCGAGCGTCTTGTACCTGTTCCTCAACGACCTGCCGCTCGATCTGGTGGCGCAGCGCACGCTGTACGCGCTCGACTCGTTCCCGCTCGTCGCCGTGCCGGTGTTCCTGTTCGTCGGCAGCCTGATGAACGCGGCCGGCATCTCCAAGCACATCTACAGGTTCGCCGACACGGCGGTGAGCCGGCTGCCCGGCGGCCTGGCGCAGGTGAACATCTTCGGCAGCCTCGTCTTCGCGGGCATGTCGGGCTCGGCGCTGGCCGACATCGGCGGCATCGGCCGCATCGAGATCGACGCGATGAAGGACAAGGGCTTCAAGCCGGCCTTCGCGAGCGCCGTCACGTGCTCGTCGGCCATCGTCGGGCCGATCTTCCCGCCGAGCATCCCGCTCATCATCTACGGCACCGTCACCGGCGTCTCGGTGATCCAGCTGCTGCTGGGCGGCATCCTGCCCGGGCTGCTGTGCGTGCTGATGCTGATGCTGATGACCGGCTGGCTGGCGCTGCGCCGCGGCTACCCGCGCGCCGGCCGCTGGCCGACGGCCGCCGAACTGTGGCGTGACTTCAAGCCCGCGGCGCCGGCCATCGCCGCGCCGGTGATCCTCATCGCCGGCATGCTGGCCGGCTTCTTCACGCCCACCGAGATCGCGGCGGTGACGGTGGCCTACGCCATGCTCATCAGTGCGCTGTTCTATCGCGAGCTCACCTGGGCCGGCGTGCGTGCCGCGGCCGTCGAGACCATCGGCGCCTCGGCTGGCATCCTGCTCATCGTGGCGGTGGCGGCACTCTTCGGCTGGGTGCTCTCGGTGGAGGGCGTGCCGCAGAAGCTCACCGGCGCCATGCTCGCCATCTCGAGCAACCCCTTCGTGCTGCTGCTGCTCGTGAACGTGCTGCTGCTGGTGGTCGGCATGTTCCTCGACAGCACCACCGCCATCCTCGTCATCGCACCCATCCTCGCCAAGCCGCTGGTGGCCGCCGGCGTCGACCCCGTGCACCTGGGCATGGTGGTGGTGTTCAACCTCATGATCGGCCTCTTGACGCCGCCCATGGGGCTGGCGCTCTTCCTCGTTGCCGACATCGCCAAGGTGAAGATGAAGGACGTGCTGCGCGAGATGCTGCCGTACTACGTGCCGCTCATCGTGACGCTGCTGCTCATCACCTACGTGCCGGCGATCACGACGTGGCTTCCGCGCTGGGCGGTGGGCGGGCCGTAGCGGCGCTCTTGCCGCGGTTGCCGCTCTGACGCCGGCGCTTGGGCGCGCGCGACTTCATCTCGAGGTCATGCGCCCGCTATCGGCCAGCGGTCCTTGATCACTGACGAATCCAGCACTTGCTGAGTCGCATGTCGCGCCGCTCTGCCTGCGCAGACCTCGATAGCTAAAATGGCCAAATCCACAGGGAGCCCCCCATGCGTGTCACCGCCACGGAAGCCAAGAACCGATTCGGCAGCCTCTGCGCTCAGGCCAAGCGCGGACCTGTGTTTGTGGAAAAGGCGGGTCAGATCGATACGGTGATCCTCTCTGCCGAGCAGTACCAGGCCCTGCGGTCCAACCACGACAAGGCTGGCCGTGCCGCGCGCAAGAGGGCGTTCGAAGCCGAGTATGGTGATTGGATCGCCGCCCAGAACGTCCGATTCGAGACGCACGGCATACCTGGCGCCGACCTTCGCCCCTGGTGAGCGGCGGATGGCCCAGTACGACGTCTTCACCAACCCCAGCGGCAGCGCGACCGACGGCATCCCCTATGTGGTCGTCGTCCAGAGCGACCTTCTGGATGCCCTGGCGACGCGGCTGACCATGCCGCTGGCTGTGCTCGATGTCGCGACGAAGGTACCGACCGCGCTGTGTCCGGTCATCATGGTCAAGGGCCAGCGCCTGCATGCGCTGGCGCACTACGCCGCGCCTCTGCCTGCAAAGGCCTTGAAGCGACCGGTGGACAACGTGGCTTCGCAAGCCAGCGCGCTGGTGTCGGCCTTGGACGCAGTGTTGTCGGGCATCTAGTTTGTGCCGATCGGGACGGCCGCTTCGCGACAATGAGACCCGTGCAGCGGCCGTCCCTCTGGGTCGAGAAGAGCCGTTCGACCCGCCGCCCGCGGCGCCAGCCCGAACGCAGCCTGATTCAAGCCGCGGCGCCGCGCGCCGCCGCAGCCTGCGCCAGCACCAGCTCGCGAAAAGCCGCCGCCGCCGCCGAGAACGCGCGCGAGCGGCGCCACACGAGGTGGATGTCGGGCACACGCAGCGGCAGCGCCAGCGGCAGGGTGCGCAGCAGCCCCAGCCGAGCATAGTGCGCGGCGAGCGACTCGGGCATCACCGTCAGCATGTCGCTCGCCTCCAGCAGCGCCGTGGTGGCCACGGTGGAGGCGGTCTCGGTGACATCGATGCGCCGGTGCGCGCCGGCCTCGCGCATCATGGCCATGAAGCGGCCGGCCTGCGGCGAGCCGGGCGGCTGCACCACCCAGGGCCAGCGCGCCAGGTCGCGCAGCGTGAGCGCGCCTTCGGCCGCGGCCGCGTGCACGGGGTGCGCGGCGCGCGCCACCGCCACCTGCGGCTCGTCGAGCAGCGGCACGGTCTCGTGCTCGTCGTCGTGGTGGCCCTCGACGAGCCGGCCGAGCATCAGCTCGACCTCGCCGCGCCCGAGCCGCGCGAGCATCACGTCGCTGGTGTCGACCTCGATGGCCACGGCCACGCGCGCATGCTGCGCCTTGAACTGCGCCAGCGCCGGCGCCAGCAGCGGCGGCAGCGCGCTCGGCACCGAGCCCACGCGCAGCGTGCCGTGCAGCCCGGCCGCCAGCGCGGCCAGCTCGCGGCGCGTGGCGCCGAAGTCGTTGAGCACCTGCCGCGCATAGCGCACCAGCACTTCGCCGGCCGGCGTGGGCGACATGCCGCGCGCGTTGCGCTCGAAGAGGCGCGCAGCGAGCGTCTCTTCCAGCTCCTGCAGCAGGCGCGTGGCAGCGGGCTGGCTGATGCCCAGCTCGGCGGCGGCGCGCCCGAGGTGTCTCTCGCGCCCCAGCGCCGCGGCCAGCAGCAGCTGGCGCGTGCGCAGGCGCATGAGGGCCGGCGCATCGGCCAGCGGCTTGCGCCGGGGGGCGGGGGCGCGCGTGGTCATGCCGGAATTGTCATCGAACCTTCCGACAACCGCATTGGATATGCATGGCGCAGGCGCTTAGCCTCGCGGCCAAACCCCGACAGGAGACACCCGCATGAAGACCCTCCCAACCCCGCTGCCGCGGCGCGGCGCCCTGCTCCTGGCACTCGCCGGCGGGCTCGTGTCCCTGGCCGTCAGCCCGGCCGCCCTGGCCCAGGCCTGGCCCGACAAGCCGCTGCGCATCATGGTGGGCGCCAACGCCGGCGGCGGCACCGACATCCTGGCCCGCCTGCTCGCCGAGAAGATGGGCCCGGCGCTCAAGCAGACGATCACGGTGGAGAACCGCCCCGGCGCCAGCAACACCATCGCCGCCGAGCTGACGGCGCGCGCCGCGCCCGACGGCACCACGCTGCTGCTGGCCACCAACACCGGCCAGGCGGTGGCGCCGCACCTGCTGAAGCTGAAGTTCGACCCGCTGAAGGACCTGCAGCCCATCGGCCTGGTGGCCGTGGTGCCCAACGTGCTGGTGGTGAGCGCCACCTCGCCCTACAAGAGCGTGAAGGACCTGCTCGCCGACATGGCGGCCAAGCCCGGCGCGCTCAAGTACGCGAGCTCGGGCATCGGCAGCACGCAGCACATCGTGGGCGAGGCCTTCAA
>JALHOU010000249.1 GCA_022842825.1 Rubrivivax sp.
TGCACGAAGGCGGCACCGGGGACGTGCAGGCCCATCGCCTCGAGCAGCATCTGGTTGCTGTTGGCCGTGCCGTAGAAGGTGCAGGTGCCGGCACCGTGGTAGGCGGCGCTCTCGGCGGCGAGCAGCGCCTCGCGCCCGACCTCGCCGGCGGCGTGGCGCTCGCGCACCTTGGCCTTGTCGGCATTGGCCAGCCCCGTGCCCATCGGTCCGGCGGGCACGAAGACGCAGGGCAGGTGGCCGAAGTGCAGCGCGCCGATGAGCAGCCCTGGCACGATCTTGTCGCAGATGCCGAGCAGCAGCACGCCGTCGAACACGTCGTGCGAGAGCGCAATCGCGGTGCCCATGGCGATGGCATCGCGCGAGAAGAGGCTCAGCTCCATGCCCGGCTGGCCCTGCGTGACGCCGTCGCACATGGCCGGCACGCCACCGGCCACCTGCACGGTGGCGCCGAGGCGGCGCGCCTCTTCGCGGATGAGCGCCGGGTAGCCCTCGTAGGGTTGGTGCGCCGAGAGCATGTCGTTGTAGGCCGTGACCACGCCGATGTGCGGCGCGCGCTCGGCCACGACGCGCAGCTTGTCGTGGGCCGGCAGCGCTGCGAAGGCGTGTGCGACGTTGGCGCAGCCGAGACGATCACTGCCGCGCGGGCGTGCCAGCAGGCGCTCGATGCGGGCCAAGTACGGCGCCCGCGTGGCAGCGCTGCGCTGGCGGATGCGCTCGGTGACCGCGCGCAGGGTGGGGTGGAGGCTCTGGGGCATGGGAGGTGAATGGGACGGAGGGGAGCTGATTCCGTAACCGACCCATCAATTGTTCCGTAACATGGTTACATCGTCAAATCAGGATGCGTTCCACCGCAACCCTGCCACGACGCCTGTTGCATGCGCTGGCGACAATGCCGGGCCATGACCCTCGGCCTGCCCCCGGAGCTGATCCTGCGCGACCCGAGCGAGCAGTTGGCGATGCTGCGCCGGCGCTGGCATGGCGAGCCGCAATGGTGGGTGTTCGGCTACGCGTCGCTGCTGTGGCGGCCCGAGTTCGAGGCCGTCGAGCACCGGCCGGCGCTCCTGCGCGGCTGGCACCGGGCGCTGCGCATGCGCTCGCGCGTCAATCGCGGCACGCCCGAGGAGCCGGGGCTCGTGTTCGCGCTGCTGCCCGGCGGCGCCTGCCGCGGCGCGGTCTACCGCCTGCACCCGGCGCGTGCCGAAGCCGAGCTCGACCGCCTGTGGGCGCGCGAGATGCCCACGGGCGTGTACGACGCGCGCCTGGTGCCGTGCCGCACGGCCGGCGGTCCGGTGCTGGCCCTCGCCTTCACGCTGGCGCGCCAGAGCCCGGCTTGCCTGCCGCGGCTGGCCGACGCGGAGATGCTGCACATCCTGCGCCGCGCGCGCGGGCGCTACGGCACGACGCTCGAGTACCTGGCCGAAACCGCCGTCGCGCTGCGCGAGCGAGGCGTGCACGACCGCGAGGTCGAGCGCCTGATGGCGCTGGCGCGCCGCCACGGCCTGCTCGCGTAGGCCCGGTCGGCGCTCAGGCGCCGCGCAGCACCACCCAATGGTTGTCGGGCGCCAGCGCCACCGGCCAGGGCAGCATGGCCGGTGCTTCGCGCGCATGCCAGCGCGCCACGCCGCGGCCCGCGCTGATGAGCACGCCAGCGCCACCGTCCACGGTGGCCAGGGCGCAGGGCTCGGTGAGCTCGGCCACGGGCGTGAGGCGTTCGGGCCGCGCAGGATGCCACCACAGGCCACGGCGCGCCTTCTGGGCGCTGATGACGAAACCACCGCCCGGCCCGGCGGCGATGTCGCCCGCGTAGCCCCCGGCACTGGCGTCAGCGGATGCGATGCGCAGCGACGCACCATCCCACGTAGCCAACGTGGGGGCATTGCGTCGGCGGTCTTCCTGCTCGTGCTCGGCCTGCAGGGCCAGGCCCAGCAGCGGCGCGCCGCCGACCTCGTTTGCCAGCGCGCCGCTGCGCTCGCGCGCCCAGGCAATGTGGCGGATGCTCAGTCGGGTATCGTCCAGTTGCCATTGCCCGAGCAGCCGACCCGACTCGGGCGCCAGATGCACAAGCGAAGGTGCCATGCGCTCGGCCTCGATCTTGCGGCCTTCGCGGTCGCGCACGATGCCGCCGATGGCCACGAGCAGCGAGCCGTCGCGCGCGCGCAGCAACTGGTGCGCGTCGCGGCCACCGGCAGCGAACTGCGACACGCGCACCAGCGTGCGCGCGTCGCGCACGCTGAGCCAGCTGTCGCCGGTGGCGGGGTCGGTCTCGGAGGTGTAGAGCCAATCACCTGCACCGCCCTCATCGTCCTCACCGCTCGTCTCGACGTGGCCGTTAAAGGTGCGCCGCGGTCGCTCGTCGTCGATCGACAGGCGCTGCCGCACCTGCCCGTGCGCGTCGCAGCGCAGCAGCCAGCCGCCCGGCCGGTTGGCGACGGCGAGGAAGCCCCCATCGCCCAGCGCGAGCAGGCCGTGCGCGCGGCCGGCCACAGGCACCTCCGCGGCGATGCGCACACGGCCCGACGCCCAGTCGAGCTCCAGCACGCCGACGCGGTCGGGTGATGCACCCTCCTGCGAGGAGGCCGCGCGCCACGCGGTGGCAAGGCGCATCGGCGCGACGAGCCCCGCGGGGCCGGCCCCGGCCGGTGTCTTCTCGGTGGCTGCACCCGCCCCAGCCGTCTCAGCCGCTGCAGCCACGTGCGCCGCCCAGGGCTGCACCAGCGCCAGGGCACCCAGCAGCGCCCGCCGTCGACCCAATGACAAACCGTCCATCGCGCCACACCCTCAGTTGAACTTGTAGCTGCCAGTGACCTGCAGCATGCGCCCCGGCCCCGGGATGTAGTGGCCCGGGTAGAGCTGATCGGCATACAGCTTGTCGGCCACGTTGATGAGGTTGGCCTTGAAGATCAGCTTCTCGTACACGACGTGGTACTCGGCCATCAGGTCGCCGGTGATGAACTTCGGCGCGTAGTACCCCGGGTTGCGCAGCGGCTGCTGTCCCGAGCGGGCATTGAGCCCGCCGCCCACGCGCAGCGCCTGCGAGAGCTTGTAGGTCGTCCAGATGGAGCCGGTGTGCTGTGGCGTCAGCGAGGGCCGCTCGCCCCGCCCGTCGGCGCCGGGCGCGCCGACGTCGATCCTGGCCACCGGCATCCACATGTACGAGCCCCACACCTCCCAGGCGGGCGTGAGGCGGCCGGTGAGGTCGATCTCGAAGCCGGCCACGTGCCGCTTGCCCGACAGGGTGACGAGGTTCACCAGCGGGTCGGTGTTGCGCTCGTTCAGCTTGGTCGACCGGAACGCGGCGACGCGCACCGTGAAGTTGCCGTCCGCCGAGTCGACCTTGGCGCCGAGCTCGAGGTTGATGCTCTTCTCCGGCGGCACGTCGACGTTGGCCGCCGAGAGCGAGTAGGCGTCGCCCGAGGTGTTGAACGAGGTCGCGTACGAGAGGTGGAAGCTCATGCGCTCGTTCGGCTGGAACATCAGGCCGACGCGATTGCTGAGCTCGGACACGCTCATGCGGTAGCTCGTCACCGTCTCGGGCCCCGGCGCGTTGTTCGGGATGGCGATCGTGTCGTAGTCGCCGACGAGGTGGTCGTAGCGCAGGCCGAGCAGCGCCTTCCACCTCGGCACGAACTCGATCAGGTCCTGCACGTACAGGCCCTCGCCCTGGCTCTCGTAGCGGTTGGCCAGGCGCAGCACGCGCGCGTCCTCGTCGATCCACGCACCGTCGTCGGGCGTGCCGACGCGGGTGGGCGGTTTCACTGGCACGACCCCGCCCTGCGCGGCGTTGCGCGCGGCGTAGACCCGCTTGCGTTCCTGCGCCACGTCGAGCCCCGCCTGCAGGCTGTGGCCCATGCCAAAGGCCTTGAACTTGCTCGCGTAGTCGCTCTGCACGAAGAGCGTGTCCAGGTCCTGGATCTTCAACTGCGTGCCGCGGTTGATGACGGTGTCCGGCCCGAAGGTCGCCAGGCTCACGGCCGCGCCACCCGGCTGGCTCGCCGCGTTCGCGAAGCGCACGGTGCCGGCGCGCTGGTCGCGCTCGTAGTGGCCGCGGCGCACCTTGGTGATGAGTTCTTCGTTGCGCCCGAGGCGCCAGGTGTGTGCCAGGCCCACGGTGCTGGCCGAGCCGTGGTTGCGGTCGCTCGCCATGCCGTAGTAGGCGGTGGGCGAAAGCGGCAGCAGCGTCGTCTCGTTCACGGGCGAGGTCAGTGTCGGCCGGATCCACGGCATGCCGTAGTTCATGCCGTTTTCGTTGTCGAGATGGTAGGCGCTGGCCGAGAACTCATGCCGCTCGCCGATGCCCCAGTTCAGAGTGCCGGCGATGCCGGTCTTGCTGATGCTGGAACCGGCGCCGTTGTTCTCGGCCTCGGTGGCCATGGTGCCCAGGCGCAGCGCCACGCCGGGCGCGAGCAGCAGGTTGAAGTCGCCCATCACGCGCAGGTAACCGTGGCTGCCGGCAGTGACGTCGACCTGGTGCTCCTCGATGAGGCGTGGCACGCGCGTCACCATGTTCACCGCGCCACCGGTGGAGCCGCGGCCGAAGAGCATCGAAGCCGAGCCGCGGATGATCTCGACGCGGTCGAAGAAGAAGGTGTCGCGCTCGTAGAACGCGGGGTCGCGCATGCCGTCGACGAAGACGTCGCCGGTGGCCTGCAGCGAGAAGCCGCGCAGCCGGATGTCCTCCTCGCCGCCCTCGGCGGCCAGGAAGCTGATGCCCGAGGACTGGCGCAGCACGTCCTTCAGCGTGTCGAGGTTGCGGTCGTCGATGAGCCGCTCGGTGACCACGGTCACCGATTGCGGAATGTCGCGCAGCTCCTGCTGGCCCTTGCCGATGCGGGTGGTGGTGGCCTGCACGGCGTCCTTGCCCTGCGGTTCGGCGGCGGCTCGTGCACGCACCACGGGCAGCACGGTGGCCGGCTTGGCCGCATCCCCGGCGGCCGCAGCAGGCGCACCGGCCGGAGCGCTGGCGGCGCCCGCCGGCGCGGACGCCTGTTGTGCCGGGGCGAGCGCGGGAATGCCGAGGCTTGCGGCCACGGCGGCCAGCGGCAGCAGGCGGCTGCCCTGCACGCCGCTCAAGCGGTGGTTCGTCAGGGGCGGAGTCAGTCGTCTCATCGTGTCCTCGTGAGGGTCGTCTTGTGGTTACACGTGACCTTGCTGGCGGCGGCTGGCTGGGTCGGTCGTCGGGGGGCCGGGGCCCCGGGTCGGTTCGATACCCCCTTCAGGGCTTGTCGGGCTCGCTGACAAAGCCGATGCGCGTGAGCCCGGCACGGGTGGCGTCCGCCAGCGTCTCGGCCACGGCGCGATAAGCCACCGACTGGTCGGCCCGCAGGTGGATCTCGGGCTGCACCGCCGCCTTGCCGGCAACGATGAAGCGCTCGGCCGCCGCGGTGCGCGTGAGCGGCTCGCCGTTCCAGAAGCGCTGACCGGCGGCGTCGATCGCGAAGTCGATCTTCTCCGGCTTGAGCGGATTGGGCTGCGAGCTCACGCGCGGCAACTCGAGCTTGACGGCGTGCGTGAGCAGCGGCGCCGTGACGATGAAGATCACCAGCAGCACCAGCATCACGTCGATGAGCGGCACCATGTTGATCTCGGCCATCGGCGCGCTGGCACGCCGGTCGTCGAAGGAAGCGAAGGCCATCGGCGGCTCCGGGTGTCGGGCGCGATCAGGCCGCGGCCTGCTGCAGCGTCCGCACGTTGGCGGCACGGCTCTCGCCGCGAGCCTCGCCGTGCACGGCGGCACCGGGCGCCTGGCCGAGGGTCAGGAAGCTGTGCAGCTCGAACGCGAAGGCGTCGAGCCGCGCCGCGAGCACGCGGTTGCTGCGCGTGAAGGCGTTGTAGGCGACGACCGCCGGGATGGCGACGGCCAGGCCGATGCCGGTCATGATGAGCGCCTCGCCCACCGGGCCGGCCACCCGGTCGAGCGTGCCGGCGCCGCTCATGCCGATGGCCACCAGCGCGTGATACACGCCCCACACGGTGCCAAAGAGGCCCACGAAGGGCGCGGTGGCGCCGACGGTGGCGAGCAGCGTGAGGCCACTCTCCAGGCGCATCGTCTCCTCGTCGAGCACCTTCTTGATCGTGCGCGTGATGTACTCGCTCGCCGTGCCCGCTTCGGCCAGGCGTGCGCCGCCGTGCCGGGCATGGTGGGCCTGCGCGTGCAGCGCGTGCGCCGTCAGGTGCGCGAACGGGTCGCGCGCGCCATGCGTCGTGAGCTCGTGCTGCACCTCATCCAGCGAGTGCGCGTTCCAGAAGAAGCTCAGGAAGGCGGCGCTGCGACGTTTGCGGCGCGCCAGCGCATAGGCCTTGAGGGCGATCAGCGCCCACGAGGCCACCGACATCGCCAGCAGGATGAACAGCAGCGCGCGCCCGACGGCGTCACTTTGTGCCAGCAGGTGGGCCAGGCCGAAGGTGGTGGCCGTGTTCGTGGTGGGTTCCATGGGAAGGGTCACTCCAGCGTGTATTCGATCGGGGCGGTCACTTCCAGCTCGATGGGCTGGCCGTTCTCGGTTGGCGGCTTGAATCGCGCCTGACGCATGGCCCACAGGGCCTGCTCGTCCAGCCGGGCGTGGCCCGAGCTGCGTTGCACGCTCACCTGCAGAGGCAGGCCGCGCACGTCGACGACGACCCGCAGCCACACCGTGCCGCTCTCGCCGGCGCGGCGCGACAGGCGCGGGACCTCCACCGGTGGCAGCCGCAGGTAGTCCACAGCCGTGGCGGCCACCACCTTGCGAGGTGGTGCCGGCGGCGGGGGCGCCGGGACCACCAACTGCGGGATGGGTGCCGGCGGCGCCACCGGCGGTACAGGCGTGGGTTCGGGTGGCGGCGCGGGGATGGTCAGCGTGTCAGGCGCCGGCGAAGGCGCCGGCGGCGCGGCCACCAGGGGC
>JALHOU010000250.1 GCA_022842825.1 Rubrivivax sp.
GCGGCCGGCGCGCAGCATGCGCGCCGCCGGCTGCCGCGCCGGCCTCATGGCCGCACCGCCACGGCGCCGTCGCGCAGCGCGTTGGCGATGGCCGCCTCCAGCGGCTCGCGGTCCTTGGCCGTGAAGCCGCGGTGCACCATCAACACCTTGCCCTGCGGGTCGAGCAGCATCGAGGTCGGCATCGTGGTCACGTCGACCGACTTGGCGAAGACGCCGTCGCGGTCGAACACGACGGCGAAAGACGCCGGGTTGCGCTTCAGGAACTGCTCGGCGTCGGCGCGCTTGGCGTCGACGTTGACGGCCAGGATGCGCAGCCCGCTGGCAGCGAACTTGCCGTGCATCTCGTTCATCCACGGAAACGACTGCCGGCAGGGGCCGCACCACGAGGCCCAGAAGTCGACGTAGGTCAGGCGGGCCTTGCCGGCCACCAGGGGCTGGGGCCCTTCGGCCGAGTCGAGCCAGCGCGCCGGCAGTGTCTCGCCGACCTGCACCGCACCGGCGGGTGCCAAGGGCGCGCAGAGGGCAAGCACCGCGCAGGCCGCAGCAACGCGGCGCAGCGCCCTCGCGAGAGTTGCAGACAAAGACAGGTTCATCGGGTTTCCTCCAGGCGCGGCTCACGCACACCACCTGTTTCAGGGTCGGCGAGCCTCGACGCAAGCGGGATGTTGCGGGCGGCAGCAGCGCCGCGCCGGCAAAGAGTGCGTCGCATGTGACAGGTCGCGTGCGAGCCGCAGACCCGGTCGACGCGCATGCGCGGCCCTCCGCCCCGAGGGCAGCCGCGTGGCCGCGAGGGCCACGTGCCCGCGGCGCGCACGCCACACGCAGGTTGCGCCAGTCACATGCGGTTGCCGGCGACACGGGATGGGCGGCCCGGGCACGACGGCGTGAACCCAGTCGCACCCGTTCGTGCCCATCTGTTTCCGTCCTGCGTGCGGGTGGCGGGTCAGCGCCGCAGGGGTGGCGCACGAGGTGAAGCGGTCGGCACCACAGTGCGCCAGGCCCGGCCGCCGCGGTGGCAACTGCCGCGAACTCTCAACAGGTCGTTGCAAACGCGAATCCGGCACTTCACGAGACTGCGTTCAACCGAGCAGGCCAGCGTGCCCGCCCGATCCACCAGACGCAGCCCAGGAGGCACCCATGATCCAGCAGTCGCAACCCATTCGGCGCGACACACGTTCCCCCTCGACGCGGCAGCCGGCACGCCGCCGCGGCGAACGCACCCTTTTCTGGAGCCTGAACACCTTGCTGATCGCGGCGCTCGCGGCGTGCGGCAGCGAACGCGACGAGACCACGGCCCGCGCGCGGCCCGCGGCGACGAGCGCCTGCACCAGTGCACCGCAGCTCTACACCGACACCGTCTGGAGCGCCTTGCAGGAGACTTGCACGTCGTGCCACACGCCGGGCGGGCTGGCCGGAGCCTCTGCGCTTGTCTTCGCAGCGAGCAACGACTCGATGGCCAACTACAACATCCTGCGCGACTACGCGCTGGTGGATGGCGCGGCACTGCTTTCCAAGTCGATTGGCCTGCCCAACCACGGCGGCGGCAAGCCCTACATCGACGCCTCGACGCAGCGCTACAAGGATCTGGAACTGCTCATCACGCAGATGAAGGCGCAGTCGTGCGCCAGCGCCACGGCGGCCAACCCCACCGACGGCGGCTACTGGAAGGGCGTGGGCTACCGCAGCGACGCGGCGCTGCTGGCCAAGGCCACCGTGCTCTTCGCCGGCCGCAACCCCAACGCGGCCGAGACGGCCGCCGTCAACCAGGGCGGCGAGACGGCGTTGCGCCAGACCATCCGCGCGACCCTGCAGGGCGCGGCCTTCGACCGCTTCCTCGAGGAGGTGGGCGACACGCACTTCCTCAGCCCCGGCGCCATCGTGCGCGGCAACGGCGGCTACAACGCCACGGACTGGCCGAGCGCCGGTGCCGTGCTGGGCGCCAACGGCGTGACGCAGGAGGCGCAGGCGGTGCGCAACCGCTTCGACGCCAGCGTGCGCCGCGAGGGTCTGGAGCTGATGAAGCACATCGTGCGCAGCGAGAAGCCCTGGACCGACATCGTCGCCGGGAACTACACAGTGGTGAACGGCGTGCTGGCCCGCTTCCTCAATGCCACCGTGCAGGGCACCTTCGTCAACGCCGACGACGACAACGAGTGGCTGCCGGCCACGCTGCCCGAGCAGCGGCTGGGCGGCATGCGCGAGCACGCCGGAATCCTCTCGACGCAGGCCTGGCTGTCGCGCTTCCCGACCACCGACACCAACCGCAACCGCCACCGCGTGAACATGCTCTCCAAGCAGTTCCTCGCCACCGACATCTCCACGCTGGCCGCGCGGCCGATCAACTCCGACAGCAGCTTCCGCGTGCCCGTGCTCGAGAACCCGGCCTGCACCTCCTGCCACAACACCATCGACCCGATGGCCGCGGGCTGGCAGAACTGGAACGAGGCCAACCGCTTCCTGCCGGTCCGCACCAACAACATCGACCACGCGCTGCCACAGAGCTACCGCGCGAACACCTACCCGAGAGACGCCAACAACATGGCGTACTTCCGGGTCGGCGACAACTGGTTCCGCGACGGCAAGGAGCCCGGCTACGGCGCCACGCTGATGCCCGGCGGGTTCACCGGCAACAAGACAGCGCTGCAGTTCCTCGGCCAGCAGGTCTCGTCCGACCCACGCTTCGCGATGGGCGCGGTGCACTTCTGGTATGAAGGCCTCTTCGGGCGCGAGCCGCTGAAGCCGCCGCAGGACTCCACCTCGTCGCAGTACGCCGCGCAACTGGCCGCGTACAACGCGCAGAACGAGGAGTTCAAGGCCATCGCCGCGCGGTTCGCAACCAATCAGGGCCGCGGTGCCTACAACGTGCGCGACCTGCTCGTCGACCTGATGCTGAGCCCGCTGAGCCGCGCCGAGCGGGCCGCGGACGCAGCCGGAGTACGTGCCGGCGAACTGCAGGACCTGGGCGGCCTGACGATGCTCTCGCCCTCGCAGCTCAACCGCAAGCTCATCGGCGTGGTGGGCCAGGGCTGGGTCGACTTCAACAACCCGATGGCGGGCTTCGGGCTCAACTACGGCGACTTCGACGGCATCAACCGCACGAAGCGCGCGCAGTCGCACACCATGATGCAGACGGTGACCATCGACCGCCTGCTCGCGGTGCGCAGTTGTGCGTTTGCGCAGGGCGACCTCAACCGGCCGGCGGTCGACCGCATGCTCTTCCCGCTCGTCACGCTCAACGACACCCCCGCCACCGCCGCCGGCCTGGCCGCCATCACGGCCAACGTGTTGCACCTGCACAAGTGGCTGTGGAAGGAAGACGTGGCCGCCACCGACCCCGAGGTGCAGCGCACGCTGAAGCTCTTCACCGACACCTGGGCCGACCGGGCCACGGCACCGGCGCGTCCGGTGACCTGCGGCTACAACAACGGCAACGACCCCAACTACAGCGGCCGCGCCTGGGCCACGGTGCTGGCCTACATGCTGGGCGACGTGAAGTTCCTCTACGAGTGAACGGCAAGCCGACACCCCAACCGACACACTGAATCCACGGAGCCACTCACATGCAACGCAGAGACTTCCTGAGGATGGCCGGCAGCGCCGGCGTCGTCATCGCCCCCTGGGCGTTGATCCCCGAGGCCCACGCCCAGAGCTACATGGGCAAGATCCTCGTCAACATCCACGCCGACGGCGGGCTCGACCAGAGCTCCTGGACCGACCCGCGCGAAAGCGACCGCACCATCAACAACTACGCCGCCGCGGGCACGGCGGCCGGTGTGGCCGGCAACATCCGATTCGCGCCGATGGCCGCCAACGCCGCCTTCTTCGGCGCCCACTTCCGCAACATGCTGGTCATCAATGGCGTGCACAGCGAGACCAACGACCATGGCGCCGGTGCGCGGGCGCACGCCGTCGGTCGGCTCGACATGGGCTACCCGAACATCTCCGAGCTGCATGCCTCCACCTACGGCAAGGGGCTGCCGCTCGCCTGGCTGGCGAGCGGCGGCTTCCGCACGAGCGCCGGCCTCGTGCCGGCCACACCGGTGCCCGACGGCAACTCCTTCCGCGCCCTCAGCCAACCGAACTCCTCCTCGGCGACGCAGGACTTCATGAAGCAGGCCGACCTGCAGCGCACGCAGGCCGTGCGTGCCGAGCGCATGAAGGCGCTGCAGGCCCGGGGCGACCTGCTGCCGCGCTCGAAGGTGGCGGTGCAGGAGTTCATCGACTCGTCCGATTCGCGGGCCCTGCTGTCGCGCGTGGCGGCGGTGACGCCGGCCACGTTCGACCAGTTCACGCAGGCGCACATCGCGCTCATCGCCGGGCTGGCCGGTCTCACGACGACGGTGCAGCTGTCCACCGGCGGCTTCGACACGCACAGCAACCACGACAACGGCATGGCCAACGCCCTGCCGCGCCTGACCAACCTCGTCGACTACATCTGGCAGAAGAGCGCCGAGCTCGGCATCGCCAACCGGCTGATGGTGCGCGTGTACTCGGAGTTCGGGCGCACACCGCTGAACTCCGGCAACGGCAAGGACCACCACGAGGTGGGCTCGCAGATCCTGATGGAGGCCAATGCGCCCTGGGGCAACCGCGTCTTCGGCCTGAGCGGCCCCAGGCACCAGGGGGTCCGGATCAGCCCCACCACCGGCAAGGAAGACCCGGCGGGCTTCATCATCCGCCCGCGCCACGTCCACGCGGCGCTGCGCAAGTACCTGGGCATCACCACCACCGATCCGCGCTTCGACCTCAAGGTGCCGCAGACGGAGATGTTCGACCTCTTCAACCCGGCGGTGAACACGGGCTACGTGACGATGTGAGAGGCAGGCATCTGCGGGCCGCTCGGGCCCGCACATGCCCAGGCACAACCGCGCAGCCCGCGCCGCGCGGTCGGGATGTGCGAGCATGGCGGATGCATCGTGCATCCCCAACCCGTGGGCTGGTCTTCGTGTTGCTCGCGCTCGCTGCGGCCTCCTGTGGCGGAGGTGGCAGTGGCGGTGCAGCCGCGACGGACAACGCGCCGCCTGCGCCGACGCCAGTGGTCAACGATGTCGGCGCGGTGGTTGCCACGGACCCGCGCAGTCCATTGCCGGCGACGTGGAAGCACGGCGCCTTCATGCAGGTCTTCGTGCGCAGCTACCAGGACAGCGACGGCGACGGCATCGGCGACCTGCGCGGCCTCATCCGCCGCCTCGACTACCTGCAGGACCTCGGCGTCAAGGGCCTGTGGCTGCTGCCCATCGGACCCAGCCAGGACAAGGACCACGGCTACGCGGTCACGCACTACCGCAGCATCGAGCCGCAATACGGCACGCTCGCCGACTTCGACGAGTTGCTGCGCGAGGCGCATGCGCGCGGCATCGGCGTCATCGTCGACTACGTCGTCAACCACAGCGCCGCGCAGCACCCTCTCTTCGCCAACGCGCGCGCGTCGACGACCAACCCGTATCGCAGCTGGTACCTCTGGCAGGACAGCAAGCCCGGCGGCTGGAGCATCTACGGCAGCGACCCGTGGCGCAGCAACGGCGCCGTCGGCAACCCCGGCGCCGGCTGGTACTTCGCCGCCTTCTGGGACCAGATGCCCGACTTCAACCTGCGCAACGCCGAGGTGCTGGCCTGGCACCACGACAACCTGCGCTTCTGGCTCAACCGCGGCGTCGACGGCTTCCGCTTCGACGCCGTGGGGCACCTGGTGGAGAACGGCTCGACGGCGTGGAACAACCAGCCGCAGAACGTGCCGATCCTGCGCGACGCGCGCGCGCTGATCGACGGCTACGCGAAGCGCTTCCTGGTGTGCGAAGGCCCCGACGCGCCGCTCACCTACGCCGACGCTTGCGGCAGCGCCTTTGCCTTCGGCCACCACGCGCGCATCCTCGAGGCGGCGCGCGGCAACGCCAACGCCATCCGCGCCGTGGCCGACCACTTCGTCACTTCACCGCTGGCGATGTCGACGATGCTTGCCAACCACGACAGCTTCGCCGGCCAGCGTGTGTTCGACCAGCTCGGCAGCAACCTGGCGCAGTACAGGCTCGCCGCGGCCACGACGCTGCTGATGCCGGGCACGCCGTTCATCTACTACGGCGAGGAGATCGGCCTGGCCGGCGCGCCCGGGCTCTCCGGCGACCCGAAGCTGCGCACGCCGATGAGCTGGACCGGCGACGCGCGCACCGCCGGCTTCACCTCCGGCATGCCTTACCGCCCGCTGGCAGGCAACGTGATGACGCACAACGTCGCCGCTCAGCAGGCCGACCCGAACTCGCTCTTGAGTTTCTACAAGGCGATGCTCGCGCTGCGCAACGGCCTGGCGCCCATCGCCAGCGGCAGCTACGAGGGCGCGCGCGTGGACGGCGGCGTGATGAGTTTCCAGCGCGCGCTGGCCGGGCAGCGCGTGCTGGTGGCCATCAACTACGGCACCTCAGCGGCGCAGACGACGGTGCCGCTGCTGCCGGCCCGTGCGACGCTGCAGAGCCGCTTTCCGGCCGGGGGCGCCGATATCGCCGTCGATGGGAGCGGCAACGCGGTCATCGCGATGCCGGCGCAGTCGGTGCGCGTGTTCGAGTTGCGCTGAGGGCCGGCTGGCCCGACGGGCAACGCGCGGCGTCGCGGCCCTCGCCACCGCCGCGCGTTCGGCGCTACAGCGCGTCGATGATCTCCTTGCGCTTGCGCTGGTACTCCTCCTCGGTGATGAGGTTGGCGTCGCGCAGGCGCTTGAGGGTGCGCAGCCGGTTTTCCTGCTCTTCCAGGAACGCGGCGTCGCGCCCGCGCGCGGGGGCTGATGCCGCGGGGCGAGGCGCGGCCGACGCAGCCGTTGCCGGCGCCACCGCTGTTGCCGGTGCCATCGGCGCGACAGAGGCCTGCGCGGGCGTTGCCGCCG
>JALHOU010000251.1 GCA_022842825.1 Rubrivivax sp.
CAGCCCGGCGCCGCAGGCCGCCGCGCCGCCGGCCCAGGCAACGGCGCGCGAGACACCGGCGCGCTGCCACAGCGCCGGCGCGATGAGCATGGCAAAGACGAGGAAGAGCCCGAGCACCGGCACCGCGAGGCTGGCCACCACGGCAAAGACCGGGAAGAACACACCGTCGCGCGCCAGCCGCGGGCCCAGCGCCAGCGCGGCGGCGGCACAGGCGCCGAGCACGGCCGCCTGTGGCCACTGCGCCCACAGCACGTCGGCAGCAAGCAGCTCGCTCATACGCTCGCGCCCGTGCGGGTCCTGCCGCGCACCCAGCAGCGCGACGCTGGCGCCCAGCACGTACAGCAGGCCGATCAGGGCCTCGCGCTGGCCCGGCCAGCGCCGCGACAGCAGCGCCACCGCGCCGGCGCAGGCCAGCGCGCCGGCCACCGCCAGCGCCTGCGTGGTGAGCCAGTCGGGGTGGTCGACGAGCGCGCCCACCCACAGCGCGGCGGCCGCGGCAGCCTGGGCCACCGCCAGGTCGATGAAGACGACACCGCGCGCCAGCACCTGCGCCCCCAGCGGCGCCAGGGCCAGCACGCCGAACAGCAGCGCCAGCATCGGCGTCAGGAACCAGGCGTCGAGCATCAGGCCATCGGCGGCGGCAGGCCGCTGCCGCTCATCGCCGCGCCACCTGCAGCAGCTCGCGTTGCAGGCCGTCCAGCCATTGCAGCAGTTCCTTCTCGGCCGCATCGTCGGCCACGGTGGCGGGCAGCACCACCAGCGGCACCGCTGCGCCCAGCTGGCCGGTGAGCCAGCGGCCGGGGCGCGGGTCCTGGTAGCCGGCGATCACCACCGCCAGCGGCGGTGCCGCCCGCAGCCCCTGCAGCAGGCGCTGCAGGTGACCGGGCGTGGGCGCCATGCCGGGCTTGGGCTCGAGGTCGGCCACCTGCTTCATGCCCAGCCAGTGCCACAGGTAGCCGAAGGTGGTGTGCTGCGCTGCCACCGCCTGGCCGCGCAGCGGCGCGGCGCGGCGCTCCCACTCGGCGATCTGCGTGCGCCAGCGGCCCTCGAAGGCGCTGCGGCGCTGCTCGATGGCGGCGCGCTCGGCCGGCAGCTCCTGGCCCAGGCGTTCGCTCAAGGCGCGTGCCACTTCGAGCAGGTTGCGCGGGTCGGCATGCAGGTGCGGGTTGCCCTCGGCGTGGACGTCGCCGGCCCAGGGCGTGCCGATGGCGCCAGGCTGGGGGTCGATCAGCCGCACGTGGTCGGCGGCGAAGAAGACGTCGCGCGTGCGCGCGTTGCCGGCCCGCTCCTGCAGCGTGGGCAGCCAGCCCGATTCGAGCGCGGCGCCGGTGCACACCGCGAGGTGGGCACTGCGCAGCTGCGCGATGAGCGCCGGGCGCGCCTCGATGTGATGCGGGTCCTGCCCGGCATGCGTGGCCACGTGCAGGCGCGCGCTGGGCAGCAGCACGCGCGTCAGCGCCGCCCACTCGGGTTCGCAGGCGAAGACGGTGAAGGCGGCGGCCGGGGCGGCGAAGCCGGCGCCCAGACAGGCCCCCAGACAAGCCATCAGGCACGCCGCGAGGCGCGGCATGCGGCCGGCGCGTCCGCGCTCAGTAGGCGTGCGCACCATGCGCGCCGAAGGCCAGCACGTACTGCAGTTGCACCGAGCGCTTGGCCGGGTTCTCGAACCCCACCGCGTCGCGCTGCGCGGTGTACTGCAGCCGCAGCGACTGCATGTGGCTGGGCTTCCACGCCAGCATCAGCGCACGCTCGCGCAGCAGGCCGTTGTCGAAGTGGTCCTCGTGCGGCATGCGCACGCGCAGCCAGTCGGCGCGCGCGCCCACCTCCCAGTCGGAGCGAAAGCGCCACACCAGCGTGATGGCGTTGGCCTCGTGCTTGTCGCGGGCGGTGGCAAAGCGGTTCAGGCCGGTGATGCGGGCGGCCTCGAAGCCGGCGCGCACCTGCTGATCGCGGTTGTTGCCCCCGGGCGCCCACTTCCACGTGAAGTCCACCATCCAGGTCTTGCGGCCGGTGAACTGCGCGCCATGGTGGTGGTGCTCGTGGTCGTGCCCTCCGGCGCCTTCTTCGCCTTCCTCGCCCTCCTCGTGCTCCTCGACCGCCGCCTCGCGCCGGCTGCGGATGTGCGCGAGCCCGAGCTGCCAGCTGTGCGAGCGGTTCAGGTCGGCGCCGGTCTTGACCACCAGGGTGGCGACGCCGGGGGTGCGCGCCGGGCTCGCGACCCCTTCCACCAGCCGCTTGCCGCGGAAGGCCTCGGCGCCGAACATCAGGTAGAACGGCGTCGGCGCGGTCCAGTTCAGGCGCAGGCCGTCGTCGTTCCAGTGGCCGCCGAAGAAGCCGCGGTACAACAGCGGCCGCTCGACGAAGTCGTCGGCGTGCGGGTGCTGCGGGTTCAGGTAGCCGATCTGCGACGCAAAACGCCCGGCGCGCGCCTGCAGGCCGGCGGGCAGGCGCGTGGTCTCGATCCAGGCTT
This sequence comes from Rubrivivax sp., assembly GCA_022842825.1. GTDB lineage: Bacteria > Pseudomonadota > Gammaproteobacteria > Burkholderiales > Burkholderiaceae_C > Rubrivivax. The sequence continues at coordinate 2,471 of JALHOU010000251.1, forward strand.
CCTCGATGCCCCGCTCGAGCTTGCCGTCGTGGGTCTCGAAGGTGGCGGTGAGCTGGGCCTTGAACAGCGTGCCGAGCGGGCCGCTGGCGGTGAGGTCGCTGTGGCCGAGCTGCAGGCCCTGGTCGCGGCTACCCAGCGCCAGCGTGCGCGTGGTGTGCGCGAGGTCGAGCACCGCGCCGAACTGCCAGCCGCCGCCGGCCTGGGGTTGGGCAGGCTGGGCGGGCTGCGCCAGCCCCTGGCCGGTGGCCGCGGCCGCCGCCAAGGCCACCACCGCAGGCCGCCGCCACGAGCGCGAGGAACGGTCCGGGAAGCGTCGCATCGGCGGCCCCATCAGCGCGTGATGCCCAGCCACGCCAGACCCGAGGGTGCGTAGCCGAGGTCGCGCCGGGTGACCACGGCGCCGGTACTGCTGTTGACCACCACCAGCCGGCGGGCCACCGGGTCGGTGAGGTAGACCTCGTCGCGCGCGCCGTTGGCGGCGATGGCCGGCCAGGGTGCGGCAGCGGGCATGGTCGGGATCGCCCCGCTCACGCGTGCCAGGTGGGCCCAGCCCGCGCCCTGACGCTGGGCGACGATGAGCGTGCCCTGATCGTCGACGATGAAGAAGCGCTGCCCGCTGCGGTCGAAACCGTGCGCACGGCGCACGCGGCCGGTGGCCCAGCCCTCGGGCGTGAAGTCGGCCACCGTGGCCGTCTCGCCGTTGACGGCGTAGAAGCGCGTCGTCACCGGGGCCGGTGCGGCGCCCTCCGTCGCGATGCCGATGAAGTGGTCCGCAAGGCGAGGGTGGCCGGCGATGGTGCCCACGCGCAGCGCCGTGGCCAGGAACTGCCCGTCGCTCACCGTGCTGGCCGTCGGGTGCTTGACCAGCATCATGCCGCCGATGCAGCCCACCAGCGAGCTGCTGCCCGAGCTGAAGCTGCCGTGCATGCCGTTGCAGGCCGTGGGCAACTCGCGCACCAGCGTGTAGGCAGCGCCGTTTCGTTGATGCAGCGCCAGCTTCGTGGGCAAGGTGTCGGCGCCGGGGCTCCAACCGGCCAGCAGCTTGTTGCCCACCGGCTCGGCCAGGCCGTGCATCGGCGCGCTCATGTCGAGCGAAGCGACGACGTTGCCTGCGGCGATGGAGGCGTCCGTGAACAGGCGCACGCCGGCGTTCTGCATTGGCGTGGCCGCGCTGTTGCCATCGAGGAAGAACGCGGCTTGCACGCCGGCCTCGTTGTCGTAGTGCGTGGGGCGCGAGCCGGCGAGCACGAACGTCACGGCCCTGGAGGCCTGCTTGTAGTCATGCAGGTGGTTGCCGTGGTCCTCCTGCCAGATGCCGCCGTCGACGAACTGCACGCGGTCCTGCGTGCGCTGCGGCACCACCGCATAGCGGCCACCGGGGCTGGCGTACACCGCCGAGGGCGCACTGCCCATCGTGTGGCTGGCCTCGACGCTGCCGCTGTCCAGGTCGTGGATGCGCAGCGTGGTGGCGCCGGCCTCGATGGTGGCAAGACGGCCCGCGGTGTCGATGCTGACCTCGTCGTGGTCGTGCTCTTCCTCGGTCTCGACTCCGCCGCCGCAAGCGGCGAGCAGGAGGGTGGCGGCGACGGCGCCGACCAGCCAGGTCGGCAGCTTGCGGCGCGCGCCGCGCGGGAGTGGGCTCATGGATGGACTCCTCTGGGACGGACTCGGGGGCGTCACTCGTTCGAGACTTGCCGATAACGCCATATCATTATTGTGGACGGCGAAGGCAACTCCGGCACCTGGGGTCTTTGCGTATTGCGAGTGCAATATCATTCACGCCCGACCCGACCCCGGCTCGCTGGAATCCGCTACGCTCGATGAATGGAACGCAACACCCGCCAGCGCGCCGCGATCCGCGATGCCATCGCGCTTGCCGATCGGCCGCTGCTGCCGCAGGAGGTGCTGGCCGCGGCGCAGCAGCAGGTGCCGGGGCTGGGCATCGCCACCGTCTATCGCAACCTGAAGGCGCTGGTGGAAGAGGGCGAGTTGCTGACCGTCAGCCTGCCCGGCGAGAACGCCCGCTTCGAGATCGCCGGCCGCCAGCACCACCACCACTTCCAGTGCACACGGTGCCAGCGCGTGTTCGACGTGCACGCCTGCCCGGGCGACCTGTCGCGCCTGGCGCCGCAGGGCTTCACCGTAGAGGACCACGACCTCACGCTGTATGGCCGCTGCAAGGAGTGCATGCCGGCCCGTGCCGCCAAGGCCGGCGCCGGCCGGGCCGTGCCGCGGGCCACGGGGCACACGCACCGGCACCGCGGCTGAGCACCCGCGCCGGCGCGTCATCCTGCACACGCGCCGGCGGCGCGACATCATGCTGAGCACGGGCGCCCTGCAGCGCCTGCTGATGGCCGGTGCCATCGTGCTGCCGCTGTGGCTGGCCGTGGCCTGGGCGCTGTCGTGAGCGCCACGGTCATGAACGCCCGCCTCACGAACGCCACGGCCATGAAAGCGGGCGCGGTCTCACTGCGCGACCTCACCATCTCCTACCGCGGCCACCCGGCCGTGCACCACCTGAGCGGCGAGTTCCGGCCCGGCGCGCTCACGGCCGTCGTCGGCCCCAATGGCGCCGGCAAGAGCACGCTGCTGGGCGCGCTGGGCGGTGCCATCCGCCGCTTCGAGGGGCGCATCGAGCGCGACCCGGCGCAACGCGTGGCCTACCTGCCGCAGGCCAGCGAGCTGGACCGCAGCTTTCCCGTGCGCGTGCACGAGGTCGTGGCCACGGGCTTGTGGTCGAGCATCGGCAGCTTCAGCGCCGTGGGCGCGGCCGGGCGTGCGCGCATCGACGAGGCGCTCGCCGCCGTGGGCCTGACGGGTTTCGAGCGCCGGCTGCTCGGCGAGCTCTCGGCCGGCCAGGCGCAGCGCGTGCTGTTCGCGCGCGTGCTGGTGCAGGACGCCGGGCTCATCCTGCTCGACGAGCCCTTCAACGCCATCGACGCACGCACCACCGCCGACCTGCTGGCGCTGCTGCAGCGCTGGAAGAGCGAGGCGCGCACCGTCGTCGCCGTGCTGCACGACCTGGACCAGGTGCGCGCGCACTTCGAGGAGGTGCTGCTGCTCGCCCGCGAGCGCGTGGCCTGGGGCCCCACGGCCGAGGTGCTGCGCGCCGAGCACCTGTTCCGCGCGCGCCAGATGGCCGAGGCCTGGGACGAAGAGGCACCGCGCTGCGACACGACAGCCGGGGGCGCCGCCAGCCGGGGCGCCGCGCGATGAACGAAGCGCTGTGGCAGCCCTTCGTCGAGTTCGCGTTCATGCGCCGCGCCCTCGTGGCGACGATGGCGCTCTCGCTGGGCAGCGCTCCCATCGGCTGCATCCTCGTGCTGCGCCGCATGAGCCTGGTCGGCGATGCCATGGCGCACGCCGTGCTGCCGGGCGCGGCGGCGGGCTTCCTGCTGGCCGGCCTTTCTCTGCCGGCGATGAGCCTGGGCGGCTTCATCGCCGCGCTGGCCGTGGCGCTGGCGGCCGGCTTCGTCACGCGCGCCACGCCGCAGCGCGAGGACGCGAGCTTCGCCGCCTTCTACCTCATCGCGCTGGCGCTGGGCGTGCTGCTGGTGTCGCTGCGCGGCAGCCAGGTGGACCTCATGCACATGCTCTTCGGCAGCGTGCTGGCGGTGGACGACGCGGCGCTCTTGCAGATCGCGATCGTCGCGAGCCTCACGCTGCTGATGCTGGCCCTGCTGTACCGGCCGCTCGTGCTGGAGAGCTTCGACCCCGGCTTCCTGCGCAGCGTGGGCGGGCCCGGGGCCTTCGTGCACGGCGCGCTGCTCGTGCTGCTGGTGGGCAACCTCGTGAGCGCCTTCCAGGCCCTGGGCACGCTGATGGCCGTGGGGCTGATGATGCTGCCGGCGGCCGCGGCGCGCTTCTGGGCCGCCGACCTGTCGCGCATGGCCGCCGTGGCCGTGGCCCTGGGTGCCACCTCGGGCATGGCCGGGCTGCTGCTCAGCTACCACGCCGAGTTGCCCTCGGGCCCCTGCATCGTGCTGGTGTGCGGGCTGGCCTACGTGGCCTCGGTGCTCTTCGGCCCGCGCGACGGCATCGTCGTGCGCTGGCTGGGCCGTGCCCACCATCTTGCCCGCTGAAGCCGGCGCCGACACTCCGCCCCGATGAGCTCCGCCCGTGCATCGAGCCAGGAAGCCGCCGGCGGAAGTCGCCCGCGAAGTGTCAACCACGAACGTCCAACGCCGAAGCGATGACCCAGACCCCCCTCCTTCCCGTGGCCGCTGTCGCGCCCCGGCGCACCTTCACGTTCGCTGCCGCCGCGCTGTGCGCCTGGCCCGCCCTGCCGCTGCACGCGCAGGCGCCGCCGGCGCCGCCGGCGCC
>JALHOU010000252.1 GCA_022842825.1 Rubrivivax sp.
CGAGGGCGGCACCGGCGTGTGCGCCGGCAGCGGGCCGGGTGGCCGGATCGGCGCAGGCGCAGGCGGCGCCGCGCAAGCCGCCATCAACGCGGGCAAGGCGATCACGAACCGGCGGCGATGTTCAAATACAGCCAAGGCTTCCTCCCGCACCTTCGGTCCGGCTGGCCCGGCGCCGGAAGACCACTGCTCGATGGATGTCCCCACGGAGGCCATGATGCCGCATGAGAGCACGCTGACACCAGACGAGGCCCGCATTCAGCGCACCGAGGGCGCGCGCGTCATCGCCGCGCGCTTCGTCATCGCGCACCTGGCGCTGTTGGGCGTGTTCTTCGTGCCCTTCACCTGGCAGCTCGGCGTGGCCGCGTTCCTGAGCTATGTCAGCCGCACCTTCGTCATCGAAGGCGGGGTGCATCGTTACTTCTCGCACCGCAGCTACAAGACTTCGCGCGCCTTCCAGTTCCTCCTGGCGGCGGCGGCGGCGTCCAACGGCCAGCGCGGTGCCATCTGGTGGGCCGTCACGCACCGCCGGCACCACCGGCACTCCGACCAGCCGGGCGACCTGCACTCGCCGGTCCGCGGCTCCGTCTGGCACGCCTACTTCGGCTGGCTCATCGACGACGAGGTGCTGGCCACGAATCTCGACGAGGCGCCCGACCTGGCGAGGTACCCGGAGCTGGTGTGGGTGAACAAGCACCACTACGTCTTCACGCTGGCGGGCCTGGTGGGCACGTTCATCGTCGGCCAGTACACACCGCTGTTCGGCGCCACGGGCATGGGCTGGGCGGCGGTGGTGTGGGTCTTCTTCGTCGCCATGGTTGCTTCGCAGCACATGGCCTATGCGGTCAACGCCTTCGCGCACGGCGGCCGGCCCGGCTTGTGGCGCGCGCGGCCCTACGCGACCAAGGACGAGAGCACCAACCTCTGGTGGTGGGCTCTGCCCAGCCTGGGCGGCGCCTGGCACAACAACCACCATCGCTACATGAACGCGGCGCGCGCCGGCTTCCACCGGTGGCAGTTCGACCCCACGTACTGGATCCTGCGCGCCCTCGAGCGGCTGGGCATCGTCTGGGATCTGCACGAGGTGCCCGAGGCCGTGCTGCAGGAGGGCCGGCGCGCAGACCGGGCCTGACGCGGCACCGGCGCAGCGCGCCGGCACACAATCCGGGATGTTCGCCTTCTTCGAACGCCGCATCCGCCCCACCGCCTCCACCGGCCCCGCGGGCAGCGGGCCGCCGCAGAGCCTGATCGGGTTCTACTGGCATTTCGTCCGCCAGGCGCGCGGGCTGTTCGGGCTGATGTTCGTCACCGGCCTGGCAGTGGCGCTGGTCGACACGCTGATCCCCATCTTCATCGGCCGGCTCGTGCGGCTGATGGAGGCCCCCGACCGCGCCATGGCCCTCGAGCAGGCGATGCCGATGCTGCTCGTCATGGCCGGCGTGGTGCTCGTGCTGCGCCCGCTGGCGCTGATGACCGACAGCCTGGTGCGCAACAACGCCGTGGTGCCCGGCGTCACCAGCCTCATCCGCTGGCAGAGCCACTGGCACGTCGTGCGCCAGAGCTGGCCGTTCTTCCAGAACGACTTCGCCGGCCGCATCGCCAACCGCGTCATGCAGACCAGCAATGCCGTGCGCGAGAGCGTCGTCAGCTCGATCCGCGGCATCTGGTACATCGTCGTGTATGGTGTCTCGGCGCTCGTTCTGATGAGCGCCTCCGACTGGCGCCTGGCCGTGCCCACCGCGCTGTGGTTCGGCGCCTACGTGCTGGTGCTGCGCCACTTCGTGCCGCGCATGCGCGACCTCGCCAAGGCCAGCAGCGAGCTGCGCAGCGCGGTGATGGGCCGCGTGGTGGACAGCTACACCAACATCCTCACCGTCAAGCTCTTTGCCCGCGCGCGCGACGAGGATGCCCATGTGCGCGAGGTCATCGACGAGCACACCGTCGCCATCCAGGCACACATGCGGCTCATCACGCGCTTCATGACGACGCTGTCGGCGCTCAACGCGATGCTGCTGGTGAGCACGGCCGCCATCGGCATCTGGCTGTGGGGCCGCGGCACGGTGGACGCCGGCACCGTCGCCACGGCGCTGCCGCTGGCCTGGACCATCGCCAACGTCGCCGGCTGGGTGAGCTGGGAGGTGACGGGCATCTTCGAGAACATCGGCGTCGTGCAGGAGGGGATGGAGACGATCGCCGTGCCGCATTCGCTCACCGACCGGCCCGGCGCGCGCGAGTTGCCGGTGGCGCGGGGCGAGGTGCGCTTCGAGGACGTGAGCTTCACCTACGGCCGTCAGGACGGCAAGAAGGTGCTCGATGCGCTGAGCCTCACGGTGAAACCCGGTGAACGCGTGGGCCTTGTCGGCCGCTCGGGCGCGGGCAAGAGCACGCTCGTCAACCTGCTGTTGCGTTTCCACGAGCTGGAGAGCGGCAGCATCCGCATCGACGGCCACGACATCCGCGAGGTGACGCAGGAAAGCCTGCGCGCGGCCATCGGCATGGTGACGCAGGACACGTCGCTGCTGCACCGCTCCATCGCCGCCAACATCGGCTACGGCCGCCCGGGTGCGAGCCGCGAGGAGATCGTCACCGCCGCCAAGCGCGCGCAGGCGCACGAGTTCATCCTCGGCCTGTCGGACTGGAAGGGCCGCACCGGCTACGAGGCGCATGTGGGCGAGCGCGGCGTCAAGCTCTCCGGCGGGCAGCGCCAGCGCGTCGCCATCGCCCGCGTCGTGCTGAAGGACGCGCCGATCCTCGTGCTCGACGAGGCGACCTCGGCGCTGGACAGCGAGGTCGAGCTCGCCATCCAGGAACAGCTGCTCGGCCTGATGGAGGGCAAGACGGTGATCGCCATCGCGCACCGCCTCTCGACCATCGCGCGCATGGACCGGCTGATCGTGCTCGACGAGGGGCGCATCGTCGAGCAGGGCACGCACGCCGAGCTGATTGCGCTCGGTGGCCACTACGCGACGCTCTGGGCGCACCAGAGCGGCGGCTTCCTGGCCGAGGACCTGGCCGAGGAAGTCGCCGGGCCGGCCGTGCCAGCGGTGGCAGGGGTGGACGGCGGCGAGGCCGTCGCCGACCCCGGGCCGGTGGACGACATGCGCACCGCCGAGCGCGCCGAGCCGGATGTCGACGCGGAGCCGGCGCCGGCGCGAAACTGAGGTCCGGGTCGCCGCCTTCAGCCCATCGAGTGCCGCGCCGACGCGAAGCGCGCCAGCCCCAGCTCTTCGCGCACCGTCCGCCCCAGCTCGGACTGCATGTCATCCACCGGGATGCCGATGGCGTCGGCGATACGCACCATGCGCTGGAAGTTGGCGGCCACGCCGGCGGCGTCCACCAGCACCGCGGGGCCGGCGGCTTGCAGCAGCGCTGCGCGGCTTCTGGCCAGCGCATCGCCGTCGCGGCGAGCCAGCGCTTCGGCGAAGTGCATGAGCTCGGGTCCGAAGGCGATGCCTCGGGCGGCACTGTCCTCGCGGCCGGCAACGGCCTGCAGGTCGATCTCGGTGGCGGTGGTTTGCGAGCTCACACGGAGCATCGTGGCGTGTGCGTTCGTTCAGTAGAAGCACTCGTTGACGGCCGAGACGCGGCCGGCCACCAGCTCCATCTGCATTCGGTCGATGGCGCGCCCGGGGTCCTGCACGTAGTTGGCCATGCCGGCGAACGAGAGGTACTGCGCGGCGGCGAGATCGCGCCAGTCGCGCAGTGCGTCGGGCACCAGCGTCAGCGCGCGCACCACGTTGGCGGCGCGCGTGTGCTTGAAGAGGTCCGCCTCGGCCCCCACGGCGCCTTCGCGCGGCACGGTGGGCACGAAGCCGATGTCCTCGCTCAGGATGGCCGGGCGGTAGCGGCTGGGCTCGCCGGGTTGCGGCGCGGGCAGTGGTTCCAGCGCGACGCCGAGCGCCCGGTGGAACTCGTCGATGCTGAAGACCGCCACCACCACGCCCACCAGTTCGACATAGGCCTCCTTGCCGAGGCGGCCCAGCGCCGCGTTGTTTTCGACGAAGCCGCGCGTGATGCGGCTCGGGTCGGTGACCACGCGGTGCACGGCATCCACGGCTGCCGGCGAGAGGCCCGGGCCATGCTCGTGCGTGCCGGCCACGGCGTGCGGTGACAGCGCCGCCTTGCGGGCACGGCACAGCGCGCACTCGACGGCAAGGCGGCTCTCGCGCGCAATGGCCACGCGCTCGGCACCCGTCCACCAGCTGCCCGGGCCGGCCAGCGTGTGCCAGTACCGGCGGTGTGCCTCGCCGATGTCGGCGCGCACGAAGGTGGGGCTGTCGGCGTAGCTGAAGGGTGTCATCGGTGCCTCGTTCTGGAGTTCCACGCCGCGGCGGTGCGGCGCGCGCAGTTGTGCACGCAAGACATTGTCGTGCCGGGCGGGCAGCGGTTCGCTCATGCGGCCAGGCGGTCATTCGGCCGTTCAGTCATTCGGCTGTTCCGTCAATCGGCTGCGCGGGCGCGGGGCCGCCCGCCACTCGGCCGCTCGGCCAAGCCGCCGCTTCACCCTCCCAGCCAGGCCTTGAACGCCGCCGCGCGCTCCTGGCTCACCCACACGTCGCCCGGCATCGCCGGCTGCAGTTCCACCTTCAGCCGCCCTTTGCCCGCGGGCGTGAAGCGCGCCACCGCCCGCGCCGCCACCAGCAGCTGGCGGTTGGCGCGAAAGAACTGCGTCGGATCGAGCTCGGCCTCCAGCTCGGCCAGCGGGGCTTCGAGCAGGTAGCGCTCGCCGGCGTCGTCGACCGCGAAGGCCAGCTTGTCGAGCGAGACCACGTAGGCGACGCGCGCCACCGGCAGAGCGTGGAACTGCGCGCCCTTGCGGCCGACGAGCCGCTGGCGCCAGCGCGGCGCGGCACGGTCGCCTGGGTGCGAGCCGAGGGCGTGCCCTGGCTGCGGCTGCAGCGGCTGCGCAGTCTGCTGCCCCGGTGGGTGCCCAAGTGGCCGCTCTTGTGGCCGCTCTTGCGGCTGCCCCAGCTGAAGCATGAGCGCAGCGAGCACGTCGGTGCCGAACGACTGCCGCAGGCGCTGCACCTTGGCCAGCGCCTGCGCGAGCGCTTCTTCGTTCACCGGCTTGAGCAGGTAGTCGATGGCGAGCGCCCGAAACGCGTCGATGGCGAAGCGGTCGTAGGCGGTGGTGAAGATGGTCGGCAGTGCGAGGGTGCCGTCCTTGAAGAGCTCGAGCGAGAGGCCGTCGGCGAGCTGGATGTCCAGCAGCAGCAGGTCCGGCGCGGGGTGGCTCGCGAGCCAGGCCTGCGTGCCCTTGACGCTGTCGGCATGACCCACCACCACGACCTCGGGCGCGATGCGCGCCAGCGCGCCGACGAGCCGCTCGCGCGCGGGAGGCTCGTCTTCGGCGACGAAGGCCCTGAGCGCGATTGGGTGTCCGCTCATGCCGGGATGCGGCTTCTGGCGTACATGCCGTTCACGTCGCCGCCACCAGCGGCACCTGGGCCTCGAAGCGCCCGTCGACGCGCGCCAGCACCAGCGGCCGCCCGGTCAGCAGCCGGCAACGTTCGTCGAGGTTGGCCAGGCCCAGGCCCGACGATGGCGTCGTGCTGCGCCGCGGCCGCACCGGGTTGGCCATCGTCACCACGCCCTCGCCCAGCGAGAGCTGCACCCGCAGCGGTTCGCCGGCGCTGGCCTGGTTGTGCTTGAGGGCGTTCTCCAGCAGGCCCTGCAGCGCCATCGGCGGCACGAGCCAGCCGCTGGCCCGGGCATCCACCGCATCGGCGCCCGCCATCGGCATGGCCGGCCCGAAGCGCAGTTCCAGCAGGCGGTGGTAGCGGCGCAGGAAGGCCAGCTCGTCGGCCAGCGGCACGAGGTTGCGTTCGCGGCTGGCCAGCACGAAGCGGTAGACCTCGGCCAGCGTGTCGCAGAACTCGCGCCCGCGCGCCGGATCGTGCTCGACGAGGTGGCCCAGCGTGTTGAGGCTGTTGAAGAGGAAGTGCGGGTCGACCTGCGCCTTCAGCGCCGCCAGCTCGGCCTGCGTGCGTGCCCGCTCCAGCCGCTCCACGCGCATCAGGTCCGACTCGCGCTCGCGGATGAGGAAGATCGTCTCGTAGGCGTGCGTCACGAAGAGCACGCAGATGACGTTGGTCAGCACCACCACCTGCAAGGCGTTGCGGTCCACCGGCAGCCCGGCGGCGTAGAACCAGACCAGCAGCCCCAGCACCGTGACGGGCGCCGTGTAGAGCACGTTGGCCGCCACCAGCATCATGAGCTTGCGCAGCGGCTGGTTGAACCAGTCCAGGTGCTCGCGTTGCTTGAAGAGAAGCCAGCGGTTGCCCAGCCAGATGGCCGCCGCCAGCGCGATGAAGCCCGCCGTGCCGGCCCAGTACAGGCCCTGGCGCGGCGTGATGGGGCCGTACAGGCCGGTGAGCCCCGGGATCGCGAGCCCGAAACCGAGGATGCCCACGGCCATCACCGGCCGGTCGTCCACCTGCACGGGCGGGGCGCGCGGCGTCCTGGGCAGCGTGATCTCGGGGTTCGGCAAGCGGTTGTCCTGCTTCGGTGGCTCGGCCCTGGCGCGGCGGGCGTGGTGCGCTCAACCTGCACTCCCCCAACCTTACCGCGAGGACAGCGATGGATTCCGTCAGCTTCAACTTTGCCGCCGTGGCCGCCGCAGCGGCGCTTTGTTTCGCGATCGGCGGGCTCTGGTACTCGCCGCTCCTGTTCGCCAGGCCCTGGATGAAGGAAGTCGGCCTCACCGAGGAGCAGACGCGCAGCGCGCCGATGGCGCGCGTCTTCGGCCTCTCGGC
>JALHOU010000253.1 GCA_022842825.1 Rubrivivax sp.
CGCTGCGCCACCGCAGCCGCCGCGGGCCGGGCGGTCGCCCGCCGGTCCTGGCGCGCCAGGCCGACGAGTCGCATGCCGCGCACGCGCTTGACGGCGCAGATCACGTAGACGGCACCGAGCACGGGCCACCAGCGATCGCCGATCCGATCCATCCAGGCAAAGCGCTGCAGCCAGCGATCGCTCGCCAACGGCGGTCGCCAGCAGCCGAAGCGACCGGCCTCGACCTCGAATCCCAGCAGGCGCAGCCAGTCGCGCGCGCGCCAGTAGCCGATGAAGTCGCCCGCCCGGGGCAGGAACAGCCCCCGCTCGCGCGAGAAACCCATGCCGCGCCGCAGGTATCCAAGACGCTGTCGCAGACCCCACAGGCTGGTCGGGTTGAAGCCGACGATGACGACCCGCCCCTCGGGCACGAGCACCCGCTCGACCTCGCGCAACGTTTGGTGCGGGTCGCGCGCCAGCTCGAGCGCATGCGGCAGCACGACGAGATCGATCGAGGCGTCGGGCAACGGCAGTGCGTCGAACTCGCAGTGCAGGGCGGGCCCCGGCGGCATCGGCCGCGTGCTGATGGCCTCGTCGGCCGGCGGCGGCACCGGCAGCGGCTCGGACAGGTGCATCGAGTCGCTCGCCACCCAGCGGTGCGGCATGCGGTTGGCGCGCAGGCCGTCGAGCTCGGGCAGGCCCAGTTGCAAGGCGTGGAACCCGAAGGCATCGGCCACTTCCTGGTCGAGGCGTGCCTGCTCCCAGGCCAGCAGGTAGCGGCCCGGCGCGGTCTTCAGCCAGGCAGCCAACTCTATACTCGACTCGTCACGCGTCATGGCTGCTGCAACACCTCTTGTCGAACCCGAGATCGCCGCCCGGCGTGGCTTGGCCTCGCCGGTATGGAAGTCCTGCGGGAAAAGTGCCGGTCCCACAGTCGCGCGCATTCTATTGACGACCCGTCGCGGCTCCATGCATGGCCGCCTTGGGCCGGCTCGCAGTGCGGCGCGCGGCTCGTGGCAGCGCTCGTGCGGCATCCGATGACGGTGGCCGCGCACGCGCTGGCCCGGCGGTCACAGCGCGGACCTTGGCGGTGCTTGGCGCTGGCCACGCTGCCCTGGGTGCTGGCCGCATGTGCCCAACTGGAGCCGCTGTCCGGCGGTGCCGAGCCGGCCGCGACCGCGTTGCCGCCGGCGGCGTCGCCCGGATCCGCAGCGACTTCGACTGCGCAGCCATCGCCGCAGACGGCCATCGAAGGCGCGACTGCCGCGACTCCTACAGCGGATGCGCCCGCCGCCGCGGCCGCCGATGCCGCGTCGGCGCCGGCCCCGGCGGCGTCTGCGCCCGGCGAGGCCGACACCGTCGGTCCCGCAGGGCCCCATGCAGTGCGCGAACCACTGCCGCGCGTGCGCCTCGACCCCGAGCAGGACGCCGAACGCGCCGACCTCTGGCAGCGCATCCGCGACGGCATGGGCATTCCCGACCTCGACAACGACCTCGTTCGCCGCTGGGAGCAGAGCTACGCCGGCCAGCCGGAGTACATGCAGCGCATGGTCGGGCGCGGGGCGCGCTACCTCTTCCACATCGTCGAGGAGATCGAGCGGCGCGGCATGCCGATGGACCTGGCGCTGCTGCCCTTCATCGAGAGCGCCTTCGACCCGCAGGCCTTGTCGCGTGCCCGCGCGGCTGGCATGTGGCAGTTCATGCCCGGCACGGGGCGCGATTTCGAGCTGCGGCAAAACGTCTTCCGCGACGACCGGCGTGACGTGCTGGCCTCCACGCGCGCGGCGCTCGACTTTCTCGGCAAGCTGCACGAGCGCTTCGGCGACTGGCAGCTTGCATTGGCCGCCTACAACTGGGGGCCGGGCAACGTCGCGCGCGCCGTTGAGCGCAACCGGCGCTTGCGCAAGCCCACCGACCTGTCGTCACTGCAGGGGCTGCCGCGAGAGACGCGCAACTACGTGCCCAAGCTGCAGGCGGTGAAGAACATCGTGCTGCGGCCGCAGGCCTTCGGCATTGAACTCGCGAAGCTCGAGAACCACCCCTACTTCCTGAGTGTCGCCATCGAGCGCGACATCGACATCGAGCTGGCGGCGCGGCTGGCAGGCTTGCCGCTGGACGAGTTCCGCCAGCTCAACCCGCAGCACAATCGTGCCGTCATCCTCTCGGCGGGCACGCCGCACGTGCTGCTGCCCTACGACAACGCGAACCGGTTCGTGCGCGCGCTGTCCGAGCACGAGGGGCCGCTGGCGTCCTGGACGGCCTGGGTGGCGCCGCGCACGCTCAAGACGGCCGACGCCGCCAAGCTCGTCGGTGTGGCCGAGGGCCACCTGGCCGAGATGAACCACATCCCACCGCGCATGCTGGTGAAGGCGGGCTCGACTCTCATCGTGCCGCGCGGCGCGAAGACCACCGACGACGTCTCGGAGCGCCTGGCCGACACGGCCATGCTCACTCTGTCACCGGAGGGGCTCGCCGGCGGCGGCCGCGTCACCACGCTGCGCGCCGGCCCCAAGGGCGACACCGTGGCGGCGGTCGCCCGCAGGCACGGGCTGACGGCTGCGCAGGTGGCGCAATGGAACCAGGTGGCGCCGAGCGCCCGATTCGCGCCGGGGCAGAGCATCGTGCTGACGCTGCCCACCCGAAACCGAGTGGTGGTGGCCGGCGGCAATGCCCCCCGCGCCACACCCAAGCCGTCGCCGCGCGCCAACCGCAAGCCCTCGGCAGCGGCGCCGAACCGGGTCAAGGTCGCGGCGCGCTGAGCAGGCCAGGGCCGTCGGCCCCGGCCAGGAACTGCCATGTGCGCGTGCCGTGCCGGGCGCGCCGACTCAGGCGTTGCCGAGGAAGTCGCGCTTGCCCAGCTCCACGCCGGCGTGCCGCAGCAAAGCGTAGGTGGTGGTGAGATGGAAGTACAGGTTGGGCATGACGTAGTGCTTGAGGTAAGCCTCGCCGGTGAAGCGCAACGGGTCACCCTGGCGCATGGGCAGCAGGATCTCGCGCGTCTCCGAGCCCGCGAAACGCTCCGCGGGTACCGATTGAACGTAGTCGACGGTCCGTTTCAGGCGGGCATGCAGGTCGGCCATTGACGCCTCGGTGTCCTCCCACTTCGGCACCTCGACCCCCACGAGCCGGGCGACGCAGCCTTTGGCGCCGTCACTGGCAATCTGGATCTGGCGAAGGAAGGGAAGCATGTCGGGCGCCAGCCGCAGCCCCAGGTAGTTCGCCGGGTCGAATTTGCGCGCTGCAGCATGCTCCTCGGCCTTCGTCAGCCACTTCTGTGCGTTGCCAAACATGCGCACGAAGACGGGAACGCTGGCGCTGTACATCGAAAGACTCACTGACCTTCTCCTGGTGGGTGGACATGCGGGGCCAAACGTGGCGAAATGCCGGCACGGCAAGCGCTTCTCGGTTGGCACGGCCGGGCGAATGTTGCCCGCCATCGCATGACCGGGTCTGGTCCATGGACGCGCCGCTTACATCTTGTGATATGACGCGGTGTCGGGGGTCTTTACACTGGCCGCAAAGAGTTCCACGGAAGACTCAATAAGTCCCTGAATTCACAACCGAATCCAACCGAGGCACAGGCGTTGCTTATGGTTGGGTGGGCGTTGCGGCCCTCTACACCCCTCGGGAAGAACCCAATGAAGCTCGCACTCAAGACCCTGTTTGTCACCTTCGTGGCTGCCGGCACGGTGGCCAGTCAGGCGGCGGTCGTGCCGATCGACTCTGCTTCGTTCGTGGCCAATGCTGGGCAGATCACGTTCAGCGAGCTCGGCCTGGGCACCCTGAACCCAACGTACACCGCGGCGCAGTACGGTGGCACGGGCACGGCGCCGAGTGTCAGCTTCGGATCCTTCTTCCTGGGTCAAAGGCTCGGAACGGCGGCGACCTGCCCTACCGGAGTGCAACTTGGAGGTTGCGTCGTCGGAGTTCCGACCGGCGGTTCGCTGGCACTTGACATTGACAATGGGGCCGGAGCGGTAATCGCCACAGACACCAATCACACGGCGTCGCCGGTGCTCAGCGGCACGCCCAGCCTCAACGGCGCCATCGCGATGCTCTTCAGCACCGACCAGGCAGCCATCTCTTTCGATGGCGGGTTCTTCAATGCCATTGGCACCACCCGGGTCACCGCCTATGGGCGCGATGGCTCTCTTCTCGGCGCCATCACCAACACGGCCACGGGCATACAGAATCTTCTGCTCGGAACCGATGATGGTACTTCGCTGATTGCCGGCCTCTTGATCAGCCTCGTGCTGCCTGAAGATGCAGGCTTCACTATCGACAACATCCGCTTCGGCACCCTTGCCACGGGCGGCAATCCAGGCGGCAATCCCGGCGATCCACCCAACCCGGCGCCGGAACCGGCGACCCTCGCCCTGGTCGGTCTGGCCCTGCTGGGGATAGGCGCGGCAAGGCGACGCAAGTCGAAGGCCTGAACCCAGGCACCCCTGCAGAGACGGCGGCCCTTGGCCGCCGTTTCTCTTTCCTGCGTCGGCCTCTCCTGCATCGGATCGGCATCCGGCACCCTTCGCATGGCGGTCGCTCGCCAGGGCATGGGCTTGATGAGGGCAGAATCGCAGGAGGCTTGAAACGCCGCTCGCGCGCACCCCGAGCGACGCCGGCTCCCATGAACATCATCATCCTCGACGACTACCAGGACGCCGTACGCAAGCTCAAGTGCGCGGCGCTGCTGGAGCCGTACCAGGCCAAGGTCTTCACCAACACCGTCAAGGGCATCGGACAGCTTTCGGTCCGGCTGCGCGACGCCGAAGTGCTGGTGACGATCCGCGAGCGCACGCAGTTCCCGCGCGCGCTGCTCGAGAAGCTGCCGCGGCTGAAGCTGATCTCGCAGACCGGGCGCGTCGGCGCGCACATCGACGTCGAGGCCTGCACGCGCCTGGGAATCGCCGTCGCCGAGGGCGTCGGTTCGCCCGTGGCGCCGGCCGAGCTCACCTGGGCGCTCATCATGGCCTCGATGCGGCGCCTGCCGCAGTACATCGGCAACCTCAAGCACGGCGCCTGGCAGCAGTCGGGCCTGAAGTCGGCCGCCATGCCACCCAACTTCGCGCTCGGCATGGTGCTGCGGGGCAAGACGCTGGGCATCTGGGGTTACGGCAAGATCGGCCGCCTGGTCGCCGGCTTCGGCCGCGCCTTTGGCATGCGCGTGCTGGTCTGGGGCAGCGAGGTCTCGCGCGACCGCGCCGTGACCGACGGGTACGAGGCGGCGCAGACGCGCGCCCAGTTCTTCGGTTGCAGCGACGTGCTGACGCTGCACCTGCGCCTCAACGACGAGACGCGCGGCATCGTCGGCTTCGACGACCTGGCGCTGATGAAGCCCGCGTCCCTGCTCGTCAACACCTCGCGCGCCGAACTCATCGCCGAGAACGCCCTTGTGGCCTCGCTCAATCGCGGGCGGCCCGGCATGGCGGCGATCGATGTCTTCGACAGCGAGCCCATCCTGCAGGGCCACCCGCTGCTGCGCCTCGAGAACGCGATCTGCACGCCGCACATCGGCTACGTGGAGCAAGACAGCTACGAGCTGTACTTCGGCGCCGCCTTCGAGAATGTCCTCAACTTCATCCACAACACGCCCACGAACCTCGTCAACCCCGAGGCGCTGAAGGTGATGCGTTGACGGCCGCCGCGCTGCCCGGCGCCGGCGCCGGCACGCGGTGGTCGCTGCTGCTGGGGAATTTCGCCATCGGCTGCGGCGTGATGGCGGTGCCGGGCGCCTTGAACGACCTGGCGCGCGACCTGGCTGTCCCGGTGCCGATCGCCGGGCAGCTCATCACGGTGGCGGCCTGGGCGATGGCGCTGTCGGCGCCGCTGCTCGCGGCCCTGCTGTCGCGCTTCAATCGTCGCGGGCTCCTGGCCCTGTCGCTGGCGTGGTTCGGCGCCGGCCATGCCCTCGCGGCCGCTGCGCCGGGCATGGCGAGCCTGCTACCCGTGCGCGCCCTCACCGTCGTCGCCGGCGCCGTCTTCACGCCCGCCGCGGCGGCCGTCGTCGGAGCGCTCGCCCCGCCTGCCAAGCGGGGCGAGGCCATCACCTTCATCTTTCTCGGTTGGTCGCTGGCCTCGGTGCTCGGGGTGCCGATGGCGAGCTACCTCTCCGAGACCGCCGGGTGGCGCGCCGCCTTCCTGGTCGTGGCGGCCCTGTCAGCCGTGGCCGCGCTCGCAACCTGGGTGCACGTACCGGCCGGCCTGCGACCTACGGCCACCACCCTGCGCGACCTGGCCGGCGTGCTTGCTCGCCCAGAACTCATGGTCATCGTCGCCGTCACTGCGCTCAGTGCAACGGGGCAGTTCGCTCTCTTCGGGTACATGGCGCCCTACTTCCACCATGTCCTGCAGGCCGATGCCGCGCAGGCCAGCGGGCTCTTCCTCTGGTTCGGTATCTTCGGCCTTGCGGGGAGCGTGCTCATGACGCGCTGGATCGACCACCTCGGCGCCGGCCCTGCCGCGACCCTCGGCCTCGCGGCGATGTCGTTGTCGCTGCTCGCCTGGCCGTGGGCGAGCGGGCTGGCGACGATGGCCGCGGTTCTCGTTCCCTGGGCGCTCGGCTGCTTCTCGTCCAACTCCGCCCAGCAGGCGCGCCTGGCGGCCGCCGCCCCGGCATGGGCCGCCGTGCTGGTGTCCTTGAACAGCTCGGCGATGTATGTCGGCCAAGGCCTGGGTGCGGCGGCCGGCGGCATGCTGCTCGGCTCCGTGGGTTACGCCGCCCTGGCCCCGGCCGCCGCTGCGGGCGTGCTGCTTTCAACCGCCCTTTC
>JALHOU010000254.1 GCA_022842825.1 Rubrivivax sp.
GCACCTCCCGCCGCACCTCCCGCCGCACCTCCCGCCGCACCTCCCGCCGCACCTCCCGCCGCACCTCCCGCCGCACCTTCCGCGCGCGGCGACAACGGCGCCGCCGCGGCCAGCGAGTGCAAGGCCTCGCTGCGGCGCATGGAAGAGCGGTTCGAGGGCATCCAGCGCCGCCGGCCCGCGCAGGCCGACCGGCTGGCCACGCAGCAGGTGGAGATCTACATGCTCACCGAGCAGATGGGCCTGCTCGAGCGGCTGTGCCGCGGTCAGCGCGAGTACGAGTTCCTGCGCCCGACGCAGGAACGGCTGGCGCGCACGCTGCAGGCCTGCCGCGAGTCGTCCCCCAACGCCGTCAACGACTGCGTGCCACGCGTCGCGTGGTGAGGGGCACCCCGCTTCGCTGAGCCTTCGCAGGCTCTCACTCGACGAGCGGGAACTCCCGCCGCACCCGCTCGCGCAGGCCGTGGTCGAAGTGCCACCACTCGGTCGAAATGCCGGCGAAACCACCCACGGCCATCGCATCGCGCAGCAACTCGCGCAGCGCCACCTGCGGGGCGAGCAGCTTGCCGCTGGCCAGGTGTTCGGTGTGCAGGGCGGGGTGCGACGCCTCGCTCATCTCGTCGAAGCCGCTGCCCATCTCGGCGGCACCCGCCTCGCGCCCCTGGGCGTCGAGCAACGTCACGTCCACGGCCATGCCAAAGCTGTGCATCGAGCCGGCCGCGGGGTTGGCGAAGTAGGCCTCGCCCGGCGTGCCGGCGACGTCGGCCCAGATCGCCTCCTGCACCCGGTGCGGGCGCAATGCGTCCAGCACGAGCAGCCGCCAGCCCGGGCGCTGCGCGGCCAGCCAGCGGGCCGCCTCGGCCAAGCCGGCAGCAGCCTCGGCGCGCAGCCAACTGCAATCGAGCTCGCCGTACAGGCGCCGCCCGGCGAAGTTGTTCGTGCCCGCGTAGCGCAGGTCGACCGCGATGCCGCCGCCGGCGGTGAGCTCACCGAGGCGGCGGAACCGGGGGTGGCGGGCGACCTCCTCGACCCGGATGCGGCCCGCAGGGTGGCTTGGATGCGGCATCGAATCATCATAGCCAGCGGATCTTGAGGCCCTGGCCGAACCCGCGGGACGGCTCAGGCGGCCCTTGCGGCTCCCGCGAGGCGCCATGGCTTCAGGCGCTCTCCTGCTGCCGCTGCGCCAATGGCAGCGCCCATTGCGCGGCCTCCTCCCAGGGCTGGATGCGGCGAGGGACCTCGTCAGGCATCCTGCCTTCACAGGCCCGCAGCGCACGTCGGGAAGACGCCCGTTGCCTCACCCTGCCGCGGCGCCTGTCCTCCCCGAAGGTGAATACATCACAAAGCGGATGGCTCCGATTCACCACCCAAGGATTGGCTCGATGCCTAGTCTTCGGGTCAGTGGCAATACCTGCCACGGCAAGAAGAACCGGGGAAGACCCATGCTCGAATCGTTCGCCACGCCTGCACGCCACGCCAACGTTCCGGTGCCGATGCCTTCGGCACGCCTGCACATCGGCAACACCACCCTGGCCCGCGGCCCCCACTCCGCGCCGGCCGGCATCGCCGGCGGGGTGCCGGGCGCGGAGCGCGACGCCTTGGCGCCGCTCGCCCGCTGCATGGCGCACATGCTCGACGAGATCGACTACGGCATGTTGCTCGTCGATGCCGACGCGCAGGTGCTGTACCTCAACCACGCGGCCCGGCGCGAGCTCGACAGCGATCATCCGTTGCAGCTGGCCGGCAACGTGCTCGTCGCCCCCAACGCAGGCGACGCGACGACGCTGCAGGACGCGCTGGCCGAAGCCCAGCGCGGCAAGCGCCGGCTGATGACGCTGGGCAGCGGCGAGCAGTTCGTCGGTATCTCGGTGGTGCCGCTGAACGAGTCCGAAGTGCGCCACGGCGCGACCCTGCTGGTGCTGGGCAAGCGCAACGTGTGCGAGCAGCTCTCGGTGCAGGGCTACGCCCGCGCCGTGGCGCTGACGCCGGCCGAGACGCGCGTGCTCGAGCTGCTTTGCGGTGGCGTTCAGCCGACCGTGATCGCCTCGCGCCAGGGCGTGGCGGTGTCGACCGTGCGCACCCAGATCGGCAGCATCCGCGCCAAGACCGGCGCCAACAGCATTCGCGAGCTGGTGCGCCAGGTGGCCGTGCTGCCGCCTTTGGTGGGCGCGCTGCGCAGCTCGGCCGCCGCCTTTGGCGCCGTGCGCATGCCGCTCGCGTCGTAGTACCGGGATCGCGCAACACAAGACTTCGGGGGAAAAGCAGGCGGCAAGCACCGCCAGATAAGATCGGACCGCCCTGCGGCCACCTTGCGACGACGGTTCGCGCGGGGGCCGCAGGGCGCAGCCGACGATGCCCACGAAGAACTCCGGCGCCTCTTCCGCCGATCCGGCCTCGCTCATCGAGCAGGCGCCGTTCACCGACAGCCTGCGTGCACTCGCCCGGCGCGGCGACGCGCGCCGCGTGCGCAAGGGCACCCGCCTCATCACCGAAGGCGAGCTCGGCGATACGCTCTACATCGTCGTGGCAGGCCGGCTGCGCGCCTTCAGCGTCGGCGGCGACGACCGCGAGGTCACCTACGCCTCTTATGGCCCGGGCGAATATGTCGGCGAGATGAGCCTGGACGGCGGCCCGCGCTCGGCCGACGTCGAGGTCGTCGAGCCCGGCGTGGTGGTGCTCGTCACGCGCCGCACGCTCGAAGCCCATCTCGCCGAGCACCCGCAGTTCGCCTTCGAGTTGCTGTCCAAGGTCATCCGCCGCGCCCGCCACGCCACGCTGGGCCTGCGGCAGATCGCCCTCAACGACGTCTACGGGCGGCTGAAGGCATTCCTGGAGGCACAGGCGCAGCCGGGGGACGACGGCACCCTCACCCTCGACCCTGCGCCATCGCACCTGGAGATCTCGCGCGTCATCGGTTGCAGCCGCGAAATGGTGAGCCGCGTCGTGAAGGACCTCGAGACCGGCGGCTACGTCGAGAGCGGACGGCGCCACCTGCGCCTGCTGCGGCCGATGCCGGCGAAGTGGTGAGCCCCGGGCGCCTGCGCGGGCCGCGCAGGCCGCGGGCGCCCCGGACGCGGGCCCGCTGATGCCATAGGCTTCCCGCGCAGGTCCCCAGCAGGCCTTGACTAAGCCGCCACCGGGAAGCGCCGCTCGGCCGGCCCGGCGCGCTGGAACTCGGGCAAGGCGCGCGGCAGGCGTTGCTGGATCTCCTTTACGCGTTCCGGCCCCGCCGGGTGAGTGGACAGCCAGGCCGGCGGTGCCTTGTCGCCGGTGGCCGCGCCCATCTTCTGCCACAGCGAAACCCCGGCGCGCGGGTCGTAACCGGCGCGCGCGGCCAGCACGAGGCCAAGTGCGTCGGCCTCGCTCTCGTCGTCGCGGCTGAATTTGAGGCTCGCCAACTGCGACAGGCCCTGCGCCGCCATGTCACCGACGTTGCCCAGTCCGAAGAAGGCAGCCAGCAGGCGCAGGCCCAGGCTCGTGCCGGTGCTCTTGGCCAGGCGCTCGCGCGCATGCTCCAGCAGCGCGTGCGCGGCCTCGTGGCCCATGATCATCGCCACCTCGTCGTCGTTGAGCTTCAGGCGCGAGAGGATGCCGCTGAAGAAGGCGATCTTGCCCCCCGGCATGCAGAAGGCGTTGAGGGAGTTGCTGCGCAGCAGCTGCACCTCCCACTTCCAGTCGCGCGCGCGCACGTTGCAGGCGGGCGTGAGCGGGATGATGCGCGAGGCGATGTAGCGCAGGCGCTGCAGCTGCGGGTCGTCGGCCGGAGCCAGGACGTTCTTGCCCTGCGCCTCGCGCATCAGCTGCAGGTACTGCTGCCGCGCCGCCCCCTCGACGGTTTCAGCCGGCACGGCGCCGGCCAGCGCCGAACGCTTGCACTCGGGGTCGGCCGCGTTGGCCGCTTCCGCGGCGCCGGGTGTGCCGAGCAGCGGCAGCGCCGCACCGGCCAGCAGGCCCGTGAAGAGCCGGCGGCGGCGCGCGTTGTGGCCGGCACAGGCGCACGTGCGAACGGCCAGCTCGGGCAAGAGCGCCGGAACGGGCACGGGCACGGGCGACTGTGGGCTCATCGGCGGTCCTCCGCGTTGCGCGCTCCTGGCACGAAACCGCCACCCGCCGGACGGGTACATCGGCTCTCGAGGGTCAATTTCATTCTAGGCAAGCTGGGGCCGGACCCTCGCCCAACAAGGGCACCGCACCCTCGGGTCCGCAGGTGGGTGGCGCGTCCGGGGCCGCCACCGGCACGCTCAAGCCGATGCGGGGGTCACCTCGAGCGCCCGCATCGGCACACGCTGCCACCACAGCAGCACCAGTGCCGGCAGCGCCAGCACCGTGCTGAACAGGAAGAAGTCCGGCCAGCCGATGCTCTCGGCCAGCACGCCGGCCAGCGGCCCCACCCAGACCCGGCCGACCGAGGCAAAGGCCGACAGCAACGCGTACTGCGTGGCCGTGAAGCGCTGGTTGCACAGGCTCATCAGGAAGGCGACGAAGGCCGCCGTGCCCATGCCACCGCTGATGTTCTCGAACGCCACCACCATGAGCAGCGCGCCATCCACCGGCGTGGCCGCAGCCAGCTTGACGAAGCCCCAGTCGAAGGCGGGCAGCACCGCACCCCCGAGGCTGCCTTTGCCGCCCACGGCCAGCCACCAGAAGCCGAGGTTGGACAGAAGCTGCAGCACGCCGAAGACGAAGAGGGAGCGCCACAGCCCGAGCTTGAGCATCATCGCGCCGCCCACGAGCGCGCCGCCGATGGTGAGCCACAACCCGATCACCTTGTTCACCACCCCCACCTCGGCCGAGGTGTAGGCCATGCTCTTGAGCAGGAAGGCCGTCATCAACGAGCCCGCGAAGGCGTCACCCAGCTTGTAGAGCACGATGAAGAAGAGGAAGGCCACCGCGCCCGGCATCGCGAAGTAGCTCGACACGCCGGCCAGCAGCGTGCCGAAGCGCGCGCGCCTTGCCGCCCAGGCCGCCAGCGGCAGCGTGAAGGCGATGCCCAGCAGCAGCGCTGTCAGGTCCACCCAGCGCTGGCGCAGCGGCGCCGGCAGTGTGCTGCCCTCGAGCAGCGGACCGACGAGCGCGGCCGCCACGCCGGGGGCGAAGCGGTCGCTCAACACCACGCCAACCGCCACGGCGGCGAGCACGGCGAGAAAGCCGAGCAGGTCGTGCCGCGCCGCGCCGTGCTCGCCCGCGGGGGCGGCGGCGCCTGGGTTCGCCCCGCGCACGGGCGGCAGCCGAGGGAGCCTGGGCAAGAGCAGCAGCGACACCACGGCCGCCGCCACCATCACGCCGGCCATGAAGCGGTAGACCTCCGGCCAGCTCCAGCCGCCGCCTTGCTGCGCATCGGTCCAGATGAGCGCCACGCCGCCGGAGAGGATCATCGCCAGCCGGTAACCCATGACGCCCAGCGAGGCTCCGAGGCCACGCTCGGCCGGGCCGAGCAGGTCGGTGCGGTAGGCGTCCACCACCACGTCCTGCGAGGCCGAGGCGAAAGCCACCGCCAGCGCCAGCAGCGCGAAGCTGCGCAGCGCCAGCGTCGGCGAGGTGGCGGCCAGCGCCAGCAGCAGCGCCGCGAGTACGAGCTGCGTGAGCACGAGCCAGCCGCGCCGCCGCCCGAGCGCGGCCACGCACTCGAAGCGGTCCATCAGCGGCGCCCACAGGAACTTGAAGGTGTAGGGCAGGCCGGCAAGCGAGAGGAAGCCGATCGCCGCCAGATCGAGCCCTTCGACCGTGAGCCAAGCCTGCAACGCCTGCCCGGTGAGCGCCAGCGGCAACCCCGAAGCGAAGCCGAGCACCGTGACGGCCGCCAGGCGGTGCAGCGCGGCGAGCGTGACGCCGGAGCGCGACAGCGACGGGGGCATCGAGGGATTCTAGGCAGGCACTGCGGCTTGCCCAACGCGCCCGGGCGCGGCGGGGTGGCGCCGACAGCCGATGCAACCGTACGGCTGGTGAAGCCGATGCAACCCGTGGGCCGATGCAGTCGATGCAGTCCTATGCCACCGAGATGGCCGGGCCTGCCGTGACGGGAAAGGCCTGCGGCGCTACTTGCCCGGCACCGTTGCCGAGGCCGGCCCCGAGGCGGCCGCGGGTGCCGTGAGCACGGGCGCCGGCAGCGTCGCATCCTGGTCGTAGATGGACCGCGCCATGGCCAGCAATTGCTCCTTGGGCAGCTCACCCACGAGCGCGAAGCCGGTCTTCTCCTCGACCCAGTAGAACATGCCGAGCTTGCCCTGCTGCTCGAAGCGGAAGGCCGTGTCGGTGCCGGGCTCAGGCTTGCGCAGGTACACGGTGACGCGCTTGCCGTGGCTGTCCTGGTACATGAGCTGCGCGCTCTTGCCCGGGCCGTCGGGCAGCAGACGGCCGCCCACGAGCTCGAAACCCACGGCACGGAGGTCGAACAGCTTGACGGGCGCCTCGATGCGGCGCGTGAGCCAGCGCGCCAGGTGTTCCTCCTGCGCCTTCACCTCCACCGCGTGGCGCGGCTCGGGCGTGTAGACGCTGTGCGCGAAGGCGGCGCGCTGCAGCCAGCCCTGCGGCGCCAACGCCACCGCCGCTGCGCCGCCTGACGTGCGGGCGCGCGCCAGTGCCGTGCGCTCCTGCCATTGCCAAGACAACACGCCGCCGACCACGCCGCCGAGCAGGAACAGCGCCCCCGCGGCCGCCGCCAGCCCCCAGGCCGGCCACGACGGCAAGCCGAACCGCCCACGCCCCGGCGGGGCGGGGGCGTCGGCGGGA
>JALHOU010000255.1 GCA_022842825.1 Rubrivivax sp.
CTGGAGAGCGGGCGCTACGATGCGGTGACCATCGCCGCCGTCGCCGACGACGAGCCGACGCTGGCGCTGCTGCTGGCCGGTGGTGCGAGCGCCAAGCTCGTCACCAGCCGCTACGACGGCACGGCGCTCATCGCCGCGGCGCACCTGGGGCACGACGGTGTCGTGCGCCAGCTCATCCGTGCCGGCGCGCCGCTCGACCACGTGAACAACCTGCACTGGACAGCGCTCATCGAAAGCATCGTGCTCGGAGACGGCGGCGCGCGCCACCAGGCGACGCTGAAGGCGCTGCTGGAGGCCGGCGCGAGCACGAAGCTCACCGACCGCGCGGGCCGCACGCCGCTGGCGCTGGCGCGCGAGCGCGGCTACGCGGCGATGGTGAAGATGCTCGAGGCCGCCGGCGCGAAGTGAGGGCCGGGCTGCCAGAGGCGCATGGGCCGGGCGGTGCGGGACGATGCGCGACCCGCCGCGCGGGCCGTGCGAACGGCACGGTTCTGGTGCCGCGCGGCCGGGCTGGCGCGCCCGGGGTCCCAAGGGTGCCCGCCGGCGCCGTCATTCACTGCGAATTGAGGTTTCCGGCCGGGATCGCCACGTAGCTGAGCTGGCCCGGCCGCCGCCACCGCAGCTGCATCACGGCGCCGCCGCCGCGCTCGTAGTACTCGAGCACCACCGCGACCCGCTGTCCGGCCGTGAGCGAGATGTTGCCGGTGGTGTTGTTCGTCGGCGAGTGGTCGGTCCAGTTGTTGATGACCTGGGTGCCATTCACCCACAGACGCACGCCGTCGTCGCTGCGGGTCTGGAAGCGGTAGGTGCCGCTCGTGGGCACGGTGAGCGTGCCCGTCCAGCGCACCGAGAAGTTGTCGGCCGGCACGCCGATCGCCGGGCGGTTGGTGCCCCAGTCGAAGTTGACTGCCTCGGTGCGCGTGACCAGCGGCATGCCCGAAGGCGTGCTGCCCGCGTAGTAGCTGCCGAGCAGGCCAGCACCGCTGGTGGCCGCCGTGGGCGCGGCGCCCTCGTCGCTGCCGAGCTCGCGCACGTAGGCGGCCAGGCGCGTCACGTCGGCCGCGGCGAGGCCATGGCCGGCATGCGCGGTGATGGCCGCGTCCAGTGTCGCGGCCGAGCCGTCGTGCAGGTAGGGCGCGGTGGCCCAGGTGTCGCGCAGCGTCGGCACGTCGATGCCGGCGAGCGTGCCGTTCAGGCGCGCGCCGCTGGTGGCCTTGAGCGTGCCGATGTCTGCCGGGCCACCGCCACCGGCGCTGCGCGTGAAGGCGCTGCCCGCGTGGCAGCTCGCGCAGCCGGCGTTGATGAACACCGTGCGGCCCTCGGCGGCGCTGGTGGACAGGCCGGCGGCGCTCGGGCGGCTCGGGCTCAGCTCGAAGGTGTTGAGCGAGGCGACATAGGCCGCGAGGTCGTCGAGGTCGCCCGACAGCCCGGCCTTGGTGTCGCCGAGCGGCTGGCTGCGCGTGCCGGCGAAGTACAACGCGTCGCCCATCAGGCCGGTGCCGCCGGCCAGCGTGCGGATCTGGCCTTCGAAGTCCTGCAGCTCGTCGAAGTTGTTGCTCCAGTGCAGGCGGCCGTGGCCCAGGCTGGCGCGGCCCTTCAGCGCGATGGTGTTGCGCAGGCCTTCACCCTGGCCGCGCAGGTCCCAGACGCGGCCGTCGTGGCCGCCGTCGTTGTGGCAGCTGGCGCAGCTCATGTAGCGGTCGCGCGAAAGGCGCGGGTCGCGGGCGTCGTAGAAGAGCTTCTTGCCGCGCAACACGTTGGCCGCGAGGCGGTCGACGCCGACGGTGGCGAGCGTCGCCACGGCCGGGGCGTCGGCGCGCGCCTGCTCGACGAGCGGCGTGAGATCGAAGACGCCGATGCTGCGGTCCATGAAGTTGTGGACGTACAGCGTCTTGCGGTCGGGCGAGACGAGCAGGCCCTGCGGCGCGAAGCCCGTGTCGATGCGCAGGATCTGGTTGCGCCGGTGCGCGTCGAGCACCGCCACCTCGCGGCTGGTCTCCAGCGCAACAAAGAGGTAGACGCCGAGCGGGTCGTAGGCGGCGGCACTGGCCAGGCTGGCGTTGTCGTGGTCGATGCGCGCGGCGAGGTCCTCGCTCTGGCTGGCCATGACGATGCGCGAGCTGATCGCGCGCACGGTGTTCTGGAAGTTGAGCGCCAGGCCGTCGCGCTGCGTGCCACGCGCGACGTTGTCCATCTTGCTCGGCACCCAGGCCTGCGATCCGTCGGGCGAGATGGCGGCGGCGCCGAGGTAGTTGGGGATGCCGCGGCCCTGGTTCTCGGCATCGGGGACGTTGCTGTGCGCGAGCGTGATGGTGCGCACCGCGCTCATCGAGCCCGCGTTCACCACCACGACCTGCCCCCCGCCGGAGGCCGTGTTCACCGTCGCCGTCGACTCGCCAGCCAGCGGCGGCGTGATGAAGTGCGAGACGAAGGCCGTGGTGCCGTCGGCGGCCACCGCCACATGGCGGGCGTTGGCGCCGACCGCCAACGTGCCCATGGTGGCGAAGGTGCTCGTGCTGATCTTCAGCAGCTGGCCGGTCCCTTCGAGGGCCACTAGCGCGCTGCCCGAGGCCGGAGCCATGGCGATGCCGTAGGGCAGGCCGCCGCGCGGCACGCTGATGCTGCGCGTGACGGTGAGCGTGCTCGGGCTGATGACGCTGATCGTGCCGCTGGTGCGGTTGCTGACCCACACCGAGCCGTCGGGCGCGATGGCCAGCGCGCGCGGCGCCGTGCCGACGTTGATCTCGGCCAGGCGCGTGCGGGCCATGGTGTCGAACACCGAGACGCTGTCGTTGTCGGGATTGACGACCCACAGGCGGGCCGGCGCGCCGCTGCGCGGCTCCCAGGCCATCTGGCCGCTGATGCTTGGCGGCTGCGCCGTGGCGCCGAGGAAGACCTGGTGCATCACGGTCTGCGAAGCCGCGGCGCCGGTGTCGTCGGCGACGTCGACGGTGACGAAGTAGATGCCCGGCGCGGTGTAGGTGCGCGTGGCCATGCCGCTTGAGGACCAGGCGGTCACAGGGCTGCCGTCGCCGAAGTTCCAGCGGTAGCGCACGTTGGTGCCGCTGGCGCTGGCGCCGAACGTGGCGGTGGTGCCGGAGACGGTGGGCGGGGGCAGCGTGGTCGAGCCGATCGTGAGCTGTGGGCCCGTGCCGGTGATGCTCCAGGTGAAGCTGGTGCTGGCGCTGTTGCGACCGTCGCTCGCGGCCACCTGCACACTGTAGGTGCCGGGACCGCTGGGCGTGCCGCTGATGAAGCCGCTGGCCGGGTCGATGGCCAGCCCGGGCGGCAGGCCGCTGGCGGCATAGCTCAGCGTGTCGCCGTTGGGGTCGCTGGCGACGATCTGCAGGCCGGCGATGGCGTTGCCCGCGCTGCCGCCCTGGTTGCCGGGCGCGGTGATGACGGGCGTCACGGCGACGTTGAGCGCGCTCGCCACGTTCACGCGCACCATCTTCGCGACCGAGGGCACGCCAGCGTCGTCGAAGACGAACATCATCCACATGCCGGGCGGCACGTCGGAGGCGCGGGCCGGGACCTGCACGCTCAGGCTGCCGTTCGGGCCGGCCGTGAACGGCAGGTCGACGAAGCGCTGGTCCATGTTCCAGCTGTGCGTGACCGAGCCGGTCTTGACGAAGGTGACCCGGCTGGCGGGGCGGCCGGCCGCGTGCGTGAAGGTCACGCTCACCGTCTTGCCCGGGTCGACGACAGTGGGCGCGGTGGCGATCACCGGCCGCACCGCCTCGACGGCGCCGCTCGTGAAGAGGTAGGGCGGGTGGTAGATCTCGGCGTTGAGGTTGTTCTGCGGCCCCGGCGCGCCACCGCCGGCGATGAGCACGGTGGCATCGGGCAGCAGCAGGCCGACGCTGTGATACAGGCGCGCGCGCACGGCCGTGGCGCCGCGCGTCCACTGGCCGGTGGCCGGGTTCCAGATCTCGGCGTCGTAGACGACGTCGGTCATCTCGTTCCAGACGCGGCTGCCGCCGGTGGCGAGCACCTTGCCGTCGGCCATGAGCGTGGCGGTGCCCAGGCGGCGCTGCATCGCCATCGACGACGTGTTGGTGACGCTGGGCGTGCCGCCGCCGGTGACGTCGATGACGATGGCGCCGTTGCTGTTGCCGCCGAACTGCAGGATGCGCCCGGGCGCGAACATCGCCGCGCTTGAGTCGCTGCCCGTCACGGCGGAGGAGAACTGCCCGACGTTGGTGAGTGTGCCGTTGCCCTGCGGGTCGAGGTAGTACATGCGCCCGGCGCTGTCGAAGCCGAAGATGCGGCCGTCCGGCGCGACGAAGTTGCGCGGGTACATGAAGTCCAGGCCGCCGGTGTTGGCGCCGGTGAGCAGGCGGAAACTGCCGTTGGCGGCACGCACCTCCGGGCGGTCGGTGCCGCCTGTGCCGCCCTGGATGTAGATCTCGCCGTTGAGCAGCATCGTCGAGCTGGAGTACCAGCGCGCGCGGTTCATGTTGCTCTGGCGCGTGAGCGAGTTGCTGGCGGTGGCGAAGAGGTTGCTGTTGTTGTTGCCGGTGTTGGTGGTGCCGGTGCCGGTCCAGTTGTCGCCACCGGCGATGAAGACCTGGTCGCCGGCGGGCAGCAGGATCTGGCTGCTGCAGAAGATGTCGGTGCCGCTGCCGTTGCTGAAGGTGGTGTGGCTGTTGTCCTCGATGTCCCACACCGCGTACTGGAAGTTGGCGGTCTGGCGGCCGGTGGTGTCGGTGCCGTAGCTGAGCACGCGCCCGTCGGCGGTGAGCACCGCGTGCACGGGGATCACGGGCCAGGGCTGGACCGGGCCGAACTGGCCCCGGACGTGCGCGTCGGCGTTGACCGCGGTGCCGGCGGGCAGCTTCAGCCGTTGCGCTGCGTCGTCCCTGGCCGCTGCGGTGGCCGCAGGCGCCGTGGCCTCCTCGCCGCCGCCTCCGCAGGACGAAACGAGCGCGGCGCCGGCCAGTGCGAAGAGCGCAAACAGCGCGGTCTGCAGGGGGCGTGCGGTCATGGGGGCCTCTCTCTGGCGGCTCCCGGCTGCGCGGTGCCGCTTCGTGTGTGTTCGGACGTAACCGCATGTTCCAAAGTCGTGCCGGATGCGACAACCCCTTGCTTGCGGGACCGCAGGCACCCGCGGAGACCGTCCGTGCTCCACGCACTCCGGGTAACCCCTGACGCATCACCGGCGCGGTGTCGGGCGACCCGAGCCGGGCGACCCCCGGAACACCGGTGCAGAATGACCGGTTCCGCCCTCAACACAGCCCCGCTACGCGACATGCCTTCCGGTGTCATCCGCATCCGCGGCGCCCGCCAGCACAACCTGAAGAACCTCGACCTCGACATCGCCACCGGGCAGATGACGGTGGTGACGGGGCCGAGCGGCTCCGGCAAGTCGAGCCTCGTCTTCGACACGCTCTATGCCGAGGGGCAGCGGCGCTATGTCGAGACCTTCAGCGCCTATGCGCGGCAGTTTCTCGACCGCATGGACCGGCCGGCGGTGGACAAGGTGGAGGGCGTGCCGCCGGCCATCGCCATCGACCAGACCAACCCGGTGCGTACGAGCCGCAGCACGGTGGGCACGATGACCGAGCTGAACGACCACCTGAAGCTGCTCTTCGCCCGGGCCGCACAGCTGTTCGACAAGGCCACGGCGCTGCCGGTGCGGCACGACACGCCGGAGACCATTCACGAAGACCTGCAGGCCCGCGCCGCGGCCGCCGGCGACCCGCGGCTCGTCTTCACCTTCCCGGTTGAACTGCCCGCCGACACGAGTGCCGAGCAGCAGGAGCAGTGGCTCGCAGCGAGCGGCTTCACGCGCGTGGCCGGCGAGCGCGTCGTGGGCGACAAGAAGATGCTCGACGTGGTGGCCGACCGCCTGCGGCTTGCCGGAGCCGAGAAGGTGCGCGTGCTCGAGGCCATCGAGCTGGCGTTTCGGCGCGGCAGCGGGCGACTGAACGTCTTCGCAGGCGAAGAGGGCGTGCCCTGGCGCTACAGCACCGGCCTGCACTGCCCCGAGAGCGACCTCCGCTACGCCGACCCGCAGCCGGGCCTCTTCAGCTTCAACAGCGCCTATGGGGCCTGCGAGACCTGCCGCGGCTTCGGGCGCGTCATCGGCGTCGACTGGGGCCTCGTCATCCCCGACGGCAAGAAGACGCTGCGCAACGGCGCCATCAAGCCGATGCAGACCCCCGCCTGGGCCGACTGCCAGAACGACCTGCTGAAGTACGCCGGTGAGGCGGGCATCCCGCGCGACACGTCCTGGCTGCAGCTCACCGAGGCGCAGCGGCAGTGGGTGCTCGACGGCTCGCCGAACTGGAAGGGCGACTGGAACAAGGCCTGGTACGGCGTGCGTCGCTTCTTCGAGTACCTCGAGAGCAAGGCCTACAAGATGCACATCCGCGTGCTCTTGTCCAAGTACCGCAGCTACACGCCGTGCACGGTGTGCGGCGGCGCGCGGCTCAAGCTCGAGGCGCTGCTCTGGCGGCTCGGCTCCAAGGCCGACGCCGACGCCGTGCTGCCGCCGGCGCAGCGGTTCCTGCCCGTGGGGGCGGCTTGGTCGCGGGCGCAGCTGGAGGCGTTGCCGGGCCTCGCGCTGCACGACCTGATGCAGCTGTCCATCGAGCGCCTGCGCCGCTTCTTCGACGGCGTGGAGTTGCCGAGCGCGCTGCTCGACGACGCGCTCAAGCTGCTGCTGGACGAGATCCGCACGCGCCTGAAGTACCTCAACGACGTCGGCCT
>JALHOU010000256.1 GCA_022842825.1 Rubrivivax sp.
CCGTACAGCATGCGCGCCAGCATGTCGCGGCCGAGGTCGTCGGTGCCCATCGGATGCGCGGCACTCGGCCCCGCGAGCCGGGCCTGGAAATCAACCTCGTTGACGCCGACCTTGTAGAACAGCGGGCCGAAGAGCACCGCCAGCACCAGGAGCCCCAGCAGCCACAGGCTCCAGAAGGCGAGCCGGTGGCGCTTGAAGCGCCGCCAGGCCTCGGCCCAGGGAGAGACGCTCTTGACCGCCTTGCCCAGCGGCGCAGGCCCTGGACCGAGCGCGCCGCCGTCGCCCACGCGCTGAGGGGCGATGTCCGGATCGACGATCAAGTCGTCAGCGGTAGCTGATTCGCGGGTCGAGCCAGCCATAAAGCACGTCGGCGACGAGGTTGAAGAAGATGACGAGGCAGCTGAAGACGAAGGTCACGGCCATGATCACCGGCGTGTCGTTGCGCAGGATGGCATCGATGAGCAGGCTCCCGATGCCTGGAATGCGGAAGATCTGCTCGGTGACGATGGCGCCGCCGAACACGGCGGGCATCTGCAGCGCCACCAACGTGACCACCGGGATGAGCGCGTTGCGCACGACGTGCTTGTTGATGACGACGCTCTCGGTGAGGCCCTTGCTGCGCGCCGTGGTCACGTAGTCGAGCCGGATCACGTCGAGCACCGCGCTGCGCACGTAGCGCATGATGCTGGCCGCCTGGAATAGGCCCAGCACCGTGATCGGCATGATGCTCTGCTTGAAGTGCTCCCAGAAGAACATCCAGCCCGTGGCCGAGATGTCGCTGCGGTAGACGAACGGGAACCAGCCGAGGTAGATGCTGAAGAAGAGGATGAAGATGATGCCGGTGAAGAAGGTCGGCAGCGAGAAGCCGATGAAGGCGATGGTGCTGGCGATGCGGTCGAACCAGGAATAAGGCTTCACCGCAGCCAGGATGCCGACCGGCAGAGCCACCATGATGGCCAGCAACTGCGACAGCCCGATGACGATGATGGTCGTGGGCAGGCGCTGCAGTATGAGCTGGTCGACGTTGATGCGGCTCTGGAAGCTGAAGCCCCAGTTGCCCTGCAGCATGCTGGTGAGCCAGAGCAGATAGCGCTGCCACACCGGGTCGTCCAGCCCGAACTGCTTGCGCAGCATCGCGCGCACCTCGGCCGGCACGTTGGGGTTGGTGGCCAGTTCCTCGAAGGGGTCGCCCGGCGCAAGCGCCAGCACCGTGAACAGAACGATGCTGATGCCCAACAGGCTGGGCAGCGCGATCAGGAGGCGCCGGAGGATGTAGTTGAACAAGACAAGCCTCAGATCAGGCGTGCAGCCCGGTAGCCGCTGCAAAGCCTCCGCGGCCGGATGACGCCCCCGAAAGCCGCGAAACGGACCTTCGGACCCGCGGGCAAGGCGTCATCCCGGCGACTCAGCGGTGGGCGATGGTCATGCCTCGCGGTACCAGTAGCTCATGAACGACGGGAGGGCGTCCCACGCCGAGATCGACGTGACCATCTTGTTGACCACGCCCACGGGCCGCGGCCGCGCGAACAACGGGATGACGTAGCCATCGGTGACCAGCAGGTCGTTCATTCGGATGAACAGCGCGGCGCGCTTGACGGGATCGAGTTCGACCTGAGCGGCCTTGAAGGCTTCGTCGTACTCCTTGTTGCTCCAGCGCACGTAGTTGCGGCTGGCCCACTTGTTGGCCTTCTGCGCGATCTGGTCAGAGGTGAACTGCTCCATGAAGAACTGCGGGTCCGGCTGCGTCATCGTGGTGGTGTACATCTGCATGTCGGCCCAGAACTTCTGGAACGTGTCCGGATTGGCGAAGTCGCTGCCGAAGAACACCGAGGCCACCACGCTCTTGAGCTCGAGGTCGATGCCAGCCTTGCTGCAGGCGTCCTTGATGATGGCCTGGCACTTCTGGCGCGGTCCGCTCACCGAGGTCTGGTAGACGAGCTTCAGCTTCGCATTGCCCTTGGCACGGATGCCGTCAGCGCCCTTCTTCCAGCCCGCGGCCTCCAGCACCGCATTGGCTTTCTCGATGTTGAACTCGTACTTGGTGCTCTTACTGACGAAGCGCGGTGGGTTATTCAGGAAGTTGCTGGTGGTGATCGCGCCACGACCGTAGATCACTTCCTGGATGCCTTTGCGGTCGATCAGCAGGCTCATCGCATCGCGAACCGCCTTCTCGCTGAAGGCCGGGTGCTTGCTCTTCGCGCTGCCGCGCTCGCCGTCGACTTCGTTCCACGGGTCGGTGGGGTTGAGCGACACGAACTCGATATCGCTGCCGACGTGGAAGGTCATCTTGCCCTTGCCGGCACCCTCCAGCCGCTTGAGGATCTCGTCTTCGACCGCCAGGTTCCAGCCCACGTCGTACTCGGCCGTCTGCAGCACGGCGCGTGCGGCGCTCGTGGCATCCCCGCCGCCCTTGATCTCCAGCGTGTCGAAGAAGGGCTGGTTCGGGATGTGATAGTCCTTGAAGGCCTCTGCGCGAAGGATGTCGCCGGGCTTGAAGTCGACGATCTTGTACGGGCCGGTGCCCACGGGCTTGAGGTTGGCCGGGTTGTCGCGCGACTTCGCGCCCATGTAGCCCTCGAACACATGCTTGGGCAGGATGGGGCCGGCGGTGCTGCCCACGAACGGTTCGGCCCAGAACGGCGTGGCCTTCTGGAACTCCACGCGCACGGTGTGCGAGTCGACCTTGCTGACCTTGATGTCCTTGTAGGTGCCTACCGTGGTCATTGCGGCGGCGGGGTCGCCGGCGTACTGGGCGGTGAAGACCACGTCGTCCGCGCTGAAGTCCTTGCCGTCATGCCACTTCACGCCGCGCTTGAGCTTCCAGGTGACGCTCTTGCCGTCGGCCGCGAGTCCGCCATTGGCGCGCGTGGGGATCTCCGCGGCCAGGAACGGGATCAGGTTGCCCTCGGTGTCCCAGTTGGCCAGAGGCTCGTAGAAGACACGGCTGGCGTCCACGTCCTTGGTTCCGGCAGCGTAGTGCGGGTTCAGGTGCACTGCGGCTTGCCAGTAGAGGAGCTTCAGCGCGCCGCCGCCGCCACGTTTTGTGGGCTTGTACGGAATGGTCGCCATCGTCTGCGCGATGCCTTCGTGCATCAGCATCATCGAGGCCATCGGCGCCGTCAGGCCGAGGCCCACCATCTGCTGGATGAAGCTGCGCCGCGGCAGCTTGCCTTCACGCACCTCTTCGATGAGGGCACGCAGATCACGTTCTTCCATCTCGAACCTCCGGGTCGCCGCGGTCGGCGCTGAACTCAGTAAAAGACAAGGGATAGGGAATACCCCCGTACGGGGTTGGCCGGCATGCTAGCGGTGCCGCGTCGGCCGGCTATCGGGGTCGGCCCGGGGCCTCCCCGCGGCGCGGTGGCCCGGTCCCGACGACGTGCTGGCGGGCGCGCGGGCAGCCGCGCCGCGGGCCCGCACAATGCACGCACCGCTTCCCGCGGAGCCCCAGCAGAAAGCGCGCTCTTGCATCTCAGCGTCATCGGCACCGGCATCGTCGGCGTGTGCACCGCCGCCTGGCTGCAGCGCGACGGCCATCGCGTGACCTTCGTCGACCCCCTCGCGCCGGGCGAGGCCTGTTCGTTCGGCAATGCGGGTTCCCTTTCTCCGAGTGCGTGTCTGCCGGTCGGCATGCCGGGCCTGTGGAAGCAGGTGCCCCGGTGGCTGGCCGATCCGTTGGGGCCGCTCACGGTGCGCTGGTCGCACCTGCCGCGGGCCTTGCCGTGGCTTGTGCAATTCGTGCGCCACAGCTCGCGCGACGAGGTCGTGCGCATTGCCGGTGCCCTGCGCACCCTGCTGGCGCCGATCTTCGACTGCTATGGGCCGCTCGTGCAGCGCGCCGGCGCCGAACACCTGGTGCGACGTTCGGGCTGCCTGTATGTCTATTCGTCGCGGCAGGCCGCCGGGCGCTGGGCCTGGGGCATGAACCTGCGCCGCCAGCTCGGGGTGGAACTGCGCGAGGTGCGCGAGGACGAACTGCTGGCGCTGGAGCCCGACCTGAAGGGGCGCTTCCGCTTCGGCCTGCTGGCCCCGGACAACGGCTCCACGCCGGATCCCTCGGCGCTCGTGAAGGCCTTGCATGCGCAGTGCGAGCGCGACGGTGCGGCGCATGTGCGACGGAAGGTGGCGGGTTTCGAATTCGCCGGCGGCGCGGCCGGGCGGGCGGGGCGCATGGTTCGCGCGCTGCGCCTGGCCGACGGCGAGTCGCTCGAAGTTGACGGCGTGATCGTCGCCGCAGGCGCCTGGTCGGCGCCGCTGGCGCGCCAGCTCGGCGCGCGCGTGCCGCTGGAGACGCAGCGCGGCTACCACGTGACGGTGCAGAGCTCGAACCTCGCGCTCCGGCACACGGTGATGGCAATCGAGGACAACCTCATGGTCAATCCGATGGCAATGGGCCTGCGTCTGGCGGGCTCGGTGGAGTTTGCCGGCCTGGCCGCGCCGCCGGCCTACGAGCGCGCCGACGTGCTGCTGCACAAGGGCCGCCAGCTCTTTCCGCACCTGGACGTGTCGCAGACCTCGCGCTGGATGGGCCACCGCCCCTGCCTGCCCGACAGCCTGCCGGTGATCGGCGTTGCCCCGGGCGCGGCCAACGCGTGGTTCGGCTTCGGCCACGGCCACGTGGGCATGTGCGGTGGCGCCAGCACCGGGCGCGAGCTGGCCGCGCTGGTGGCCGGGCGGCCGCCGCAGGTCGACCTGCATCCCTTCCGCCCGGGCCGCTTCTCGACCTGGCCCGGGCGCCGGGCCGCACCGGCCGGGAGCCGCTGATGCCCGCGCCGCTGAAAGTGGCCGTGGTCGCCTCGCGTGGCTTTGCCGACGTGCTGGCGCTGGCGCGGCAGAACCGGCGCGACCTGCACACCGCGCAGCCGCAGCTGGAGCGCGTGGTGCGGCCGCCGCCGGCCTACTGGCAGTTCGAGTTCGGCGGGCGCATCGATGCCTCGGGCCGCGAGGTGGAGCCGCTGGACGAGCCGCAGATCGAGCGGCTGGCGGCGCGCATCGCCACGGCCGGCGTCGATGCCGTGGCCGTGTGCGGCCTCTTCTCGCACCTGAACCCCACGCACGAGCAGCGCGTGGGCGAGCGGCTGGCGGCGCGCCTGCCCGGGCGCACCGTGGTGCTGTCGCACGCGGTGGACGCGCGGCCGCGCGAGTACGAACGCTTCGCCGCCACGCTGCTGGCCGCCGAGGGGCGCACGCGCGCCGACGAACTGGCCGTGGTGGAGCCGCCCCCGGCCGACGAACTCGACCGGCTGGCCACATCGCTGCGCATCGCCGCCGACCGCATGCAGTCGCGCCTCATGCAGGGGGCGCGGTCGTCCATCGCGCGCGAGGCGGGGGATTGCGCGGCCGCACTCTTCCTGCCGGACGGGCGGCTGATCGCGCAAGCCCGCTGGCTGCCGCTGTTGCTGGGCTCGCTCATCAACGCCGTTCAGGCGGTGCTGGCGCGCTTTCCGCTGGAGCAGATGTCGGACGGCGACGGCTTCCTGCTCAACGACCCCTGGGAAGGTGGCACGCACCTGCCCGACCTGACGCTCGTGGTGCCGCTGTTCCACGACGCCGACGGCGGCCCGTTTGGCGACGTGGCGGAAGCTCGCTCGCGCGTGCTGGCGCTGGCGGCCGTGAGCCTGCACCACCAGGACGTGGGCGGCCTCACGCCCGGTTCGGTGCCGCCGCATGCCACCAGCATCTTCGAGGAGGGGTTGCGCATCCCGGTGGTGCGCTCGCACCACGGCGGTGAGCTCGACGCCACCTTGCGTGCATTGCTGATGGCCAACAGCCGCACGCCGGCGCACCTGGAGGCCGACCTGCAGGCGCAGTGGGTGGCGGCCGACCTCGCCGCGCGCGAGGTGCGCGGCCTGGCCGCCGAGTCCGGCGGCGGCGGCGCCTTTGCCGAGCGCTGCGCCGCGCTGCTCGCGCGCACCGAGGCCATGACGCGCGCCGCGCTGCAGCGCGCGCCCGACGGCCGCTACGAGTGGATCGACCGCCTCGACAGCGACGGCGTCGACGACCATCCGGTGTTCCT
The DNA here is from genome assembly GCA_022842825.1 of Rubrivivax sp. Classification (GTDB taxonomy): domain Bacteria; phylum Pseudomonadota; class Gammaproteobacteria; order Burkholderiales; family Burkholderiaceae_C; genus Rubrivivax. Next base: position 6,017 of record JALHOU010000256.1, read on the forward strand.
GCAATTGGCGCTCGTCAAGCGCGCCGACACGCTGGCCATCGACTTCACCGGCAGTGCGCCGCAGACGCGCGGCCCCGTCAACGCCTCGGCCGCCAGCATGATGTCGGCGGCGCTGTACTTCATGCGCACGCTGGCGCCGCAGGCGCCCGACAACGGCGGCTGCCTGGCGCCGCTGACGCTGGTGCTGCCCGAGGGCAGCGTCGTCAACCCGCGCTTCCCGGCGGCGGTGAACGCACGCACCGCCACCGTCAAGCTGGCTGCCAACGCGCTGCTGTCGGCCTGGGGGCAGGAGGCGGCGCCGGTGACGATGGCGGCCAACGCCGGCGTCGCCGTCGTGCTCTCGGTGGGCGGCGAGGACGACGTCGGCAAGGCCTTCCACTTCACCGAGATCATCGCCAGTGGTGCCGGTGCCAGCGCGCACGGCGCCGGCGAGAGCGCCGTCTCCACCGACGTGGGCAACGCACGCAACACGCCCGTGGAGGTGATCGAGGCGCAGGCCCCGGTGCGCGTCGAGGCGTACGAGGTACGCCGTGGTTCCGGCGGACCCGGCGCCTACCGCGGCGGCGACGGCGTGCGCCGCGCCTACCGGCTGCTGCAGGGCCGCGCCGTGCTCACCTATCGCGGCGAGCGCCACCACAGCCAGGCGCCCGGCTGCGCGGGCGGCGGGCCCGGCGCCAGC
>JALHOU010000257.1 GCA_022842825.1 Rubrivivax sp.
CGCCGGCAGCCCCGACCCCGGCCGCTGGTCGCGCCGCGCCTCGGGCAGCGAGCGCTGGGTGCGGCCCGAGCTCGTCGCCGAGGTGCGCTTCGCCGGCTGGACGCCGGCCGGCCATGTGCGCCACGCCGTCTTCGTCGCCTTGCGCGAGGACAAGCCGGCGCGCGACATCACGCGCGAACGCGTGCTCACGGCGGCCGTGGCGCAAGCGATGTCGCCGACGCCAGCTTCGCGACTGAAGGTCACGCATGCCGAGCGCGTCATCGACCCCAGCACCGGCCTCACCAAGCTCGACCTCGTGCGCTACTACGAGAGCATCGCCGAGCGGATGCTGCCGCACCTGGCCGGCCGGCCGGCCTCGCTGGTGCGGGGGCCCGAAGGCGTGACGGGGCCGCTGTTCTTCCAGAAGCACGACGAGGCCGGCAGCATCCCGGGCCTCAGGCAGCTCGACCCGAAACTCTGGCCGGAGCACTCGCCGCTGCTCGAGGTGCGCGACGCCGACGGTCTGCTCGCGGCCGCGCAGATGAACGTCATCGAGTTCCACACCTGGAACTCGACCGTGAAGAAGATCGACCAGCCCGACCGCCTGATCTTCGACCTCGACCCCGGCGAGGGCGTGCCGTGGGAACGCGTGCGCGAAGCGGCGATGCTCACGCGCACGCTGCTCGACGAACTCGGCCTCGCCGCCTGGCTCAAGACGAGCGGCGGCAAGGGGCTGCACGTGGTGGTGCCGATCAAGCCCTCGCCGAAGTTCGACTACGACACCGTGAAGGCCTTCTCCCAGGCCGCGGTGGCGCATCTCGCACGCACGATCCCCTCGCGCTTCGTGGCCAGGAGCGGGCCCGCCAACCGCGTCGGCAAGGTCTTCGTCGACTACCTGCGCAACGGCCACGGAGCCACCACGGCGGCGGCGTTCTCGGCACGCGCGCGGCCAGGCCTCGGCGTCTCGATGCCGATCGCCTGGGACGAACTGCCCGGGCTGAAGGGCGCCGCGCAGTGGAACATCGCCACCGCGCGCGAGCATCTGTCGTTCCAGCAGGCCGACCCGTGGGCGGCCTATTTCGGCACCAAACAGACACTCACCTCGGCGATGAAGGTGCTCGGCGTGCCGCGAGCCTTGGCAAAGCCGAGCCAGTCGCGCTAACCTCCCCGCCCCGGCGCCAACCCGCCGCTCGACCCAGGTGTTTGCATGGCAGCCCGTTCGATCGCCTCGCTCTCGCTCAGCTTCGGCCTCGTCTCCATCCCGGTGAAGGTGTACTCGGCCACCGAGAGCGGCGCGGCAGTGCACTTCAACATGCTGCACAACTGCGGCTCGCGCCTGAAGCAGCAGTACGTGTGCCTGAAGGAAGGTGTCGTCGTCGAGCGCGCTGACATGATCAAGGGCTACGAGTTCGACAAGGACCGCTACGTCACGTTCACGCCGGCCGAGCTGAGGGCGCTGGAGGAGTCGGCGCGGCACACCATCGACATCATCTCGTTCATCCCGCTGGCCTCGGTGGACCCGATCTACTACGACAAGGCCTATTACCTGGCGCCCGACAAGCGCGGCGCCAAGCCCTACCACCTGCTCATGCAGGCCATGGTCGAGAGCGGCCGCTGCGCGCTGGCGCGCTGGGCCTGGAAGGGCAAGCAGTACGTCGTGCAGGTGCGCCCCGCACCGCCCGAGCAGGGCGGCCTCATCCTGCAGCAGCTGCTGTACGCCGATGAAGTGCGCTCGATGAAGGAGCTCGAGATCGAGCGCGCCGAGATCGCGAAGCCCGAACTGCAGCTCGCGCTGCAGCTGATCGACCAGATCGCCGCCGACACCTACGACCCGGCCGAGTACAAGGACGAGGAGAAGATGCGCGTGCTCGCCGCCATCGACGAGAAGATCGCCGGCAAGGCCATCGTCGTGGCCGAACCCGCGGGCGCGGAGTCGGCCGACGCAAAGATCATCGACCTCACGGAAGCGCTGCGCGCGAGCCTGGGCGCACGCAAGGCCGCCAAGCCGGCGCAGGCGCAAACGGCGGCGGACACGAAAGCCCCCGCCCCGGCAGCGGATGCCACGCCGCCGCGCAAGGCGGCCAAGCGGGCACCGGCGGTGGCTGACGCCGTGCCTGCCGATACAGCCGCGCCCGCCGCCCCGCGCGCCCGCGCCCGCAAGCAGGGCTGATTCGCCCGCGCAGCCGCGCACCGTTCGCCGGCGGCCGCACGCACCGATGCAGACCTACACCCTGCGCGAAGCGGCCCTGCTGCTGGGCCTGTCGCGTTCGGTGATCACGCGCCTTGTCGATTCAGGCTTCATCTCGCCCGAGCGCGGGCCGCGCCGCGAGTACCGCTTCAGCTTCCAGGACATGGTGCTGCTGCGCACGGCGCAGGGCCTGCAGGCGGCGCAGATCGCACCTCGGCGCATCGTGCAGTCGCTGCGCCGGCTTCGCGAGCGGCTGCCGGAGCACCTGCCCCTGTCGGGCCTGCGCATCGGCGCCGTCGGCAACGAGGTGGTCGTGCGCGACGGCGGCACGCCCTGGCACGCCGATTCTGGGCAGCTGCTGTTCGACTTCGACCTGCCGGCCGGCAACGGCCCACGGGCCAGTGCCACCGTGCGCATGCTCGGGTCGCGCCCGCGGCCAGGTGTGTCGACGGCGGACCCAGCACCCGCACCGGTGCCCGACACCTCGAATGCCACGGCGGCCAACGAGGCAGACAGCGCAGCAGCGGCCGAGCGCTGGTTCCATCGCGCCGTGTTACTCGAAGCGCGTGACGCACCGGCCGCCGAGGCCGCCTATCGCCGTGCCATCGCCGCCGCGCCACGGCACGCCGATGCCTATCTCAACCTCGGCGTGCTGCTCGGCGAGCAGGGCCGGCACGCGGAAGCCGTGTCGCTGTACCGCCAGGGGCTGAAGGCGGGCATCGGATCGGCATTGCTGCACTTCAACCTGGCCGTGGCGCTGGAGGACCTCCACCAGCCCACGGCAGCCGCGGCCGCCTACGAGCAGTGCCTGGTGCTCGAGCCCTCGATGGCCGACGCGCACTTCAACCTCGCCCGCCTGCACGACCTGCAGGGGCGCGCCCGGCAGGCCATCCGGCACTACAGCGCCTATCGGCGACTCAAGGCCCCCCGAGGGCGCTGAGCGGCGGCCGGCCGCTGGGATGCGACCGACGACGAAGCCGGCGAGCGGCCCGACCCCGGCCCGCCGAACCGATGGCGGCCAGCGGCGCCGGTGCGTGCCGACACGGCGCCAACGGACCGGGGGCGGCTATGGTGCGGTCGCCGCCGCGGCAATGGCCGCCAGCGCCGAACGCACGTTGGCCGCGGCCGGGCACTCACCGCCGCCGTGCCGCTGCACGAGCCACACCGGATCGTTGTAGCCGAGCCAGGTCTGGCCCTGCGCATCGACCCACACGAGCGCCTTCATCGGCAGGTCGATGCCGACGCCTTGCGCACACTGCATCAACGGCGTGCCAGCCTGCGGATTGCCGAAGATCAGCACCTCGGTGGGCCGCAGCGCCTGACCGATGCGCTGCGCGCCGGCGGCATGGTCCACACGCGCCAGCACGGCGAGGTTGCGGGGCTTCAGTTGCGCCTCGAGCCGCGCCACGGTGTCGGCGGGGCTGTGCGGGCTCTTCAGCGCCACGAGCCCGTTGCCGGCCGCAACGGCTGCAGGACCGGTTCCGGGCCCTGCGGCGCACCCGGCGAGCACCAATGCCGCGACGAAAAGCGTGAGTAGCACTGGCTTGACCATCAAGACGCCTCTTTCGTTGTGGGTTGAAACCCGCTCGGTCGGACGCGGGCGGCCCGACCTTACTCCTGCGGCGTGCAGCTCACCAGATGGCCGTGCCGCACAGTCAGGCAACCTGCCATGTGCGCCATGTGCGCCATGTGCGCCATGTGCGCCATGATCGCCGACGGCGGGAACGTCGACCGGCAAGGAAGCGCTTTGAGTGCAAGAGGGTCCCCATGAAGGTTGCGTTCGTTCCCCGCTACGGCCCACCGGAGGTGGTCGGGTTTCGCGAGCAACCCACGCCCGCCCCCGCCTCGGGCCAAGTGCGCGTCAAGGTGCTCGCCACGGCGGTGACGGCGGCCGACTTCCGCTTGCGCAGCGGCGTGCTGCCGCGCGGGTTTGGTGTGCTGCGCGGGATTGGGCTGGGCTTCGGCGGGCCACGCAAGAGCGTGCTGGGAACCGACGCCGCGGGCGTGGTGGACGCATTGGGTGCGGGCGTCTCGCGCTTCGCCGTCGGCGACCCGGTGGTCGCGTTTCCCGGCAGTGCGATGGGCGGCCACGCCGAGTACCTCGTCATGCCCGCACAGGGGCGCCTCGTTCGCAAGCCGGCCAACCTCACCTTCGAGGAGGCGGTCTCCCTCCCCTTCGGCGGCATGACCGCGCTGGATTTCCTCCGCCGAGGCGCGGTGAAGGCCGGCGAGCGGGTGCTGGTCAACGGGGCATCCGGCAACGTCGGCACGGCGACCGTGCAGCTCGCCCGGCATCTCGGTGCCGATGTCACGGCGGTGTGCAGTGCCACCAACTCCGCGCTCGTCCGCTCGCTCGGTGCCGACGAGGTCATCGACTACGCATCCACCGACTTCGCCGTAGGCGGCGCGCGCTACGACGTCATCGTCGACTGCGTCGGCAACGCCCCCTATGCCCGCGTTCGTTCGGTGCTCACGCGCGGCGGCCGCCTGCTCGCCGTCCTCGCGGACCTTCCCGCCATCCTCGGTGCCGCGTTCGTCCATGGTGCACAACGGCACCGTGTCATCGCGGGCCCGGCCGCCGAAAGGGCCGATGACCTCGCGATCCTGGCCGATCTGGCCGAGAAGGGAGTGCTCAAGCCCGTCATCGACCAGCGTTTCCCCTTCGCGCGGATCGTCGATGCCTATCGCGTCGTGGACTCCGGGCGCAAGAAGGGCAGCGTGGTGGTCACGCTCGACCCACGCTCAGCGACGCGTTGAAGGCGCCATGGTGGCCTGACCTGGCGCTCTGCCAGCACCAAGCGCCGCGACGCGCTGGGGCGCGAAGGGCGGCGCCACCTGCCGTGGTTCTGCGGTTTTTCTGCGCCAGCGGTTTCAACGACACCATGGCCTGAGGCGGGGCGATGTGTGCAGTGCTGCACGCGCCACGGGGCGCAACCAAGAGCTCAGGGCTGCAGTCGCCATCCGTCCGGGCCGATATACGTGGCGGGCCCGCAGCAAAAGGGCGTGCAGATGGGGATCGAATGGACGAGCTGACAGCCGTGGTCGAGCGCCGCCGCAACCTGGCGTTGCGGTCCGCTTTCGACGAGGCGTTTCCGCGCATCAAGGCGCTGCTGGACACTTCGAACACATGGGGCGGAAGGGAGCTGACCATGCTGGCCTACCGCGCGGTGCGCGAGTCGCACCCGCAACTGCCGCCCTCCGACGTGCAGATCCTGGTCGATGCCGCGTGCCGCGTGCACCGCAGCCAGCGGACCGCGTCGACTCGGGCCTCGGCCGATTCGCTGTCGGCGCCGGCCGTCTAGTCCAGGAGCCCGGCGGCAGAAGTCGAGGCCCGCGCCGGTCGGCTCGCAGTGCTGGGCCAGTCGCGCGAGGCGTGTTGGCCGGCCCGCAGGACGAGCGCGCGCCGCCCGGACGGTGGCCATGGCCGTAAACAAGTTGACGTCAGGTCGAAGGCGCTTTCGCGCCGACCGCGCAGTTCGCGAGCCCCTGCAGCAGCATGTCCTTGGGCATGTCGCGCCCGATGAAGACCATCTTCGACTCGCGCTTCTCGCCAGGCTTCCACGCCGGACCGACGTCGGAGCCCATGAGCATGTGCACGCCCTGGAAGACGACGCGCTTGTCGGTGCCCTTGATGTTCAGCACACCCTTGTAGCGCAGCAGCTGCGCGCCATACACCTGCACGACGCCGCTGAGGAAGTCCTCGACACGCTCCAGGTTCACCGGCCGGCTCTCGCGAAAGACGAACGAGGTCACGTCGTCGTCGTGCTCGTGCTCCACGTCGGTGAGGAAGTCGGGTTCGATCTCGAGGATGGCGTTGAGATTGAAGCCACGGATGTCCAGCAGGTCGTCGATGCTGGCCTTGCCATGCCGCGCCTCGCCGATCCTGGCGCGCGGGTTCATCTTCACCAGGCGCTGGCGCAACTCGGCCACGTCGTAGGGTTGCACCACGTCGGTCTTGGTGATGAGGATTCGGTCGGCGAAGCCCACCTGCTCCTGCGCCTCGTGGTGCTCGTCAAGCTGCTGCGGCGCATGCTTGGCGTCGACCATGGTGACGATCGCGTCGAGCAAGTACTGCTGGCCGATGTCGTCGTCGACGAAGAAGGTCTGCGCCACCGGCGCCGGGTCGGCCAAGCCTGTGGTCTCGATGATGACGCGGTCGAAGTGCAGCTGGCCCGCGGCCTTCTTGGTGTGCAGCTCGCCCAGGATGCGAACGAGGTCGCCGCGCACCGTGCAGCAGATGCAGCCGTTGTTCATCTCGACGATCTGCTCGCCCTGGTCCTGCACGAGCAGCTCGTTGTCGATGCCGGCCTCGCCGAACTCGTTCTCGATGACGGCGATGCGGTGGCCGTGCTGTTCCTTCAGGATGCGGTTGAGCAGCGTCGTCTTGCCGCTGCCCAGGAAGCCGGTGAGGATGGTGACGGGGATGAGGGACATGTCAGCTCCAAAGGGGTGGGGTTGGCGCGGGGCGGGGCGGGGCGGGGCAGCGCCGCGTGCCCTGCCGGGTTCATGGGCGAGATCGGAAGAGCG
>JALHOU010000258.1 GCA_022842825.1 Rubrivivax sp.
CTGCGCGGCGTCGCGCTCGGCCTGGGCCCGGGCGGCTGCGGCATCACGGTCGGCGGCGGCCCTCGCCGCCGCGGCATCTCGATCGGCCTGGGCCAGGTCGGCGCTCTGGCGCTGCCCTTGCAACTGGGAGCTCGCAAGTTGCTGGCGCACGGCCTGCGCCTCCTGCTCCCGTTGCGTGACGAGCATGCGCTGGCGCTCCGCGCCCGCGCCCGCCACAACGGCCTGCGCGGCACGGCTCTCGGCCGTCTCGCGCGCGATCACCACGCGCCGTTCACCCAGATAGGCCAGGTGGTCGACCTCGTCCGCGGGTTTGCTGTCGGCATATGCCTGGCCGGCGGCCTGCACGGCGGCATCGGCCAGCCGGAGCTCCTCGCCCGCATGCAGCGTGATCTGCGGATCGGCCTGCGCGGCGCCCAGGCGCAGGCGCGCCTGATCGAGCGCGAAGTTGCGCTCGGGCACGGTGCTGCAGCCCGCGATGTTGCCGGCGGCGGCCATCACCGCGAGCGCGGCGGGAAGTAGGAAGAAGCGGTATTTCATGTCGGGGCTCCTGATCCGCTCAGCGGGTCGACTTGCGATTGATCTCTTCGCGCAGCACGCGCGCGGCGTCCTCGGACTCCTGCGCTGCCTTGCGCGAGCGCACCGACTGCGCATGCAGTTCGGCCACCTGGGCGTCCAGCGTGGCCTGCTCGGCCAGGCGCGCGGCCCGCAGCGGCTGGCCGGCGGCCTGTGCGGCCCGCGCGTCGGCCAGCTTGGAGGTGGCGAGGCGCAACTCCACCGGCGCGGATTCGCCGGTGCTCACGCTGCCGGCGCGGGCGACGGCCGCCTCGGCCACGGCCATCTGGGCATCGGGCGGCGGTGGTGGCGTGGCGCAGCCTGCGGCCGACAGGGCCAGCAGGCCCACGAGACCCGACAAGCCGAGCCGGCGAAGGGTCGGCGAGGCTGGCTGCGCCGTGCAGGGAGAAAGGTTCGATGGCGAGGGCATGGCAACTCCTGAAGCGGTCGGCCGCACGCTGGGTGCGTGCACGGGATGAAGGAGGGGATGAGGTTCGGCGGTCAGCGATGGAGGCGCGCCCTGCGTCGGCAGCGGCGCTTGCTGGCACGGCTCTCGGGAAGAAGATCAAAGATAGACCGGGCAACGCTGTCGGTCTGTCTGCCAGCGCACACCCCGTTGCGCAGCCGTCTGCGGCCTTGGGCAGGGGCGCGCTGGGCACGCGCAGGCGTCTTCGAGCCGCGCCTCGGCCCGCAATGTGCGTTGGCGCACCGACACGCCGCCGTCGCTGCCCGATGCTTCGTCCCCTGCCGTCGATGCGGCCCGCCTGTGAGGAGGACATCGCATGTTTCACTACGGCGTCGTCTTCGTCGTCATGGCGCTGTTCGCCGCCCTGTTCGGCTTCGCCGACATCGCCGGTGGCGCTGCAGGCATCGCCCGGCTGATGTTCCTCGTCTTCATCACCCTGACCGCCGCGAGCCTGCTGTTCGGCTGGCTGCGGCGTCGCTAGGTCCCGCCTGCTCACGCACGCACCCCAAACCCCACGAAGGACATCCTCATGAACACCCCCGCCTTCCCTGAGCACCACCTTTCAGCCGCGCATGCCGACGGCTCACTGCTGAGTGCCGGACCGGCGCTCGCGGAGTCGGTGCGGGCGCTGGGCTCGCAGACACGTTCGGCCGTGCAGGGATTCGCCGGCGACGCCGCGCAGATCGCCCGCGACAGTGCCGACGCCGCGCGGCAGCGCGCCGTGTCCTTGCGCGACGCGGGCAGCGACTACATCCGCGAGCGTCCGCTGCAGGCGGTGATGATCGCCGCCGGCGCCGGAGCGTTGTTGATGCTGCTGGCCAGCCTGCTGCGCCACCGCGGCGGCACGCCGCGCTGAACACGGGCTTCGCCATGCCGCACGTGCACCCGCTGCTGCGCGCCGCGGTGCTGCAGCCGCACCTGCTGTTCGAGCATGTCTCGGCCTACGGCGCCGTGCTGGCCGAGGAAGGCGCGCAGGTCGCTTCGATGCTGCGCCGGCAGCTGGCCTGGCAGCTGGCCGCCGGGGCGGGCATCGCCATCGGCCTCGTCCTCGCCGGTGTCGGCGCGATGCTGTGGGCCGTGTCGCCCCAAGCGCCACCCGATCGCGCCTGGCTGATGCTGGCCGTGCCGCTGCTGCCCTGGCTGGCCGCCGCGTGGGCGCTGCGGCAGGCTTCGCGCCTGGCGGTGCGTGCGCCGTTCCCGGTCCTGCGCCGGCAGGCTGGCGCCGACCTCGACCTCTTGCGCAGCGTGCCTGCAGTGGCCGGTGAGCCATGAAGCGCGAGCCGAACGGGCCGGGGCCGCTCGAGCACGGGGCTGCGATGACGCCTTCGGCGCGCCTGGCGGCGTCGCACGACGCGCTCGCGCGCTACCTGGGTGGATCTGCCGCCGCCGCGACGAACGGCAACAGCGAAGGTGGTCAGGCCGCGCACAACAGCACCCGAGGGACCACGCCCTCCCCTGCGGCCGCTGGCCCGCTCAGCGTGAACCTCGTCTGGGCGCTGGCCCACAGCACACTGGCGCCCCTGGCACGCGACCGCCCCTGGACGTTGGTGGCCGGCGCCGCCGTCGTCGGCGCCCTGCTCGCCACGCGTCCGTGGCGCACCGTCCTGCGGCCCCTGCTCGTGGCCGGCATGGTCTCGCCCGTCATCACCGGGTGGGCCATGCGCTCGCTGATGAAGAACCTCACACGCCGGCTGCTCGGGCCGGATCCCGGCCAGCCCCGATGACCACAGGCACCCCGATCGACACCTCCGTTCGCCCCTCCACACACGCCGGCACCGACGATCGCGCCGCCACGGTCGACGTGGCCGCCGCCTCGCAGGCGGCCGAACTCGTGCGCCACCCGGGCCACGCCGCACGTGCGCAGGCGCGCTGGTCCGACTGGCGCGCCGCGGCCGAACGCCTGCACGCCGCCGTGCGGCCCCGCTTTGTCACGACGGTCCTGTTGTTGGGGGGCTTGATGGCCTTGCTGGCCACCCTCGCGGTGGCCTTGTCGTGGCCGACGCGTTGAAGCTGGACGCCGAGACTCGGGCCCTGCTCGATCCGGTGCACGGCACGCTCGCCGCGCCGCTGCGCGGCGCCGCCGCGACCTCTTTGCCCGCCGCCGACCAGGGCGCGCGCCTGGCCGAACAGCATGGCACCTCCATCGCTCGCGGTGGCGCGCCCACCTTCATGCCGCGCCTGCGCGCCAACGTGCTGGTGCTGCACTCGGCGCACCGCTGCATCGCGCGCCAGGCGCAACGCGGCCACCACGTCAGCCAGGCCGGCGAGTGGCTGCTCGACAACATCCACGTGCTCGCCGCGCAGACGCGCGAGGTGCACGACGGCCTGCCGCGCAGCTACTACCGCGGCCTGCCCGTGCTCACCGGCGGGGGGGCGGCGGGCCTGCCGCGCATCTTCGCCATCGCCTGGGCCTATGTCGCCGACAACGACAGCGTCTTCGACGCCGCTTCGCTGGTGGCCTTCCTGCAGGGCTACCAGCACGACAGCGAGCACACGCTGGCGCAGGGCGAACTGTGGGCGCTGCCGACCACGCTGCGCGTGGTGCTGATCGAGAACCTGCGCCGCCTGGCCGAGCGTGTGGCCGCGGAAGAAGCGGCACGCGAGGCGGCCAACGGCCTGTGCGACCTGCACGCCGGCTGTGGCGAGAGCGATGCCGCGGCGCGCTTCGAGGAGATGAACCGGCGCGGCGTCGGCGCGGCCTTCGCGCTGCAGGTGATGCAGCGCCTGCACGACGACTCCGACGCCGGCCCGGCGCAGGCCCGCCTCGGCCGCGAGGCCTTGCGCTCGGCGCTCGCCGCCGCGCTGCCCGAGCCCGACGCGGCGCTGCTGCGCCAGCAGGCCGACCTGGCGGCCGACAACCACAGCGTCGCGCAGGCGGTGCGCGCCTTGCAGGGCCTGGGCAGCGCCGACTGGCGAAGCATCGTCGGCGAGGTCAGCGCGCTGGTGCAGGTGCTGCAACGCTCGCCGGTCTTCGCCGCCGAGCGCGACGACACCCAGGACACGACGCTGCAGGCCGTGGAACGGCTGGCGCGGCGATGCCGGCGCTCCGAGGCCGAGGTCGCCGGCGTGTTGCTGCAGAAGATGCAGACGGCGCCCGGCGTTGACGAGGACGGCACCGACCCGCCGTTCGAGGCGCCGGGCTACTGGACCGCCGGGCCCGGCCGCGTCGGGCTGCAGGCGGCCCTCGGCCTGGCCGACCGCGGCTGGCACGCCCTCGCCAGCGCCGGCCGCCAGCGCGCGCTGGCAGGGTACCTGTCCGTCCTGGCCATCGGCACGCTGGCCCTCACCGCCGCGTTCGTGCTGGGTGCCGTGGTCCCCGGCGCGCCGTGGTGGACTTCCTGGCTCTGCGCCTTGCTGGCCATCTGGCCGGCCAGCGAGGTGATCGGCGCCACGCTGCACCGCCTGTCCGGCGAGTGGGCGGCCCCGCGGCATTCGCCGCGCCTGGCGCTGGCCGGCGGCATCCCGGCCGAACACCGCGTGCTCGTCGTCATCCCGGCGCTGCTGCACCCGGCCGACGGCGTCACGGCGCTGGCCGCCAGGCTCGAGCAGCACCACCTCGCCAACCGCGAGACACACGCCCAGTTCGCGCTGCTCACCGACTACGCCGATGCCGACTCCGCGTCGGTCGACGGCGACGCCGGCCGCCTGGCCGCGGCCGTGGCCGCCATCGACGCCCTCGAAGCCCGGTACCGCGCCACGCTCACGACCGCTCCGGCCACGGCTTCACGCAGCGTTGCCGACCCCGGCAGCCTCCCGGCGCTGCATGCCGCGCCGCGCCGCTTCCTGCTCCTGCACCGCGAGCGTCGCTGGAGCGAGAGCGAACAGCGCTGGATCGGCTGGGAGCGCAAGCGCGGCAAGCTCGAGCAGCTGCTCGCCATGCTGGCCGAGCCGGCCTCCGCCTCCCCCTTCATCGACCTCGGCCCCTGCTCGCGGCCGCTGCGCCCGACCACGCACGTGCTGACGCTGGACAGCGACACCACGCTGCCGCCCGGCGCCCTGCGCGACCTCGTCGGCGTCGCCGCGCACCCGCTGAACCGGCCGCGCATCGTCGCGGCGCGCCGGCGCGTGGTGGCCGGCCATGCGATCCTGCAGCCAAGGGTGGACGTGGCCTGGCCCGGCCCCGGGGATGACACGCCCTTCCACCGCCTCTTCGCCGGCGCCGGTGGGCACGACCCCTACAACGCCGCCAGTTCCGAGGTCTACAGCGACCTCTTCGACGCCGCCAGCTTCAGCGGCAAGGGCCTGCTGCACGTGGCCGCGCTGCACGCGGTGCTCGGCGGCCGGCTGCCCGAGGGCCAGGTGCTCAGCCACGACCTGCTCGAAGGCGCGATCGGGCGCTGCGGCGGCGTCAGCGACGTGCCGCTGCTCGAGCCCGCTCCCTCGCACCCCGACATGGCCGAGGCGCGCCTGCACCGCTGGATCCGCGGCGACTGGCAACTCCTGCCGCTGCTGCGCCGGGCGCGCCACTACGGCCTGGCGCCCGTCGACCGCTGGAAGATGCTGGACAACCTGCGCCGCTCGCTGGTGGCGCCGCTGTCGCTGGCGCTGCTCGCCCTCGCGCTGCTGGGCGCGGGCCTCTCGCCGCTGGCCGCGTTGCTGCTCGGCGCCGCCGCCTTCGGCACGGGGCCGCTGCTGGCCGCGGTGGCCGGGCTCGCGCCGAGCCGCGACGACATCGCCTTGCGCCACTTCCTGAGCGTGGCCGGCGCGGAGCTCGGTCGCGCGCTGCTCGGGCTGGCCTGGCAACTGGCGCTGTGGCCCCGGCAGGCATGGATGCAGGCGTCGGCCATCACGCTGGCACTGTGGCGCAGCGGTGTCAGCCGTCACCTGCTGCTGCAGTGGACGCCGGCGGAGACCGCCCGGCGCGCCACCGGCGTTGGCCTGCCCGCCTTGCTGCGCCGGCACGGCCCGGCCGTGCCGTTCTTCCTGCTTGCCGGGGCGCTGCTGCTGTGGGCCGGCACGCCGGCGCCGGCGCTGGCCGGCATGCTGTGCCTGCTGTGGGCCGGCGAGCCGCTGTGGGTTGCCCTGGCCGGCCGCGCGCCGGCGGCCTCGCGCCCGGCGTCGGGGCATGTGTCCGGGTCGGTGTCCGGGTCGAGGGCGGGGCCAAGGTCGCGCTCCATGTCACCGGCAGTCTCACCGGCAGGGTCACCTTCAGGATCGCGATCGGGCGCGCGCCTGAGCGAGGCCGACGCCCTTTATCTCGAAGGCGTGGCGCGCGACACCTGGCGCTTCTTCGAGCAGCATGTCGGCGAGGCCAGCCGCCACCTGCCGCCGGACAACGTGCAGACGGCGCCGCACACCCTGGTGGCGCAACGCACCTCGCCCACCAACATCGGCCTGTACCTGCTCTCGGTGGTCACGGCACGGGCCTTCGGCTGGATCGACACCGCGCAGATGCTGTCGCGCTGCGAGGCCACGTTGAACACGCTGGAGCGGCTGCCGCGCCACCGCGGCCACGTGCTGAACTGGATCGACACGCAGACGCTGCAGGCGCTGCCACCGGCCTACGTGTCGACGGTGGACAGCGGCAACCTGTGCGTGCACCTGCTGGCCGTGGCCGCGGCGCTGGAAGAGTGCATCGGCGCCACTGCCGGGCCTGGTGCCGTCGCGCCGGTGCCGGCCGCGATGCCCGCCCCGGCGCCGGGCGCCGTCGACGGCCCGCCGCAACAGCTCGCGC
>JALHOU010000259.1 GCA_022842825.1 Rubrivivax sp.
AGCAGGATCTCGTCGCAGGCGAGCGCGAGCTCGTAGCCACCGCCGGCGCAGGCACCGTTCACCGCGGCCAGGAACTTCAGGCCGCTGTGCTGGCTGCTGTCTTCGAGGCCGTTGCGTGTCTCGTTCGTGAACTTGCAGAAGTTCACCTTCCACGCATGGCTGGAGACGCCGAGCATGAAGATGTTGGCGCCGGAGCAGAACACCTTCTCCTTGGCGCTGGTGACGACCACGGTGCGCACCTCGGGGTGCTCGAAGCGGATGCGGTTGACGGCGTCGTTCAGCTCGATGTCGACGCCGAGGTCGTAGCTGTTGAGCTTGAGCTTGTAGCCCGGGCGCAGGCCGGCGTTCTCGTCGAAGTCGGCCACGAGCGTGGCCACCGGGCCTTCGAACTTCAGCTTCCAGTGGCGGTACTGCGTAGGGTGCGTCTGGTAGTCGACGCGTGGCGGGGCGTCGGTGGTGGTGGCGGCAGCGATGCTCATGGTGGGCTCCTGACGGAAGTGCATCAAAGTGCGTTCGGGTGGGTCGTCGTCAAATGCATGATAGTGCGTGTGTCGAGCCGGCGTCAAGCACTTTGGTGCATGTTCTCTTTGAATCTCAATCCGTGTCGGCCGGGCCGGCCGAACGTGCGGCCTCAGACGGGCAGCCGCAGCGCCTGCCGCACCAGATCGCGCAGGGCGGCCTGCGTGGCCTCGAGCGGCTGCGCGCTCGTGTCGAGCTTGAACTCTGCCTTGGAGTAGAAGGCAGCGCGGCCGGCGAGGATGCTCTTGAGGTCCTCCATCGCCTCCTTGCTGGCCGCGTGGCCACCCATGGGGCGCATGTCGCCCTGCGCGATGACGCGTTTCATGTGGTCTTCGGGGTCGGCGTGCAGCCACACGGTGGTGCAGTGCGCGAGCAGCAGGTTGAAGGTGGCCGGGTCGGAGACGACGCCGCCTGGCGTGGCGATGACGGCCTCGGGGTAGGTCTGGATCGCCTCCTCGAGCGCGCGGCGCTCGTAGCGGCGGTAGGCGTTCTGGCCGTACAGCGCCTGGATCTCGGTGATCGTGCAGCCGGCGAATTGCTCGATGTGGCGCGACAGCTCGATGAACGGGAAGCCGAGGTCATCAGCCAGCTTCTGCCCGAGCGTGGACTTGCCGGCGCCGCGCAGGCCGATGAGCGCCACGCGCGAGCTGCGAGCCACCCCTCGCTCGCTGTTGGCGCCGCCGGTTCCGAGCAGCTCGCCCACCATCACGCGCACGCGGCGCAGCGTGGCCTCGTCGCGGCCCTCGAGCAGCTCGCGCAGCAGCAGCCACTCGGGCGAGCTGGTGGTGACGTCGCCGATCAGCTCGGCGAGCGAACACTGCAGCGCCTGGGCCACCTGCAGCAGGATGAGGATGGAGGCGTTGCCGAGGCCGTATTCGAGGTTGGCGAGGTGCCTTTCGGAGACCTCGGCGCTGAGTGCCAGCGCCTTGCGCGTGATGCCGCGGCGCGAGCGCAGCGCACGCACGCGCTCGCCCAGCGAAACGAGGAATGGGTGCTTGTCGCCCTCGGCGTCGTCGTCCACGGCCGCGGGAGGCGGCGCCGGTGCCCGCGTGGCCCGGGATGCTGCCGCGGGGGCCGCCGTCTTGCGCCGCGCGGCCGTTCCGCGGCCGTTGGAGGCGCCACCCCTGGCATGCAATATAGTGCTTGACATCTGGGAGCGCAGCCCGATAAAGTTTGAAAAGCACAATACTGCATCGTCCCCATCGTGGCAACCCCTGGGTGCAGTCGAATTCATACGCTGGAGACTCCGACATGGCCGAATCCACCCAAGCACCTGGTGAGAAGGCCGGCGCCACGCCGGATACCTTCCGAGCCCAGATCGCGCAGCTGGCCACTCAGATCGCCGGCCGCCCGCTCGACGCTTCGCTCGACGCCTGGCTGAACGAGCACCACGGCGCCGGCTCGGCCACGTTCGAGGCCCTGGTCGACTCGTGCCGCGCCGGCTTGCGCGACGGCTGGCTGTGCGACCGCGAAGGCGGCGGCATCCGCTATGGCCGCATCTTCAAGCCTGCCGACGACCTGGCGGGCTTCTCGGTCGACGTGGTCGACATGCAGGACATCGCCGGGCCGCACCACACGCACCCGCAGGGCGAGATCGACCTCATCATGCCGATCTGGTGCGTCTACGGGCCCGGCACCGCGCACCAGCCGACGGTGAGCCAGGGCCGCGCGCTCGCGCTCTACCTGCTGCCCCAGGGGCAGATCCAGTTCACCCGCTGACGGACCGACCCACCAGCGACACAGCGAACCGGCGACCCGCGGCCCACCGCGGGCGCCTGCCACGGCGGCCCCGGCCGCCGACCGAAGGAGACGACGATGAATGCCGCGCCCCAGTCCACCGCCACAGCGGCCCCGCCCGAGCGATTCAACATCGCGCAGCACCTGCTGGCCGAGAACGCGGGGCGCCCGGCGAAGGCCGCCTTCGTCGACGACCAGGGCAGCCTCACCTATGGCCAGCTGGACGAGCGCGCGCGGCGCTTCGCCTCCGGCCTGCGCGCGCTCGGCCTCAAACGCGAGGAGCGCGTGCTGCTGCTGATGCTGGACACCACCGACTGGCCGGTGGCCTTCCTCGGCGCGATGTACGCGGGCCTGGTGCCGGTGGCCGTGAACACGCTGCTCACCGCCGACGACTACGCGTACATGCTCGAGCACTCGCGCGCCCAGGCGGTGCTCGTCTCCGGCGCGCTGCTGCCGGCCGTGAACGCGGCGATGACCAAGTCCGACCACGAGGTTCAAAGGGTGGTCGTCTCGCGGCCGGTGGCGCCGCTGCACCCGTCCGAGGTCGAGTTCGAGGCCTTCGTCGCCTCGCACACGCCGCTGGCGCGGCCCGCGGCCACGGGCGCGGACGATCCGGCGTTCTGGCTCTACTCCTCCGGCTCCACGGGCCGACCGAAGGGGACGGTGCACTCGCACGCCAACCCGTACTGGACGGCCGAGCTCTATGGCAAGGCCGTGCTGCAGTTGAAGGAGAGCGACGTCTGCTTCAGCGCGGCCAAGCTCTTCTTCGCCTACGGCCTGGGCAACGCGCTGACCTTCCCGATGAGCGTGGGCGCGACGACGCTGCTGATGCCCGAGCGGCCGACGCCGGAGGCGGTATTCAGGCGCTGGACAGGGGGCGTCGCCGGGCTCAAGCCCACCGTTTTCTACGGCGCACCCACGGGTTACGCCGGCATGCTGGCGCATCCCGCGCTGCCGAAGAAGAACGAGGTCGCAATGCGCCTGGCCTCCAGTGCCGGCGAGGCGCTGCCCGCGGAACTCGGTGAGCGCTTCACTGCGCACTTCGGCGTGCAGATCATCGACGGCATCGGCTCCACGGAGATGCTGCACATCTTCCTGTCCAACCAGCCGGGTCGCGTGCGCTACGGCACCACGGGCTGGCCGGTACCAGGCTACGAGATCGAGCTGCGCGGCGAGGGCGGCGCATCCGTGCCCGACGGCGAACCCGGCGACCTCTACATCCATGGCCCGAGCGCGGCCATGATGTACTGGGGCAACCGCACGAAGACGCGCGAGACCTTCCAGGGCGGCTGGACCAAGAGCGGCGACAAGTACGTGCGCAACGAAGACGGCAGCTACACCTATAGCGGCCGCAGCGACGACATGCTCAAGGTGAGTGGCATCTACGTCAGCCCGTTCGAGGTCGAAGCCACGCTCGTGCAGCACCCTGCGGTGCTGGAGGCGGCGGTGATCGGCGTGCCCGACGCCGAGGGCCTGACCAAGACCAAGGCCTTCGTGGTGTTGAAGGCCAGCGGCCAGGCCGACGAGGCAGAGCTGAAGGCCTTCGTGAAGGACCGCCTCGCGCCCTACAAGTACCCGCGCCAGATCGAGTTCGTGGCCGACCTGCCGAAGACGGCGACCGGCAAGATCCAGCGCTTCAAGCTGCGCGAACGCGAATCCCAAGGCTGAGGCGGGCTCATGGCCGACTCCGCCGTGGCCGAGGGCTTCGTCGAGATCGATTGGGGCGGGCGCCGCGTGCGCCTGGAGACGGCCTGGGTGGGAGTGACGGGGGAGGGCACGCGCGGGCGCCCGGGTCAGGACTCGCCGCTGATCGTCTTCCTGCACGAGGGCCTGGGCTCGGTGGCGATGTGGCGCGACTTCCCCGAACGCCTGTGCCGTGCGGTCGGTGCGCATGGCCTCGCGTACTCGCGCCCAGGCTACGGGCGGAGCACGCCGCGTGAGGCCAGCGAGCACTGGGCGCCTGACTTCATGCACCGGCAGGCGCTCGAAGTGCTGCCGGCGCTGTTGGAGGCGGTGCGACGCGAGGGCCGGTGGCGCGCGAGGCAGCCGCTCTGGCTCTTCGGTCACAGCGACGGCGGCTCGATCGCGCTGCTGCACGCGGCGCATGTGCCGCACGCGCAGGACCCCGCCACCGCGCCGGCGGGCATCATCGTGCTGGCGCCGCACATCCTCGTCGAGGACCTGTCGGTCGCGAGCATCGAGAAGGCGCGCGAGGCCCACCGCACGACCGACCTGCGCGCGCGCCTCGCGCGGTATCACGACGACCCGGACTCCGCCTTCTGGGGCTGGAACGATGCGTGGCTTTCGCCGGCCTTCCGCTCGTGGTCGATCGAAGCCGAGATCGCTTCGATCCGCTGCCCGGTGCTCGCGATGCAGGGGCTGGACGACGAATACGGTACCCTCGAGCAGATCCGCGGCATCGCGCGTCGCGTGCGCGACACCCGGTTGCTGGAGATCCCGCAGTGCGGCCACTCGCCGCAGCGGGACCAGCCGGGGGTGGTGATCGACGCCGTCGCGGCCTTCATGCGGCCACCCCGCCCCACGCAGACGCCGAGCTGAACATGCTGAGCTACCAAGTCGAGTCCTTCGGCCGCCCCCTGGCCCGCGTGCTGCGCGACACCCCTCAACCCCAGGGCACGGAGGTGCTGCTGCAGGTGGGCAGCTGCGGCGTTTGCCACAGCGACCTGCACCTGCAGGACGGCTACTTCGACCTCGGCGGCGGCAACAAGATCGACATGACGCGGCCGATGTCGCTGCCGCGCACGCTCGGCCACGAGATCGCGGGCACCGTGCTGGCGGTCGGCCCCGAGGCCGCCGCGCTCGGCGGGAAGGTCGGCGACCGACGCGTCGTGTTCCCTTGGATCGGCTGCGGCAAGTGCAGCACCTGCGCCGGTGGCAACGAGCACCTGTGTGCGGCGCCGCAGGCGCTCGGCTGCAACCGCGACGGCGGCTTCGCGAGCCACATCGTCGTGCCGCACCCGCGCGTGCTGCTCGAATACGACCCGCTGCCCGAGGAGCAGGCGTGCACGCTCGCGTGTTCGGGGCTCACCGCCTACAGCGCGCTGAAGAAGATCGGCACGCCCGCCGCGGGCGACGCCGTGCTGATCATCGGTGCCGGTGGCGTGGGCCTGTCGGGCATTCGCCTTGCGCGCCAGATGCTGGGGCTGGCCCCCATCGTGGCCGAGGTCGACAAGACGAAGTGGGACGTCGCGCGCGAGGCGGGCGCCGCCGAAGTCTTCGACCCCACGGCCGACGGCGCCGCGCGCACGCTCGTCAAGTCCACGGGCGGCGGCGTCGCCGTGGCGGTGGACTTCGTCGGCGCGGCGTCGACCTTCAGCTTCGGCCTCGGCGCGCTGCGCAAGGGCGGCAAGCTCGTCTGCGTGGGCCTGTTCGGCGGCAGCGCACCGGTGATGCCGACGCTCGTGTCGATGAAGGCGCTCCACATCGTCGGCTCGTACGTCGGCAGCCTGCAGGAACTGCGCGAACTGCTCGCCTTCGCCCGTGAAGGGCGTTTGCCGGCGATGCCGGTGGCGACGCGTCCGCTGGACGATGCCTCGCAGGCGCTGGACGACCTGCGCGCGGGGCGCGTGAAGGGGCGGGCGATCCTCAAGCCGTGAGCGGCCCTCTGCCGCGCGCCGAACGTGAGTGCTCGAGAGCGCGGGCCAGCGTACGGTCCGTGCGGCAGGCAGCAGGCCGAGCAGCGGGCCTGAGGCCCGCCCTACACGCCCACGTACTGGTGCAGCACTTCGGGCGCAGCGCGCAGGGCCGCGGAGTCGCCCTGCCAGACCACGCGCCCTTTCTCGAGGATGACGTGGCGGTCGGCCAGGCGAATCAGCGGCGCGATGTTCTTGTCGATGACGATCATGGCCAGGCCTGACTCGCGAAGCCGCTGCAGGCACTTCCAGATCTCCAGCCGCACGAGCGGCGCGAGGCCTTCGGTGGCCTCGTCGAGGATCAGCAGGCGCGGGTTGGTCATCAGCGCGCGGCCGATGGCCAGCATCTGCTGCTCGCCGCCGGAGAGGTTGCTGCCGAGGTTGCGCTCGCGTTCCTGCAGGCGCGGGAACATCTCGTACACCGTCTGCAGCGTCCAGGGCTTGGCCGCGCCGTGGCGGTTGCCGGCGGTGGCGACGAGGTTCTCGCGCACCGTGAGGTTGGGGAAGACCTGTCGCCCCTCGGGCACGAGCCCGAGGCCGGCACGTGCGGCCACGTAGCTCGGACGGCCCTGCAACTCGACGCCGTCCATGCACACGCGCCCGGCCTTCGGCGAGAGCAGGCCCATGATCGTCTTCACCGTCGTCGTCTTGCCCATGCCGTTGCGGCCGATGAGCGTCGTCACCTCGCCCGCGCGCACGGTGAGCGACACGCCGAACAGCACCTGGCTCGTGCCGTAGGCGGTCTCGATGCC
>JALHOU010000260.1 GCA_022842825.1 Rubrivivax sp.
TGACCGCGGCCGCCACCGCCGCGCCGGTGCACGCCGGCTGGCGCCGTGCCGTGCGCGAGGCCATCGACTGGCGGCCTCCCCAGTGGGCCGAGGCGCGTGGTTCGCAGCCCGGCCGCCTGCACCCGGTGCAGGCGCTGCGCCCGCTGCAGGCGCTGCTGGACAGCCACCCCGACGCCGTCTTCATCAGCGACGGTGGCGAGGTCGGACAATGGGCCCAGGCCTGCCTGCGCGCGCCGCAGCGCCTCATCAACGGCGTGGCCGGCTCGATCGGATCGGCGCTGCCCTTTGCCCTGGCCGCCCGTTGCGCGGTGGCGCCCGAAGTGCCCGTGGTGGCGGTGATGGGCGACGGAACCGCCGGCTTCCACCTGGCCGAGTTTGACACCGCCGCTCGCTACGGCCTGCCCTTCCTGGCGGTGGTGGGCAACGACGCGCGCTGGAACGCCGAGTACCAGATCCAGCTCAAGGACTACGGCGCCGATCGCCTGATCGGCTGCGAACTGGCGGCCACCCGCTACGACCAGGCCGCCGCCGCGCTGGGTGCGCACGGCGAGCTCGTCGACCA
This sequence comes from Rubrivivax sp., assembly GCA_022842825.1. Lineage (GTDB taxonomy): Bacteria > Pseudomonadota > Gammaproteobacteria > Burkholderiales > Burkholderiaceae_C > Rubrivivax. Next base: position 563 of record JALHOU010000260.1, read on the forward strand.
CAGCGGGCAGTGGCAGGCCGCGTTGCAGCGCGCCCTGGCCAGCGGCCGGCCGGCGTGCATCAACGTGATGATCGAGGGCCTGCCGGCGCCGCAGTTGCGCCGGCCGGCAGCGGCATGAGCCCGCCCGGCCGCCCGAAGGGCGAACACCGGAGTGCGCAGCACGAAGGTACGTCAGTGAGCGAGCAGGGTCGCCCCGCCAGCGCGCCGCTGCGGGTCCGCATCTGGCGCGGCCAGGCCGAGGGCCGCTTCGTCCTCTACGAAGTGCCGCGCCAGGACAGCCAGACCGTGCTGGACGTCGTCACGCATGTGCAGCGCCACCTCGAGCCTACCCTGGCCTACCGGTTCGCCTGCCGCGTGGGCATGTGCGGATCGTGCGCGATGACGGTCAACGGCCGCGCCCGCTGGACCTGCCGCACCCATGTGGCCAAGGTGGTCGGCGCCGACGGCGGGCTGGAGCTGGCCCCGCTTTCGCACCTGCCGGTCATCCGCGACCTCGCCACCGACATGAGCGGCTTCTTCGACAAGAACGCCCAGGCGCGCGGCCGCTTCGCCGGCAAGAGCACGCGCCACGAGGACTTCGCCCGCGTGTCGCCCGCCAGCCCCGAGCGCCAGGCGGCCCATGCCGGCATCGAGTGCATCGGCTGCGGGGTGTGCCATGCCTCGTGCGACGTGGTGGCCTGGCGGCCCGACTACCTGGGCCCGGCGGCGCTGAACCGCGCCTGGACGCTCGTCAACGACGTGCGCGATGTCGAGCGCACCGAGCGGCTGCGCGCGGTGGCCGGCGACGCCGGTTGCCACAGCTGCCACACGCAGGGCTCGTGCACCGAGCGCTGCCCCAAGCAGATCGAGCCGACGCGCGCCATCGCCGGGCTCAAGCGCCTGGTGGCCCGCGCCGCCGTGAAGGGGCAGTTGTGAATGGGCTGCCATGAAAGGGCTGCCATGAGAGGGCTGCCGTGAAGGGGCTGCCGTGAGCGAAGCCGTCGCCCAGGCCCGGCGCTGGTACTGGCAGCGCCTCAGCGCCATGGTGCTGGCCGTGTGCGTGCTGGGGCACCTGGTGGTGATGATCTACGCCGTGCGCGGTGGCCTGACGGGCGCCGAGATCCTCGGCCGCACGCGCGGGCATGTCGGCTTTGCGGCGTTCTACGGCTGCTTCGTGCTGGCCTGTGCCGTGCACGTGCCGCTGGGCCTGGCCACCATCGCGCGTGAGTGGGCCGGGCTGGACGAGCGCCGTGCGCTGTGGCTGGCGCGCCTGTTCGCGCTGCTGCTGCTGGCGACCGGGCTGCGCGCCGTGCTGGCCGTCTACCGCGGAGGCCCGTGATGCGCCGCAACGATGCCCGCGCCCGCAACCACCCGGCGTGGTGGGCCTACTGCGTGCACCGGCTGTCGGGCCTGGCGCTGGGCCTGTTCCTGCCGCTGCACTTCTGGGCCCTGTCGTTGGCCCTGCAGGGTGAGGCCGGGCTCGACGGCTTCCTGCGCTGGACCGACCGGCCGCTGTTCAAGCTGGCCGAGTGGGGCCTGGTGCTGCTCCTGGGTCTGCACCTGGCCGGCGGCCTGCGCCTGCTGCTGATCGAGTTCGGCCCCTGGAGCGGCCTGCGCAAGAATGCCCTGGCCCTGGGTGCCGGCTTCGCGGTGGCCGTGAGCCTGGCCTTCGGGCTGGCCCTGCTGGGCTGACCCTTGACCCCGAACTGTCGGAGACATCGATGACCCGTGCCGCACCCTTTTCCTCGCGCCGTCGCCCTCTCGCCTGGCTGGCCCGACTGGCCCGACTGACCCAGTTGGGCCTGGCCGCGCTGCTGCCCGCCGCCCTGGTGGCGAGCCCCGCGGCCGCGCAGGCCCCATGGCCGAGCAGGCAGGTGACCATGATCGTGCCCTTCGCACCCGGCGGCAGCACCGACGTGGTGGCCCGCCTGCTGGCGCAGAAGTTCGGCGAGCTGTGGGGCCAGACCGTGGTGGTGGAAAACCGCGCCGGCGCCGGCGGCAACATCGGCACGGCGGCGGCGGCCAAGGCAGGTGACGGCCACACGCTGCTGATGGCCTCGGGCAGCATCTTCACCGTCAACCCGCACCTGTTCGCCAGCCTGCCCTTCGACCCCAGGAAGGACTTCGTGCCCATCACCAACGTGGCCACCGGCCCGATGGTGGTCTCGGTCCCGCCCTCCAGCGACGTGAAGGACCTGAAGGGTCTCATCGCCAAGGCCAAGGCCTCGCCGGGCAAGGTCAACTTCGGCTCCGCCGGCCCGGGCAGCCAGGTGCACATGGCCGCCGAGCGCCTGGCCTTCGTCACCGGCATCGACATCACGCACATCCCGTACAAGGGCGAATCGGCCGCGCTCACCGATGTCATGGCCGGGCAGGTGGACATGGTGGTGGCCAACATCGGCGCCGCGTCGCCCCTGGCCACCGGCGGCAAGCTGCGCGCGCTGGCGGTGACCAGCGCCGAGCGCTCGAAGATGCTGCCCGACGTACCCACCGTGGCCGAGAGCGGCTTCCCCGGCTTCGAGAACACCGGCTGGTTCGGCCTCCTGGCGCCCGCGGGCACGACGCAGGCCGCCATCGACCGCGTGCACCGCGACACGGTGGCGGTGCTGGCGCAACCCGATGTGGTGGCCAGGCTGCAGGGCGTCGGCATGGCGCCGGTGGGCAACACGCCGGCGGCGCTGGGCAAGGCCATCGAGGCCGAATCCAAGGTCTGGGCCGAGGTGGTGAAGAGCCGCAACATCAAGGCCAACTGATGACCACCACCGCCGCAGCGGCCTGCCGCCACTGCACGCACGCCGAGGCAGGGCCGCGCCCATGATGCTCGAGCCCGAAGCCGTCGAAGAGGCCGCCAAGGCGCTGTACATCCGCGCGCTGAAGGACCTGCCGCCCGACATCAAGGCCGGCTTCCAGCGGCTCACGCTGGCCGAGACGGCGCCCACCGCGAGGCGCATGCTGGCCACGATGGTGCAGAACATCGCGGTGGCCGAGGCCACCGACAACCTGCTGTGCCAGGACACCGGCGTGCCGATCTACAACGTGCGCATCGGCCGCGGCGTCAGCTTCGACGGCCACGCGCTGCTGCTGGCGCTGCGCCGCGGCTGCGAGCGCGCCACGCGCGAGTACCCGCTGCGCAGCTCGGTCGTGCACCCGCTCACGCGGCGCAACGAGCACACGTCCTGCGGCATCGGCGTGCCGGTGGTGCACGTGGACTTCAGCGACCAGGCCGAGGTGGTGGAGATCGAGATGATCCCCAAGGGCAGCGGGTCGGAGAACGGTTCCTTCCTGAAGATGGCGATCCCGGCCGAAGGCATCGACGCGATCAAGACCTTCGTCGTCGACTGCGTGCTGGCCGCCGGCGGCAAGACCTGCCCGCCCACCATCGTCGGCGTGGGGTTGGGCGGCACCTCCGACCTGGTGGTGGCGCTGGCCAAGCGCGCGGCCACGCGGCCGCTGGGCAGCCGCTGCAGCGACCCCGATGGCGCCGCGCTCGAAGCGCAGCTGTCGGCGGCCGTCAACCGGCTGGGCGTGGGCCCGCAGGGCCTGGGCGGCGACGGCACCGCGTTTGCCGTGCATATCGAACTGGCCGCCACGCACATCACGATGAACCCCATCGCGGTGAACATGCAGTGCCACTCGGCGCGCCGCGCGCGCGCCACCTTCACGCCGTCGGGCGTTTCCTACGGGTACTGAGATGACGCACCACGTCTTCGAGATGCCCGTCACCGAGGCCCAGGTGCGCGCCCTGCGCGTTGACGACACGGTGACGCTGCAGCGGCGGCTCTTCGGCATCCGCGACGCCACGCAGATCCACCTGTTCGACCGCGGCCGCCGCACGCGGCTGGACCTGCGCGGCCATGCCGTCATCCACACCGCGCCCAACGTGAAGAAGGTGCCGGCCGACACCGCCCACCCGGCCGGTTATGCGCCGGTGTGCATCGGCACCACCACCTCCGACCGCATGGAGCGCTTCACGCGGCCGCTGATGCAGCGCGAAGGTGTGCGCCTGGTCATCGGCAAGGGTGGGCTGCGCGAGGGTTCGGCCGCCGCCTTTGCCGAGCTGGGCGGCGCCTACCTCGCCATCGTCGGCGGCACCGCGGCGCTGGAGACGACCTGGATCGAGCAGATCGAGGACGTCGACCTCGACGACCTGAACCCCGAGTCGCTGTGGCAATTCCGCATCCGCGACTTCGGCCCGCTGCTGGTGGCGATGGACAGCCACGGCGGCAGCCTGTACAGCGTGGTGCGCGACGACGCGCAGGCGCGGCGCGCCGCGGTGCTGGCTTCGCTGGGCGTGAAGACGGCATGACGGCGGCACCCCTGCGCCGGCTGCAAACCGACATCCTGATCCTCGGCTCGGGCGGCGCCGGCCTGTTTGCCGCGCTGCACGCGCACCAGCAGGCGCCGCAACTCAAGATCACCGTGGCCGTGAAGGGGCTGCTCGGCAAGTCGGGCTGCACGCGCATGGTCCAGGGCGGCTACAACGTGGCGCTGGCCGCAGGCGACTCGGTCGAGCGGCACTTCATGGACACCATCGACGGCAGCAAGTGGCTGGCCGACCAGGACCTCGCCTGGACGCTGGTGAGCACCGCCATCGAGCGCATCCGCGAACTCGAGAACGAGCTCGGCTGCTTCTTCGACCGCAACGCCGACGGCACGATCCACCAGAAGGCCTTTGCCGGCCAGACCTTCGACCGCACGGTGCACAAGGGCGACCTGACCGGCATCGAGATCATCAACCGCCTGGCCGAGCAGGTGTGGTCGCGCGGCATCGATCGGCTGGAGGAGCACCGCGCCATCGAGCTGGTGAAGACACCCGACGGGCGGGCCCTGGCCGGCGTGCTGATGATCGACATGCGCCGCGGCGACTTTGTGTTCGTGCAGGCCCGGGCCGTGCTGCTGGCCACCGGTGGCGGGCCCACGATGTACAAGTACCACACGCCCTCGGGCGACAAGAGTTGCGACGGCCTGGCGATGGCGCTGCGCGCCGGCCTGGCGCTGCGCGACATGGAGATGGTGCAGTTCCACCCCACCGGCCTGCTGGCCGGCACGGGCACGCGAATGACCGGCACGGTGCTGGAAGAGGGCCTGCGCGGCGCCGGCGGCTGGCTGCTGGACGGCGAGGGCCAGCGCTTCATGGCGCGCCACGACCCACGCGCCGAGCGGGCCACGCGCGACATCGTCTCGCGCGCCATCTTCCGCGAGATGCGCGAGGGCCGCACCACGCCGCACGGCGGCGTGTGGCTGCAGATGCACCACCTGGGCGCCGACCACGTGCGGCGCCAGTTCAAGGGCATGGTCGAGCGCTGCGCCGACTGTGGCTTCGACCTCGCCGGCGGCCGTGTCGAGGTGGTGCCCACGGCGCACTACATGATGGGTGGCGTGGTCTTCGCGGCCGACACCCGCACGCCCCTGTCGGCCCTGTTCGCGGCCGGTGAAGACACCGGTGGCGTGCACGGCGCCAACCGCCTGGGCGGCAACGGCGTGGCCAACTCCACCGTGTTCGGCGGCATCGCCGGCGACACCATGGCGCGCTGGGTGCGCGAACAAGGCCAGTGGCGTCCTGCCGACGAGGCCGCCATCGCCGCCAGCATCGCGCACCACGAGGCGCCCTTCCACCAGGCCGCTGGGGACCTGGAAGCCGTGCGCGAGGCGCTGTTCGACAGCATGTGGCACGACGTGGGCATCCTGCGCAGCGCGCAGGGCCTGCAGCGCGGTCTGCAGCGCCTGGCCGACCTGGACGCGCGGCTGTCGCGCACGGGCGTGCCCGGCGGCGACGCCCGAGCCTTCCATCTGGCCTGGCACGACTGGATCAACCTGAAGAACCTCATCGCCGTGAGCCGCGTGATCGCACTGTCGGCCCTCGCGCGCGAGGATTCGCGCGGCGCCCACTACCGCGAGGACTTTCCAGACACCGGCGACCTGCCCACCTCGCGCTACATCGTCGTCAGGCAGCAAGGCGATGCCCTGGACCTGCAGCGCGAGCCGGTGCGCTTCACGCGCGTGGCACCGGGCCAGTCGCTGCTGCCGGCCGAGCCAGCAGGCGCCCCCGCCTGAGCCCGCTCGCCACCGGCCGGGCCGGACCGGGGCTTGGCCGAGCTGCCCACGCCGCGGCCGC
>JALHOU010000261.1 GCA_022842825.1 Rubrivivax sp.
TCCGGATAGACCACGGCCACCGGGCCGCCGGCGCAGCGGTCGAGGCAGCCCGCCTTGTTGACGCGCACGCCGCCCGGGCCGGCGAGGCCGAGCGACTTGACGCGGCCCTTGCAGTGATCGAAGGCGGCCTGTGCGTCGTGGTCGGCGCAGCACGCCTCGCCGTTGCCGCGCTGATTGAGGCAGAAGAAGATGTGGTGCTTGTAGTAGCTCATCGAGCGCGATTGTAGGGAGCGGGCCGGTCAGGACCGGACCGCCAGCCGCGACAGCATCCAGGCGATGGCCGCATAGGGCCACAGCCAGCCGACCCACTGCGCCAAGCCATGGAAGTGCACGAATCGCCCCTGCTCCCAGGCCTGCAGGCTCTGCGCGAAGAACGGGTCGGAGGGGGCCTGTGCGACGCCCACCACGAGACCGGTGAGCACCATCAGCCCCACGCCCAGCACCACCGCGCGCGACATCGGCGCCAGCACCAGCACCCCGAGGGCCGCCAGGCCCACGGCCGGGCCGGCCCACGGCGTGACCCAGGCGAGCGAGTGACGGGGCCCGAAGTTGAGCAGCGTCGACAGCGTCATGCCGAGCGCGGCGAGCACGACCGCTCCGAACGCCAGGGCCAGCCGGCGCCAGCCGGGCACGACGACACTGAAGGCCACCACGCAGGGGGCGAGCAGGCCGAGGGCGATGATCAGCACCTCGGCGAGCGGTGAGAGCCCCATGGAGGCCGCGGCCGCAGCCGCGGCCTGCGTGGCCGCAGAGGGCGCGAACACCTCGCCAGCGGCCTCCGAGAAGGGCAGGCCTTCGAACCAGGCCGAGACGGCGTCGAGCAGGCGGCCGCCGCCGACCTGCCCGAGCCCGAGCGGGGCGGGGGCGGGGAAGAGCAGCCCCACGGGCCATAGCGCCAGCAGCGCCAACGCGCCTGCGCTGTCGCGTTCGAACCAGCGTTGCCGCAGCGCCTGCCAGCGGTCCACCAGGCCGCTGCCATGCAGGGCCAGCGCCAGCAGCGCGCCCAAGGTGCCGCCGGCACTGTTCATCATCCAGTCCTTCAGAGAAGGGTGGCGCGTGGGCAACGTGGTCTGCAGGACCTCGAGCGCATACGAGGTGGCCGCCGGTACGAGCAGCGCCACCCACAAGGCCATCGCCATCGACGAACCCGAGCGCAGGCGACCGATGGCCAGCAGCAGCCCGAAGGGCACATAGCCGAGCAGGTTGGACCAGAGGTCGAACTCGTCGCCCCAGGGCACCCAGGGCAGGCCGAGCGGGTCGGCCCAGCCGGCAGGGGTGGACCAGCGCCAGCCTTCGAAGGGGTAGAGGCTCGCGTAGACCACCAGCGCCGCATAGGCCAGCGCCAGCGCGTTGGCGGTGGAGCGGCGGCCGACCACGGCGGGCAGCCTAGAAAGGCTTGACGACCACGAGCACCACCGTGGCTGCGAACAGCAGCACCGTGAGCTCGTTGAAGACGCGGTACCAGCGCGAGCTGCGACGGTTGCGCAACTGCTCGAAGTCGCGCAGCAGCCGCCGGCAGGCGTGGTGGTAGCCGACGGCGCCGAGCACGAGCACGAGCTTGGCGTGCATCCAGCCGCTGCCCGGCCCGCGGCCGACGCCGTAGCCCAGCCACAGCACGAGCCCGAGCACCAGCGCCGGCACCATCAGCAGGCCCGCAAAGCGGTAGAGCCGACGCGCCATGAGCAGCAGCCGCTCGCGCTCGGCGTGGCTCTCGGCGCCGACCTCGGCGAGGTTGACGAACAGCCGCGGCAGGTAGAACAAGCCCGCGAACCAGCTCGCGACGAAGACGATGTGGAAGGCCTTGACCCAGAGGTACACCGAAGACATCGGGCAATTATCGCGGCGCAAAAAAAGTGGCCCCAGCGCGAAGCTGGGGCCGGCAAGCCTTATCGCTGTCATCACGCTAAGGCACCTGCTCAGGGAGGAAAAGCAGGGAACGGCGCCCTTGCGAACGACCGTTCAGAATAAAGTCTAGCAGTAGCATTTCTTGTCCGCCACCGGTTTCAGCGTGGTGGGCACACCCTCGAATGCGGTCCCTGCTGCGTCCACGCGACGGTGACCTCGTTGCCCTGAAGGCGTCCTGCGTGAATACCCTACCCCCTTACCCCGCGAGCCGCCCGCGTCGACTGCGCCGCGATGCGTTCACGCGGGCGCTCGTGCGCGAGCATCGGCTCGCCCCGGAGGACCTGATCCTGCCCGTCTTCGTGCTCGAGGGCCGCGGCCAGCAGCAGGCCGTGGCCAGCATGCCCGGCGTTTGCCGGCGCAGCGTGGACGGCCTCTTCGACGTGGCCGAGCAGTGCCTGGCGCTCGGCGTGCCGGTGATGGCGCTGTTCCCGGTGATCGAGCCTTCGCTGAAGTCGCCGGATGGCCGCGAGGCGCTCAATCCCGAGGGCCTGGTGCCGGGCGCCGTGCGCGAGCTTAAGAAGCGTTTCCCGACGCTCGGCCTGCTCACCGACGTTGCGCTCGACCCCTACACGAGCCACGGCCAGGACGGCCTGCTCGATGCCGACAACTACATCCTCAACGACGAGACAGTGGCGGTGCTCACGAAGCAGGCGCTGGTGCAGGCCGAGGCCGGCGTGGACATCGTCGCCCCCAGCGACATGATGGACGGGCGCATCGGCGCCATCCGCGGCGCGCTCGAGTCGCGCGGCGCCATCCACACGCGCATCATGGCCTACAGCGCCAAGTACGCGAGCGCCTTCTACGGCCCCTTCCGCGACGCCGTGGGTTCGGCGGCCAACCTCGGCAAGGCCGACAAGAAGGTGTACCAGATGGACCCCGGCAACAGCGACGAGGCGCTGCGCGAGGTGGCGCTGGACATCGCCGAGGGCGCCGACATGGTGATGGTGAAGCCGGGCATGCCCTACCTGGACATCGTGCGCCGCGTGAAGGACGAGTTCCGCATGCCCACCTTCGCCTACCAGGTGAGCGGTGAGTACTCGATGCTCAAGGCCGCGGCCGCCAACGGCTGGCTCGACCACGACGCGGTGATGATGGAGTCGCTGCTCGCCTTCAAGCGGGCCGGCGCCGACGGCGTGCTCAGCTACTTCGCGCTCGAAGCGGCGCGGCTGCTGAAGCGCGCTTGAAGCGCGGCCGGGCGGCGCCGCATGCGCATCTTCCACGTCGGCGCCGAGCACTTCGAGGAGCTGCAGGCTCTGCCCGCGGAACTGCCGGCGCACGGGTTTCTGTGGGTCGGTAGCGCGCGGCGCGAGTTGGAGGTCGGCATCGCCGAACTGCAGGCGACGCTGCAACGCTGGGAGCTTGGCGTGCTCGTCGACCTGCACGTCTCCGACCTCATCAACAACCAGCTGCCGAGCCACTTCGACTACACGTCGTGGTACGACATGATGGTCTTTCGCCGCCTCGCCGCGACGCACGCGGCGCCCGGCGCGGCCGAAGAACCGCAGACCACGGCCAGCCTGGCCCGGCGCGTGCTGCAGTCGATCGACACCAGCCCGGTGGGCTTCGCGGTGTTCGACCGCCTGCTGATCACGGTGCATCCCACCGATTGCGCCGTGCGCGACCATTTCGCGGGGCGCTACCTGGGCCTGGCCGGCAACGGCCCGGCCGACGTGCGCGGCAGCAGCCGCCTGCCCACCAGCCCGGCCGACCTGATGCTGCGCATGGTCAACCACATGGTCGACAACTACCTCGAGCTGCGCCGACTGCTCACGCGCCAGCTCGGGCAGCTGCAGAAGGACCTGCTCGACCCGCGCAACCGCTTCCAGGACTGGTCGGTGCTGCTCGACTCCCGAAACGCGCTGCACGCCCTGGAGGACACCTGCGAGGACCAGCGCTCTGCCGTGCAGGAGTGGATCGACGCGCTCGAGGACTGGCCCGACGAGCCCGATGCCGAGCGCCGGCGTGAGCGCGAACTGCTGCGCGTGCGCAGCCGCGACGTGCTCGAGCACATCGAGCGCGTGCTGCAGCACGTGCGCCGGCTCGAGCACAGCGCGGAGAGCGCGGTGCAGATGCACTTCTCGGCGCTGTCGCACCGCACGAACGACATCATGCGCACGCTGACGGCGCTCACCGCCGTGTTCCTCCCGCTCAACCTGATCACCGGCTTCTTCGGCATGAACTTCGAGTTCATGCCGCTCATCCACACGCATGCGGGCTTCTGGCTCGCGGTGGGGCTGATGGCGCTGGTCGGCATCGGCCTGGGCGTGGTCTTCCGTCGCAAGCGCTACCTCGGCGGCGGCCGGCGTCCGTGACGGCCGTGCAGCTGACCCGCCGCCAGCTCGTGGTGCTGGTGCTGCTGACGCTCACCTGGGGCGTCAACTGGCCGATCATGAAGATCGGCGTGAGCGGCCTGCCCTCGGTGCCGCTGGCCTACCCGCCGCTCACGTTCAGGGCGCTGTCGATGGTGCTGGGGCTGCCGGTGCTGTGGCTGGCGCTGCGCTGGCTGAAGGTGCCACTGGTCATTCCGCGCCAGCACTGGTCGGGCGTGGCGCGGCTGACCGGTCCCAACATGCTGGTGTGGCACGTGGTCGTCATCTTGGGCGTGCAGGCGCTGAGCTCGGGCCGCTCGGCGATCCTCGGCTACACGATGCCCATCTTCGTCGCGCTCGTGGGCGCCTTCGTCTACGGCGACAGGCTGACGCCGCGCCAGTGGCTGGGCGTGGCGGCGGCGGGGCTCGGGGTGGTGCTGCTGCTGTCGGAGGAGTTCACGAAGCTGGCCGGCGCACCGGGGGCCGCCGCAGCGGTGGTGGGTGCGGCGGCGGTGTGGGCCTTCGGCACGCACATGCTGCGCCGGTCCACCATGCCGGTGCCGTTGCTGGCCATCGTCTTCTGGATGATGGTGGTGTGCGCGGCGGTGATGACGGTGCTCGCCGTCGTCCTGGAGGGCGCCCGCTGGCGCCCGCCCGAGCCGCACGTGGTGGGGGCCGTGGCCTTCAATGCCATCGTGATCTTCGGCTTCTCGCAGGCGGCCTGGCTGTACCTCGCAAAGACGCTGCCGCCGGTGGCCTCGAGCATCAGCGTCATGATGATTCCGGTGCTGGGCGTGTTCAGCGGTGCCGTCGTGCTGGGCGAAGTACTGCACTGGCAGGACTGGGCCGCGGTGGTGCTGATGGTGAGCGCGATTGCGCTGGTGCTGCGGGCGCGGTGAGCGGTGGCGCGGTCGGTGCCGGGGCGGCACCCGGCACGTGTGTCGGGCCAGCCACCGCCCCCGGGAGCAGAACATCCCGGGCGCGGCCGCGCCGCCTGACGATCAGCCCATCAGCCCATCAGCCCATCAGCCGATCACCCCAATCGCCTCGCCCGCGCCAGCGGCGGCCTCTTCGCGAAGTAGCGCCGGATGCCCGCCGCAATGGCCCCCGCCAACTGAGTGCGGTAGGCGGGGTCGCGCAGCCGCTTCTCCTCCTGCGGATTGGAGATGAAGGCGGTCTCGACCAGGATGCTCGGGATGTCGGGCGCCTTCAGCACGGCGAAGCCGGCCTGCTCGACCTGGCGCTTGTGCAGCTCGCCGACGCGGTCCAGGCGTCCGAGCACTTCGCGGCCCAGAGCCAGGCTGTCCTTGATCTGAGCGGTGGTGCTCATGTCCAGCATGGTCTGCAGGATCTGCGGGTCGCGCACGGCGCCGACGTTGACGCCACCCACCTGGTCGGCGGCGTTCTCGCGTTCGGCCATCCAGCGCGCGGCCGCACTGCTGGCGCCGCGTGTCGAGAGCGCGAAGACACTTGCGCCGCGCGCCTCGCGCCGCATGAAGGCGTCGGCGTGCAGGCTGACGAAGAGGTCGGCCTGCACGCGGCGGGCCTTGCGCACACGCTCGACCAGCGGCACGAAATGGTCGGTCTCGCGCGTGAGCATGACGCGCATGCCGTTCACGGCGTTGAGCCGTTCGCGCAGCTCCAGCGCGATGGCCAGCACGACGTCCTTCTCGCGCAGGCCGGTGGGGCCGATGGCGCCGGGGTCCTCGCCGCCATGGCCGGGGTCGATGGCCACGATGATGAGGCGCTCGACGCTCTGGCGCTCGGCTGCCGTCAGCGGCGAAGGTGGCGAGGGCGGCGCCGGCGTCATCGGCACGGTGGCCGGCGCCGCCGGTGCACCCGGACGCGGCGGCAACGTGGCCACGCCACCCGGGCCCGGCGCCGAGGCGCCCGCCACGCCGTTGCGGCGCCCTTCGATGCGCGCGATGAAGTCCGACAACGAGTCCTGCACGGCGCGGGCGGCGCGGTCGGTGGCCTCCTCTCGCTCGCGCACCAGCGTCAGCAGCGGGTCGCGTTCCTCGGTGGGGTAGAGGTCGAAGATCAGGCGGTGCTGGTAGGGCGCCACCGGCAGCAGGGCGAACTGCTCGGGCCGCACCGGCTGCTTGAGGTCGAAGACGATGCGCACCACACGCGGCTGGTACTGGCCGGCGCGCACGCCCTGGATGAAAGGGTCGTCGGGCCGCACCTGGCCGACCAGCTCGCGCAGCGCCGCGTCGAGCTCGAGCCCTTCGAGGTCCACGCTCAGGCGCGGCGGGGCGTCGAAGAGGGTGTGTCGCGCCGAGAGGACGCGGTCCGATTCGAGGGTGATGCGGGTGTACTCGCGCGCCGGCCACACGCGCACCGCGACGATGGTGGCGCCTGGCGGCGCGGCGGCGGCGGTGCCACCCGGGCCGGGCGCGCTCGGGGCGCTG
>JALHOU010000262.1 GCA_022842825.1 Rubrivivax sp.
GCCGCGGCGCGGTCGAGTGCCGCGTTCGCGCCGCGCGATGCGCGCAGCTCGTGCTCGAGCGCCGGCGCCACGTCGGCGCCGCGCAGGGCCCGCTGCAGGTCGAGCGCCATGATGTTGCCGGCGCCCTCCCAGATGCTGTTGAGCGGCATCTCGCGGTAGATGCGCGCCACGACGCCCTCGCCGTCCGCCTCGACATAGCCGTTGCCGCCCAGGCACTCCATCGCCTCCTGGGCGAAGTGGCTGCCACGCTTGCAGACCCAGAACTTGGCCACCGGCGTGAGCACCCGGCGCATCACGGCCTCGTGGCCGGGGTCGAAGGACCCGGGTTCGAGCGCATCGCCGCCGCCGTTCTCGGTGCGGTCCACGGCCAGCGCCAGCCGCAGCGCCAGCAGCGTCGCGGCCTCGCTCTCGAGCGCCAGGTCGGCGAGCACGTTCTTCATCAACGGCTGCGCGATGAGCGGCTTGCCAAAGGCGTGCCGCTGCGCCGTGTGGTGCAGCGCGATGGAGAGGGCCTGGCGCATCAGCCCGGCCGTGCCGAGCGCGCAGTCGAGCCGCGTGAGCGCGCCCATGGCCAGGATCTGCGGCACGCCGCGCCCCTCCTCGCCCACCAGCCAGGCGGCGGCCTTGATGAACTCCACCTCGCTGCTGGCGTTGGCGTGGTTGCCGAGCTTGTGCTTCAGGCGCTGCACGAAGAGCGCGTTCACCGTGCCGTCCGGCAGCCAGCGCGGCAGGAAGAAGCACGAGAGCCCACCCGGCGCCTGCGCCAGCACAAGGAAGGCATCGCACATCGGCGCGGACATGAACCACTTGTGGCCGGTGAGGCGATACCGCCGGCCCCAGGCATCGTCGCCGTCGAACGCGGCGCGCGTGGTGTTGGCGCGCACGTCCGAGCCGCCCTGCTTTTCGGTCATGCCCATGCCCATGGTCACCGCGCGCTTGAAGGGACCGGGCACGAAACGCTCGTCGTACTCGCGCGCGGCCACACGCGGGCCCCACTCGGCTTGCAGGGCGGCGTTGGCACGCAGCGAAGGTGTCACCGCATAGGTCATCGACACCGGGCACAGCACCGAAGGCTCGGCCTCGGTGAAGAGCATGAAGCCGGCGGCGCGTTCGACATGCCCGAGCGCGCCGGCGGCCCACGGCGTGCCATGCAGGCCGTGCCGCAGCGCCGCACCGAGCAGTGCGTGGTAGCTGGGGTGGAACTCGACCTGGTCGACACGGCGCCCGACGCGGTCGTGCGCGTGCAGCACCGGACCGTGCTCGTTGGCGAGGCGGGCATGTCGCTGCATCTCGGCACTGCCCATCTCGGCGCCGAGCTCGTCGAGGCGCTTCGTGGCAAGCCCGGGCGCCAGCACGCGCAACGCGTCGGCGAGAGGACGGTTGATGCGAAACAGGTTCACGTCGGCCAACGGCTCGGCCTGGTTGAACACCTCATGGGTGACGGTAGGCATGGTGGTCATGGCGCTCCCGGCGGACCTCCTGATGATGGATGCAATGGCGAGCGCCCGGGTACGGCCCCTTGAATCATGGGGCCCTCCACATCGGCACATGGGGAATGTCGTCCTCGAGGAAGTTGTCGCCGGCGCGCGCGAAGCCGAAGCCGCCGTAGAAGCGCTCGAGGTGCGCCTGCGCGTTGAGGCGGATGCCGCGCCCCGGCCACGCGGCGAGGCAGCGCGCCAGGCCCTCGGCGAAGAGCGCGCGCCCGGCGCCGGTGCCGCGCACCTTGGGGGCGGTGACGACGCGGCCGATGGCGGGTGCGCTCCAAGTCGGCGGCGCACCTTGCATCTCGTGCACGCGCGGCATGCCATGCACCACCGGCCAGTCGCTGGCACCAACGACAGGCAGGTCTCCGCCGTCGACCACCCGCAGGTAGCTCGCCAGCACCCCCTCGGCGTCGCGGCCCAGCAGGTGCCAGCTCGCGCGGTCCACGCCGTCAGGGTCCTGGAAGGCGCAGGCTTGCTCGACGACGAACACGCGCGAGCGCAGCGCCAGCGCGTCGTAGAGGTCGTCCACGCCGAGGTCGGCAAAGCGGGCCCAGGTCCACTGCATGATCAGCGCTCCGCTTCGGCCCCGGCCGCTGCGCGCCTCAGGCGAGCTTCACGAGCTGCTTGCCGAAGTTGCGCCCCTTCAGCAGGCCGAGGAGGGCCTCGGGCGCGTTGGCAAGCCCCTGCGCGATCGTCTCGCGGTACTTGAGGCGACCGCTGCCCACGCCCTCGGCCAGTTCCTTCAGCGCCTGCGGCCACAGAGGCATGTGTTCGCTGACGATGAAGCCCTGCAGCTTCAGGCGCTGCGTGAGCAGCAGGCGCGGGTTGGAGATGGGCATCGGCGCACCGTCGTAGCCGGAGATCATGCCGCACAGCGCGATGCGGCCGAAGGCGTTCATGCGCGACAGCACGACGTCGAGGAGTAGGCCGCCCACGTTCTCGAACAGGCCGTCGACGCCGTTCGGCGCCGCCGCGTCCAATGCCGCCGCGAGCGAGGCGAAGTCGCGGTGCGCCTTGTAGTCGATGCAGGCGTCGAAGCCGAGCTCCTCCTTCACGTACGCGCATTTGTCGGGCCCGCCGGCCAGGCCGACGGCGCGGCAGCCGCGCGCCTTGGCAAGCTGCCCGACGATGCCGCCCACGGCACCGCTGGCGGCATCGACGACGATGGTCTCGCCCGCCTTGGGCTCGATGAAGTGCGTGAGGCCGACCCAGGCCGTGACGCCCGGCATGCCCACGGCACCGAGGTAGGCAGAAAGTGGCACGCGGCTCGTGTCGACCTTGCGCACGACGCCCTTCTGCGTGGCGTCGAGCACCGAGGCCTCCTGCCAGCCGCCCTGCGCCACGACCGCGTCGCCGGCGCGGAACTCGGCGTGGCGTGACTCGACCACCTCGCCCGCCGTGCCGCCCACCATCACGGCGCCCACGGCCACGGGCGGCGCGTAGCTCTTCATGTCGTTCATGCGCATGCGCATGTACGGGTCCAGGCTCAGCCAGTGGTTGCGCACCAGCACCTGGCCCTCGGCCAGCGGCGGCGTTTCCACCGTCTCGAGGCGGAAGTTCTGGACGGTGGCCTCGGCCGCGGGGCGCGAGGCGAGCACGACGCGTTGGTTCTTCATGGGGTCTGTCTCCTGGAAATCGGGGTCAGCCGTCGCCGCCGGTCGGCACGCCGGCCAACGCGCGCACGTACTTGAAGGTGCCGGTCGCGTGCACGCACAGCGCACCCGCACCATCGTAGACATGGCCTTCGCAGAAGGCCATCGCGCGCGTCCGATGCAGCACGTGCCCCGTGGCCTTGAGCCGGCCGGTGGCCGGCTGCACGAAGGTGGTCTTCATCTCGATCGTGATGACGGCCGGGCCCAGCGCCTCGCCCGGGCGATGCAGCGTGCGCGCTGCCTGCGCCATCGCCACGTCGAGCAATGTCATCAGCACGCCGCCATGGCTGACTTGGCGGTGGTTCATGTGCCCGGCGTCCAGCGGCAGCTGCAGCTCGCTGCGCCCGTCGGCGGCCGCGTGCAGCTCCAGGCCCACCTCCTCGACGAAGGGAATGTGCGCCGCGAACGCGAGCGGCCCGCCCTTCGTTCCCCGCACCATGCCTTCAGCCTCCGCCGTGCACGCACGAGACCCCGCCGTCGACGGCGAGGATCTGCCCCGTGATGTGCTTGCCCGCGGCGCTGGCAAACAGCAACGCGGCGCCCTTGAGGTCGTCGTCGTCGCCGATGCGCCGCAGAGGCGCGCCCGACGCCAGCTTGTCCACGCCCAGGGCGGCCAGCGTGCCCTTGGTCATCTTGCTCGGGAAGAAGCCCGGCGCCAGCGCGTTGACGGTGATGCCGTGCTCGCCCCATTCGCCGGCCAGCGTGCGCGTGAAGTTCACCGCTGCGCCCTTGCTCGTGCCGTAGGCGATGAACTCGACGTCCATGCTGCCCGACAGGCCCGCGATGCTGGCCACGTTGATGATGCGGCCCCGCTTCGCCGGGATCATGCTTGCCTTGCCCACCGCCTGCGAGAACAGGAACATGCTGCGGATGTTGAGGTTCATCACCTTGTCCCAGGCCTCGAGCGGGTAGTCCTCGGCCGGCGCGCCCCAGGTGGCACCGGCGTTGTTGACGAGGATGTCGATGCGGCCGAGGCGCTGCATCGTTTCCTCGACGACCTTCTTCACGCCGGCCGGGTCGCTGGCGTCGGCAGCGATCCAGCGCGCGTCGATGCCGCGCGCGGCCAGGTCGGCCGCCGCTTCCTCGAGGTCGGCCGCCTTGCGCGAGGTGAGCATGATCTTGGCGCCCGCTTCGCCGAGCGCCTCGGCGATCTGCAGGCCGAGGCCGCGCGAGCCGCCGGTGACGAGCGCCACCTGGCCCGTGAGGTCGAACAGTTGCTGCACCGGGGTGCTCATCGAAAGTCTCCTTGTGATCGAGGGAAAGGCCAGCCCGGCCGGGTTGGGCACCGCCATCGCGGCACGTCCGGCGGGTGCATCGTCATCTCAGAACCACTCTTCGCGCATCTCGCGCACGAGCGGCTCGCGCCGCGCGACCACGCCGAGCCAGGCGTCGATGCGCGGCAGTTCGTAGGCGTAGAAGTAGCGCATCGCCGCCAGTTTGCCCTGCATCAGCGACTCGCTCCGTGTGCTCTTGCCACGGGCCTCCTGGGCAGCCAGCCCCACCTCGAGCCAGATCCAGGCCAGCACGAGGTGACCGAAGGCCTGCAGATACGGCGTCGCGTTGGCCAGCGCCTCCTCGGGGTTGCCGGTGGCCCACGCTGCCTTGGTGGCCGCGCCCACCTTCTGCAATGCCGCGGCCAGCGCGTTGGCGGGCTCGGCGAGCCCTTGCACGTGCCCGGCGCACTCGATGGTGCCGCTCATGCGCGTGGCCAGCAGCTTGAGGCCGGCGCCGCCGTCCATCACCACCTTGCGGCCGAGCAGGTCCAGCGCCTGGATGCCGTGCGTGCCTTCGTGGATCATGTTCAGGCGGTTGTCGCGCCAGTACTGCTCGACCGGGAAGTCGCGCGTGTAGCCGTAGCCGCCGTGCACCTGGATGGCGAGCGAATTGGCCTCCAGGCACCATTCGCTGGGCCAGCTCTTGGCGATGGGGGTCAGCACCTCCAGCAGCAGCGCGGCGTCCTTCGCGGCCGCGGGCTCGCCGGTGTGGGCCTCGTCGACGAGGCGGGCGCAATAGAGCTCGAGCGCCAGCGCGCCTTCGGCATAACTCTTCTGCGCCAGCAGCATGCGCCGGATGTCGGCATGTTCGATCATGCGCACGGGCGGCTGTGCCGGGTCCTTCCCCTGCGGTCCGACCGGCCTGCCTTGCGTGCGGATGCGCGCGTACTCGAGCGAGGCCTCGTAGCCCGCCATGCCCAGCATCGTGGCCGCCAGGCCGACGCCGATGCGCGCCTCGTTCATCATGTGGAACATGCAGCGCAGGCCCTCGCCGGGGCGGCCGACGAGGTAGCCCACCGCGCCCGACTTGCCGCCCGGCTTGTACTTGCCCTCGCCGAAGTTGAGCAGCGTGTTCGTCGTGCCGCGCCAGCCGCACTTGTGGTTGAGGCCGGCCAGCGCCACGTCGTTGCGCTCGCCGGTGAGGCGGCCTTCGGCATCCACCATCTTCTTCGGCACGATGAAGAGCGAGATGCCCTTGGTGCCCGGCACGAGCGTGCCGTCCTCGCGCGGGATCTTGGCCAGCACGAGGTGGATGATGTTCTCCGTGAGCTCGTGCTCGCCGGCCGAGATCCACATCTTGTTGCCGCGCAGGCGGTACCGCGGGCCGAGCGGGTCGGTCTCCGAGCCGGCGCCGTCGGTCTCGGCGCGCGTGGTGATGTCCGACAGGCTCGAGCCCGCCTGCGGCTCGGAAAGGCACATCGTGCCCGACCAGCGGCCGCTGAACTCGGTGGCCGCGAACACCCGCTTCTGCGCGGGCGTCCCGTGCGCCATCAGCAAGCCGGCATTGCCGCGCGTCAGCAGGCCGCCGCCGATGCTCACCGAAGCCTTGGCGAAGAAGGCGTCGGCCGCTGCCTCCACCGCGTAGGGCAGTTGCATGCCGCCGAGCTCGTAGTCCTGCGCCGCGGCGAGCATGCCGCTCTCGGCGTAGGCCGCCCAGGCGTCGTGCGTGGCCTGCGGCAGGATGACGCGCTCACCGTCGAAGCGCGGCTCCTCGATGTCGACGAGGCGGTTGAACGGCGCGTACTTCTCGCGCGCGATGCGCTCGCAGATGTCGAGCACCTGCGCAAAGGTCTCGGCCGAGTGCTCGGCGAAGCGCGCCCGCGCCGTCAGCTCGGTGACGCGCAGCCAGTCGTGCAGCAGGAAGTCGACGGTCTCGCGCATCAGTTGCCTCGATGAGATGCCTGGATGAGATGCCTGGATGAGTGGCCTCGATCAGCAGCGCCGCCAGTGGCGCCGATCAGTGGATCAAACGGCCGGCAGGGTGAAGGGGTTCGGGGCGCCATGCCGCGCCGACATCATCGCGCCCCCGGCGCCGCGGTCATCGCGAGACCAGTGCCATCGTCGCCGAGGCCTTCATCACGAGCGTACGTTGCCCGTCGGCGGCCTCGGCAAACACCTCGGCCTCGGTGAAGCTGATCATGCGCCCGGGCTTGATGACGCTCGCCTCGCAGA
>JALHOU010000263.1 GCA_022842825.1 Rubrivivax sp.
GCCACCGCGCCCTGACCGGCGCGCTCTCGCACCGGCGCCCGCCCATGTCGGCCTTGCCCGAGCCGGGCCGCGCCCAAGGGCCCGGCGGGTTTCATCCCCCGCCAGCGGCCTCCGCGCTGCCCGCCCTGCGCCACCACTTCAAGAGTGGCAAGGCCGAACTGATCGCGGGCTTCGCACGCACGCCGCGGCCGAGCGCTGCCGCGGCGACACGACTGCTGCGGAGCCTGGCCCGGCACGTCGACGGGACCCTGTGCGCGCTTTGGGACCAGCAGCGCCTCGGCGCACTGGCGCCGGGCGCGGCGCTGGTGGCGGTGGGCGGCTTTGGCCGTGGCGAGCTGTTCCCGCAGTCCGATGTCGACCTGCTCGTGTTGCTGCCCGAGGCCGAGCGCGGCCCCGACACGGCTGGCGAAGATCCTGTCGCGTGCGACGACAGCCCGGTGCGCGAGGCGGTCGCCGGCTTCGTCACTGCCTGCTGGGACATCGGCCTGGAGTGCGGCTCGGCCGTGCGCAGCGTGGGCGAGTGCCTGGCCGAGTCCGGCCGCGACGTGACCGTGCAGACCTCGCTGCTGGAGGCGCGCCTGGTGTGCGGCAACCGACGCTTGTTCAACGCGCTGCGCGACGCGTTGGACCGCGCCATGGAGGCGCGCGCCTTCTTCACTGCCAAGACTCTGGAGATGCGCCAGCGGCACGTCAAGTACGAGGGCACGCCTTACGCGCTCGAGCCCAACTGCAAGGAGAGCCCGGGCGGCCTGCGCGATCTGCAGGTGGTGATCTGGGTGGCGCGTGCCGCCGGCCTGGGCCGCACCTGGGCCGAGCTGGCGGCCAAGGGACTGATCACGCCCTTCGAGGCGAACCAGCTCGTCAAGCACGAGGGCACGCTCAAGCTCATCCGCGCCCGCCTGCACGCCATTGCCGGGCGGCGCGAGGACCGGCTGGTGTTCGACCTGCAGACCTCGGTGGCCGAGAGCTTCGGCCTCAAGCCGACCAAGGGCCAGCGCAGCTCGGAAGCGCTGATGCACCGCTACTACTGGGCGGCCAAGGCGGTGACGCAGCTCAACCAGATCCTCATGCTCAACATCGAGGAACGCATCGTCGGCTCCGAGCGCTCGCCCATGCGCCCGCTGTCGATGCGCTTCTTCGACCGTGGCGGCGCGCTCGAGGTGGCGCACGACGACCTCTACCTGCGCGACCCGCACGCCATCCTGGAGACCTTCCTCGTCTTCGTGCAGACGCCGGGCCTGCAGGGCTTGTCGGCGCGCACGCTGCGCGCGCTGTACAACGCGCGCACCGTCATGGACGCGAAGTTCCGGCGCGACCCGGTGAACCGCCAGCTGTTCATGGAGATCCTGCGACAGCCCAGGGGGCAGACGCACGCGCTCAGGCTGATGAACCAGACCTCGGTGCTGGGCCGCTACCTGTGGGTCTTCCGCCGCATCGTCGGGCGCATGCAGCACGACCTGTTCCACGTCTACACGGTGGACCAGCACATCCTGATGGTCGTGCGCAACATGCGCCGCTTCTTCATTCCGGAACATGCGCACGAGTACCCCTTCTGCAGCCAGCTCGCAGCGCAGTGGGACAAGCCCTGGCTGCTGTACGTTGCCGCCATCTTCCACGACGTGGCCAAGGGGCGTGGCGGCGACCACTCCGAGCTCGGCGCGACCGAGGCACGGCGCTTCAACCGCGAGCACGGCATCGAGGGCGACGATGCGCGGCTGATCGAGTTCCTCGTCAGGCACCACCTGACGATGAGCCACCTGGCGCAGAAGGAGGACCTCTCCGACCCCGACGTGATCCGCGACTTCGCCAAGCGGGTGGGCACGCCGCGCCGGCTCAACGCGCTGTACCTGCTCACGGTGGCCGACATCCGCGGCACGAGCCCCAAGGTCTGGAACGCCTGGAAAGGCAAGCTGCTCGAGGACCTGTATCGGCTGACGCTGCGCGCGCTCGGCGGCGCGCAGCCCAACGCCGATGCCGAGATCGAGGCCCGCAAGGCCGAGGCGCGGCAGATGCTGGCGCTGCACTCGGCGCTGCCCGGCACCGAAGATCCGCTGTGGAAGACGCTCGAGGTCAGCTACTTCGCGCGCCACGACGCCGGCGACATCGCCTGGCACGCGCGCTCGCTGTGGCGACATGTGCAGAGCACGGAGCCGATCGTGAGCGCGCGGCCTTCGTCGGTGGGCGAGGGCCTGCAGGTGCTCGTCTACTCGCCCGACCAGCCCGACCTCTTCGCGCGCATCTGCGGCTACTTCGACAACGCCGGCTTCAGCATCCAGGACGCCAAGATCCACACCACGCGCGCCGGCTATGCGCTCGACACCTTCCAGGTGGCGAGCACGCTCGTCGAGGAGGACGGCGAGGTCGACTACCGCAGCCTCATCTCGCTCGTCGAGACGCAGGCCGCGGCGGCGCTGGCGGCCACCGGGCCGCTGCCCGAGCCGCGCCGCGGCCGCGTCTCGCGCCGGGTACGCTCGTTCCCGGTCATCCCGCGCGTCTCGCTCACCCCCGACGAGCGCGCGCAACGCTGGCTGCTCACCGTGTCGGCGAGCGACCGGACCGGTCTGCTCTATGCCGTGGCGCGCGTGCTCGCCGCCCATCACGTCAACCTGCAGCTCGCCAAGGTGACGACGCTCGGCGAGCGCGTCGAGGACACCTTCCTCGTCGACGGGCCGGCGCTGCAGCAGCCCAAGGCGCAGCTGCGCATCGAGAGCGAGATCCTCGACGCGGTGGTCGCACCCACCTGAAGCCCGGCCCGGCACCACATGGCGCAACAACGCATCACCGCCGAGGCCGCCATCGAACGGCTGCGGGCCTTCGACGCGGTCATCGACGCGCGCAGCGAAAGCGAGTTCGCCGAAGACCACCTGCCCGGGGCCGTGAACTGGCCATCGCTGAACGATGCCGAGCGGGCCGAGATCGGCACCACCTACAAGCAGGTCTCCGCGTTCGCGGCGCGCAAGCGCGGCGCCGTGCTGGTGGCCCGCAACATCGCCGGCCATGTCGAGCGGCATGTCGCCGATGCGACGCTGGCGCTGTCGCGAGATTGGGCGCCGCTCGTGTACTGCTGGCGAGGCGGCCAGCGTTCGGGCGCGCTGGCGACGGTGCTCGACGCCATCGGATTTCGCGTGCACGTGCTCGAAGGGGGCTATCGCGAGTTCCGCCGCGCCGTGCTGCGCGAGCTCGAGGTGCTGCCCGCGCGGCTCGACTTCCGAGTGCTGTGCGGACGCACCGGCAGCGGCAAGAGCCGGCTGCTCGGGGCGCTGGCCGATGCCGGCGCCCAGGTGCTCGACCTGGAAGCACTGGCCTGCCATCGCGGCAGCGTGCTCGGGCCCCTTCCCGGGCAGCCGCAGCCTTCGCAAAGGGCCTTCGAGACGGCACTCTGGGCGGCCCAACGCGGCTTCGACCCCTTGCGGCCGGTGTGGGCCGAGAGCGAGAGCCGCACCATCGGACGCCTGCGCGTGCCCGAACCGCTGCTCGAGCGGCTGCGCGCCTCGCCCTGCGTGGCCACGGAGATGCCGCTGCCGGCGCGCGTGGCGCTGCTGCTGCAGGACTACGGCCATTTCGTACGCGACACCGGCAGCTTCTGCGAGCGCTTGGCCGCGCTGAAGGAGTTGTGCGGCGCCGAGACCGTGGCGCGCTGGCAGGCCATGGCGCGCGAGGGCCGGCATGCCGACGTGGTGCAAGAGCTGCTGCAGCAGCACTACGACCCCATCTACCAGCGCTCGATGAGCCGCAACTACGCCGGCTTCGGCGCCGCGCTGACGCTGGCGCTGGCCGATGGCAGCACGAGCTGCCTGGCTCAGGCGGCCGGCCGATTGTGCGCCGATGGCGCCGCCCCGGCGACCTGACCGACATCAAGTCCGGCGCCTTTCCGGGCTCCTAGACTCGCCGGCTTCACCCGCACACCTCGAGCCGATGTCCATGCGCCCTTCCTCCCTCGCCGAGGGCGACCCGTCCCCGATCCAGGTGCGCGAGGTGGGCCTGGCGCAGCCGCTGGACTGGTTGCGCCGCGGCCTCGCCGACCTGCTGCGCTGCCCGGGCCCGGGCCTGGCGCACGGCGCCGCCTCGGCGCTGTTCGGCATCGGCCTCGTCTGGCTGGCCCGCAACCATTTCTGGATCCTGGCCGGTGCCTTCAGCGGCTTCCTGATCGTCGCGCCCATCGTGGCCACGGGACTCTATGCGATCAGCATGGCACTGGAGCGCGGCGAGCGCCCTTCGCTGGCCACCGCCTGGCGCGTGTGGCGTGGCCAGGACGCGCGGCTCATGCGCTTCGGCTTGCTGCTGGCCCTTGCGGGCACCGGCTGGGTGGTCACGTCGGCGTCGCTGGTGACGGGTTTCGCGACCCTGCCGGTACAACGGCCGGTGGACTTCATCTACCACGTGGTGCTCGACCACAAGTCCTGGCTGTTCGAGGTCTGGCTCATGCTGGGGGCGCTGCTGGCGGCGCCGATGTTCGCCAGCAGCGTCGTCGCCATCCCGCTGCTGCTCGAACGCCGCAACGTCAGCGTGCTGCAGGCGGTGCTGACAAGCTGGCACGCGGTGCTGGCCTCGCCGGCGGCACTGGCCTTCTGGGCCGGCCTGCTGATGGTTTTCACCCTGGTGGGCATGGCCACGCTGCTGGTCGGGCTCGTCGTCGTCGTGCCTTGGCTTGCGCACGCGAGCTGGCACGCCTACCGCGATCTCGTGGTGCCTGCCGCAGACGCGACGCCTGGCGCGCGGGGCGCTCCGGGCACGGTGGCGGCAGCGGAGCGGCGCTGATGTTCGGCTACACCGAGGAGCAGATCGCCTGGTTCGGGCTGACCTTCGGGGTCGGCGCGTTCATGCTCTACATGGTCTTCATCATCTTCCAGCTCGCGCGCGAGTCGAAGGCCGGCCGCTACGGCACCTTCGTGCTCTTCCTGGCGCTGGGCGTGGGACTGATCGGCTTCGTCGCCAAGGGGATCATCAAGTACCTCATGGGTGTGGAGTGACCAGTTCGCCTCACCCCCTGCCCGCAGCGGCACCGGCGCCTGCGCCCCACAGTGCGCTCGACGACGTGCAGGCGTTGGTCACAGGCACGCTCTTCGTGGCGCTCGGCCTGACGCTGTTCCGGCACGCCGGCCTCGTCACCGGCGGCACGGCAGGGCTCGCCTTTGTCGCGCACTACGCATCCGGGGTGCCGTTCGGCGTCGCATTCTTCGTCGTCAACCTGCCCTTCTACGTGCTCGCCTGGCGCCGCATGGGGATGCGCTTCGCGCTCAAGACCTTCGCCGCCGTGGGGCTGCTGTCGGCCACCGCCGAGGCTCTGCCGCATCTGCTCGTGCTGCAGTCGGTGCAGCCGTTGTTCGCGGCGCTGGGCGGCGGCCTGCTGATGGGCGCCGGCATGCTCATGCTCTTTCGCCACCGCGCCAGCCTCGGCGGCCTCAACGTGCTCGTCCTGTGGCTGCAGGAGCGCCACGGCTGGCGTGCCGGTCACATGCAACTGGGGCTGGACTGTCTGGTGCTGCTGGCCTCGCTGCCGTGGCTGACGGGGTCGCAGCTGGCGCTGTCGGTCGCCGGCGCGGCGGCGCTGAACCTCGCGATCGCCCTCAACCATAGGCCGGGCCGCTACCTGGCCGTGTAGAGGTCTCATCGAGGCGGCCCAGGCGAAGGTCGCGACTCCGGCCACGGTCAGGCCGGGATTGCGGCACGAACCGGCGCGCAGCCCATGGCATAGTCTTCGACCCGCCCGCGGCACCTGGGCGCGCCGCTTTCCGTGGTGCGCCCGCGGCGGTACGGAGGACCTTCCCCTTGGCCAAAGACGCGCAATGCCACCGCTGGCGGGCCGGCCCGGCCCTCGGCCTGGTCCTGGCCGCCTTCGTCGCGCTGATGGCCCTGTGGCCGGCTGCGCCGGCGATGGCGCAACGCGCCGCCGAGGAAGACTGGGCCTACCGCATCGAACCGGGCGACACGTTGATCGGCCTGCATGGGCGCCTCATGCGCCCGGAGGTCGACTGGCGCGTGGTGCAGCGCCTCAACCGCATCGCCGACCCGCATCGGCTGCAGCCCGGCAGCATGCTGCGCATCCCGGTCGCGCTGCTGCGCGAGGAGGCGGCCAGCGCCGAGGTTCTGCACGTGCACGGCGAGGTCTGGCTGGAGCGGCCCGGCGCCGGGCGGCAGGCCCTGGCGGCCGCCGCGCCGGTGCTCGTGGGTGATGCCATCGTCACCGGCGCGCAGTCGTCGGTGTCATTGCGCTTCGCCGACGGCTCGCGCACCCAACTTGGGCCGAACGGCCGCCTCGTGGTCGACCGCCACGCGCGGCTGGGGGCCAGCGGCAGCGTCGAGACGCGCGTGCGGCTCGAGGCCGGCGGTGCCGAGGCGCAGGTGCCACCCGCGGCGCCGGCCCGGCCAGCACCACGCTTCGAGATGCGCACGCCGGTGGTCAACCTCGGTGTGCGCGGCACCGAGTTCCGCAGCCGCTTCGACGGCGAGCGCGCGCTGGCCGAGGTGGTGCAAGGGCGGGTGGCCGCCGGGCCGCAGACGCTCGATGCAGGCTTCGGCACCGTGGCCACGGCCGCTGGCGTGGCGCCGCCGCGGCCGCTGCTGGCGGCGCCCGACCTGAG
>JALHOU010000264.1 GCA_022842825.1 Rubrivivax sp.
CACAGGCGCTGGGTGATGGTGTGGATGGGCGATGACGTGGCGCGCGCCGACGCAGCCCTGCTGCCTGACAACTTCTCCTGCGAATCGCCCGAGTGGGCCTATGTTCCGGGCTACGTGCACTACGAGACCCCCGTCGAACTCATCGCCGACAACCTGCTCGACTTCTCGCATCTGAGCTACGTGCACGCCGCCACGTTCGGTGGCGGCGGAGACGACACGCTTGCGCGCGTGCAGCCACGGGTCGAGCGCCTGTCGCGCGGCGTGCGCGTGCGGCGAGACATCCCCCGTGTGCCGCCGCCCGCGTACTACCGGCCGCTCTGGGCCCACGACGGCCCGGTCGACCGCTGGCTGCACTACGAGTTCCTGCTGCCCGGCACGCTGCTGATGCACTCCGGCGCGCAGCCCGCCGGCATGGCCGCGGAAGACGCCGAACGCCAAGGCACCGGCGTTCGCTTCCACAGCTGCCAGGCGCTGACGCCCGAGACGGCCACGAGCACCCACTACTTCTTCATGGAAGCGCACCGCGCTGACCGCGGCGATGCGAAGGTCACCGAGGGCCTGTACCAAGGCCTCTTGACCGCCTTCGAGGAAGACCGCGCGATGATTGCCGCGCAATGGCGCAACCTGCAGCGCGCTCCAGACCGTCGGATGCTGCCGCTGCACATCGACGCGGCGCTGACCCACTACCGGCGGCTCTACGCCGCCGCACTTCAAGCCGAGCGCCGACCTGATTCACCATGACCCGACCGCACGCCCCGCACGCCGCTTTCGCCCAGGAACCGCTGCCCGCCTATCGCGAGGTCCCGCAGCCGGAGATGATCGAACGCGCCCGCGCGTTCCATGCCGAACTGGTGCGCCGCCGCACCGTGCGCGACTTCGACAGCCGCCCGGTGCCGCGCGAGGTGATCGAGCACTGCCTGCGCGCCGCCGGCACCGCGCCCTCCGGCGCCAACCAGCAGCCCTGGTTCTTCAGCGTCATCACC
Organism: Rubrivivax sp.; assembly: GCA_022842825.1. Classification (GTDB taxonomy): domain Bacteria; phylum Pseudomonadota; class Gammaproteobacteria; order Burkholderiales; family Burkholderiaceae_C; genus Rubrivivax. The sequence goes on from JALHOU010000264.1 coordinate 984, forward strand.
GAGCCCGAGCACAAGCGGCGCGTGCGCGAAGCCGCCGAGGTGGAGGAGCGCAGCTTCTACAACGAGCGCGCGCCGCAGGAGTGGCTGGACGCACTGGCGCCGCTGGGCACCGACTGGCGCAAGCCCTTCCTCGAAGAGGCGCCGGTGCTGATCGCCATCTTTGCGCAGAAGTACGGCGTGCATCAGGAAGGACCGCAGAAGGGCGAGAAGTTCAGCCACTACTACGTGCCCGAATCGGTGGGCATCGCTTCGGGCTTCCTCATCGCGGCCCTGCACCATGCCGGCCTCGCGACGCTGACGCACACGCCCAACCCGATGAGCTTTCTCAACAAGCTCTGCGGCCGGCCGAGTTCGGAGAAGCCCGTCATCCTGCTCGTGGTGGGTTACCCCAAGCCGGGCTGCCAGGTGCCGGTGCACGGCGGCCTCAAGAAGCCGCTGTCGGCCATCGCGCAGTGGCTTGGAGACGCGCGTGGCTGACCGACCCGCCTTGCGCGACCTGGACTTTCTCGACCCGCGCCTGAAGCCACTCGCCGAGGCGTACTTTCGCGACGCCGGCACGCCGGGCGCCTCGGTGGCCATCGTCGCGGGCGACCGCGGATATCACTTCGCCCATGGCGTGAAGTCGCTGCGCACGGGCGAGCCGATGACTGCCGCCACGGCCGTCAACATCGGCTCGTGCTCGAAGGCCTTCGTGTCGGCCTGCATGGCCTCGCTGGTGGCCGACAAGCTGGTGTCGTGGGACGACCCGATCTCGAAGTTCGTGCCCGAGTTCCAGCTCTACGACCCCGAAGTGACGCGCCAGGTCACGCTGCGCGATCTCTCGGGCAACCGCCTCGGCATCCCCCGGGCAGGGCTCACGGAGTTCGGCTTCGACCCGTCGCAGACCGTGGGGCCCGCGCTGGAAGGTCTGCGGCACACCGCGCCCGTGTGCGGCCTGCGCGAGCGCCACACCTACGTCAACGGTGGCCACACGGCGGTGGCGCTGGCCGCGGGCCGCATCACCGGCCAGGGCTTCATCGCCACGCTGCGCGAACGTGTGCTCGAGCCGCTGGGCATGCACCGCACCAGCGGCGGCCTGGCCGCGCGAAGCGACCTGCCCGACCAGGCCGGCTGGCACTGCGTGGTCGACGGGCAGACCGTGGCCATCGACACCGTCTACAGCGACTGGTACCTCGGTGGCGGGGGCCTGTCGGTGTGTGGCGCCGATGCTGTGCAGTGGCTGCGCCTGCACCTCAACGGCGGCCTCGTCGATGGCCGGCAGGTGATCGCGCGCGAAGCCCTGCGGGAGACGCACACGCCGCAAGTCGTGGCGCTGCCCGGCAAGGACATCATCAGCCTCTTCCACCCCGGTGCCCACATGGCCGCCTACGGTCTCGGCTGGGCCATCACCGAGCTCGAGGGCCACCCGCTGGTGATCCACTCCGGCGGCGACTTCGGCATCGCCGCGATGACGCTGCTGTTCCCGCGCGACGGCATCGGCATCGCGTGCTACGGCAACTCCTCGGGCCGCGGCACGGTGCCGCTGCCATACGCGATGGCGGCCTGCCTGCTGGGGCTGAAGCCGCGCGACTGGAAGGCCTACTTCGAAGCGGCCATGCCGGCATCCGCGCCCGCGTCGACGTCCACGACTCCCCAGGCGGGGTTGCCGGGCGATCTGTCGCCCTATGCAGGCCGGTACTTCCATCCGGCCGACGGCGAGCTGCAACTCGACCTGGCCGGTGACCAGCTGCGGGGCAACCTGCCGCGCGGATACCGCATGTCGTTCACGGCCCGCCCGGTCGGCGAGCATCGCCTTGCGATGCAGTTCGAGAGCCCCGAGTGGCGCGGCTTGACTGCCTGCGAGACGCCGCTGCTGGTGTTCGGAGTGAGCGACGGCCGCGCCACGCATGTCGACTGGGCGGTAGGGCCGCTGAGCCGGCGCTTCATGCGGGCCTGACTGCGGCCAAGAAGCTTTCCGTGACGCCACGACGCCACTATTCGGCCTGGAACCTGCTGGCCGCGGCCCGCCGGGGCCACGCCGACTGGGCCCCCGCCTGGCGCGACGCCGAGCCCAAGCCCCGCTACGACGTCATCGTCATCGGTGGCGGCGGCCACGGCCTGGCCACCGCCTACTACCTCGCGAAGAACCACGGCGTCACGAACGTGGCCGTGCTGGAGGCGGGTTGGATCGGCGGCGGCAACACCGGGCGCAACACCACCATCGTGCGCTCCAACTACCTCTACCCCGAGAGCGCGCGGCTCTACGACTTCTCCGTGCGCCAGTACGAGGCGCTGGCGCGTGAGCTCAACTTCAACATCATGTTCAGCCAGCGCGGCGTACTGACGCTCGCGCACTCGCGGCACGACCTCGACGCGCAGTCGCGCTGGGCCAACGCGATGTTGTGCAACGGCATCGATGCCGAGCTGCTCGATGCCGCACAAGTGAAAGCGCTGGAGCCGCGGCTGAACTTCGGCGCCGATGCGCGCTTCCCCATCCTCGGCGGTTTCGTGCAGCGCCGCGGCGGGCCGGTGCGGCACGACGCGGTGGCCTGGGGCTACGCGCGCGGCGCCTCGGCGCTGGGCGTGGACATCGTGCAGCACTGCGCCGTCACCGGTTTTCTCAAGCAGGGCGACACGGTCGTGGGCGTGCGCACGCACCGCGGCGAGATCCGCGCCGACAAGGTCGCCATGGCCGTGGCCGGGCACTCGTCGGTGCTGGCCGGCCTGGCGGGCTTTCGCCTGCCCGTCACCAGCTATGCGCTGCAGGCCATGGTGAGCGAGCCCGTCAAGCCCGTGCTCAACACGGTGACGCTGTCGCCGTCGCTCGGGGCCTACTGGAGCCAGAGCGACAAGGGCGAGGTGGTGATCGGCGGCGCGCTCGACCACTTCCCCTCGTACGCCCAGCGCGGCAGCTTCGACGTGATGCAGCACGTGGTGGCGGCCACGGTGGAGATGTTCCCCTCGCTGAGCCGGCTGCGGCTGCTGCGCCAGTGGGCCGGCATCGTCGACGTGGTGCAGGACAGCAGCCCCATCATCGGGGCCACGCCGGTGTCGGGGCTCTACATCGACTGCGGCTGGGGCACCGGCGGCTTCAAGGCCATTCCGGTGGGCGGGTGGACGCTGGCCCACGTGCTGGCCACCGGGCGCAACCACGAACTGGCCGAGCCGTTCCAGCTGGCCCGCTTCCACACCGGCCGGCTCATCGACGAGGCCGCGGCCGCCGGCATCGCGCACTGACCACGCGCACGGAGGTCATCCAACCGTGATGCAACTGCGATGCCCCTGGTGCGGCCCGCGCGCGGAGAACGAGTTCCACTGCGGCGGCGCCACCGCCATCGCGCGGCCGCCGCTGGACTGCAGCGATGAGACCTGGGGCGCGTATCTCTACTTCCGCGACAACCCCAAGGGCGAGCATGCCGAACGCTGGCGCCACACGCACGGCTGTGGACAGTGGTTCAACGTGCTGCGCGACACCGTCACGCACGAGGTGAAGGCGGTCTACGGGATCGCGGAGCCGCGGCCGGGGGCGGTGCCGGAGGGGGAGCGATGAGCGGCTACCGCCTGCCCGCGCCGCAGGGCGCGTGGATCGACCGCTCGAAGCCACTGCGCTTCCGGTTCAACGGCCGCGAGGTGCAGGCCTTCGAAGGCGACACGGTGGCCTCGGCGCTGCTGGCCGAGGGCATCGTGCACGTCGGCCGCAGCTTCAAGCTGCACCGGCCGCGCGGCATCTTCAGTGCCGGTGTCGAGGAACCCACGGGCCTGCTCGACGTGGGCCTGGGCCCGGCGCGCACCCCCAACACGCGTGCCACCGACATCGCCGCGCGCGAGGGGCTGCAGGTGGGCACCGGCAACGCCTGGCCGAGCCTGCGTTTCGACCTCGCGGCCTTGACGCAGCGGTTTGCGGCGCTGCTGCCGGCGGGCTTCTACTACAAGACCTTCATGTGGCCGCACTGGCGGCTGTTCGAGCCGACGATCCGGCGCATGGCAGGCCTGGGCGTGGCGGCCGACGGGCCCGACCCCGCGCGCTACGACGAGGTCTCGCGCCAGGTGCCCGTGCTGGTGGTGGGGGCCGGCGCGGCCGGCGCGCAGGCGGCGCTTGCGGCTGCGCAAGGCAGGCAACGGGTGCTGCTGCTCGAAGGCGCCGCGCAGCTGCCGCCGGAAAGCCAGGCGCTGCGGCCCGCACTGCAGCAGGCGGGTGTGGAAGTGCACACCGGCTGCACGGTGTTCGGCCTCTACGACCACCTGCTGGCCGCTGCCGTGCAGACCCTCGGTGACAGCGAAGGTGACGGCGACCGTGATGGCGACCGTGATGGCAACCGTCACGGTGCCGTGCGCGAGCGCCTGTGGAAGATCCGCGCCGGCCGCGTCATCCTCGCCACGGGCGCGTTCGAGCGGCCGATGCTCTTCCCCGACAACGACCGCCCCGGCGTGATGCTGGCCCATGCGGTGCTGCGCCACGCCACGCTGCACGGCGTGGCCTGCGGCCGCCGGGTCGTGGTGGCCACGGCCTGCGACAGCGGCCACGACGCCGCCCGGGCGCTGGTGGCGGCGGGTGTCAACGTCGTGGCCATCGTCGAGCACCGCGGCGCCGCTGCCGTGGCAGCGGCCGCGCCTTCGGGCGTGCCGGTGCTGCACGGCAGCGCGATCGTGGCCGTGCAGGGCCGGCGCGCGGTGCAGGGCATCACCGTGGCGGCCCACGAGGGCGGCACGCTGCAGCACATCGAGGCCGATTGCATCGCCAGCGCGGGAGGCTGGGCGCCGGCCGTGAACCTGCATTCGATGGCGGGCGGCACGCTCCGCTGGGTCGAAGAGGCCTCGATGTTCGTGCCGGACCGCGCCCCTGCGGGCGTGGCATCGGTCGGCGCCTGTGCCGGCGTGTTCGACACCGAACGCGCGCTGCGGCATGCGGCCGAGGTGGGCCGCGGCGCGGCCAGCCCGTCGCCAGCGCCAGCATCGTCGCCAGCACCGGCGCCTGTGCCGATGGGCGGCGTAGGCCGCGTGCCCACGGACCACCGCCCCACCGAGAAAGCCCTCGCGGCGCTGCAGCGCCCGCCGGGCAAAGTCTTCGTGGACCTGCAGAACGACGTCACCGCCGACGACGTGGCGCTGGCCGCGCGAGAGAACTATCGCTCCGTGGAGCACCTCAAGCGCTACACGACGACGGGCATGGCCACCGACCAGGGCAAGACGAGCAACGTCAATGCGCTCGTGCTGATGGGGGCGCTGACTGGGCGCCGTCCCGCCCAGGTCGGCACCACCAAGTTCCGCCCGCCGTTCAAGCCGGTGACGCTGGGGGCGCTGGCGGCGGGCCGCACGGGCGGGCGCTACAAGCCCCTGAAGCGGATGCCGGGTCACGCGTGGCACACCGCGCGCGCGGCACTGTGGGAAGAGTTCGGCGGCTGGCAGCGGCCTGCGGCGTACCCGCGCGCCGGCGAGTCGCTGGCCAGCGCCGCACAGCGGGAGGCGCTGCACGTGCGCACGCACGTCGGCCTGTTCGAGGCCTCGCCGCTGGGCAAGATCGAGCTTTACGGGCCCGATGCCGCCGACTTCCTCGACCGCATGTACGTGGGCACGATGTCCACGCTGCCGGTGGGCGGCGCGCGCTA
>JALHOU010000265.1 GCA_022842825.1 Rubrivivax sp.
CGCAGGCGGCAGATGGCCTCGAAGCCGGAATCGTGTTCGCCCAGGCGGTAGTCCGCCAGCACAAGGTCGGGCTCGAACTCGCGGAATCGGGCGACCGCCTCGTCGGTGCTGGCGGCCTCGGCGACGCGGCAGCCAAATCGCTCGAGCGCATGTCGCATCGCACGCTGGACGGCGGGCTGGTCATCGACCACCAGCACCTTTGTGGCGGGCAGTCTGCCGCCGCCCGTGGCGCGGTCGGCGGCGCCGTCCGCAGGCGCCGCTGCCGAGGGCAGGCGCAGTGTCACGCGCGTGCCGTGGCCCGGCTCGGAGTGCAGTTCGAGGGGCATGTCGAGCAGCTGGGCGAGCCGCTGCACGATCGAGAGTCCCAGGCCCAGCCCATGTTCGCGCTGCGGGCTGCCGGTGTCGACGCGGAAGAACTCGTCGAACACGCGATGCCGTGCTTCGGCGGGAATGCCGCGCCCCGTGTCGCTGACCGTGACCGAGAAAGCGCCGTCTCCGGCGGCTTGTGCGGTGATGGCAACCTCGCCACGCTGCGTGTACTTCAGCGCGTTGTCCAGCAGGTTGCGCAACACGCGCTCCAGCAGCAGCGGGTCACTGACGACATTGGCTTCGAGCGGACACTCCAGGCGCAGCTTCAAGCCTCTGGCAGCCGCCTGCGGCTCGTGCCCGCGCACCAGCTGCGACAGCAGCCGGTACAGGCGCAGCGGGCGCAATTCGGCGGCCACCACGCCGGCGTCGAGCTTGGAGATGTCCAGCAGCGAGTCCAGGAGCTGGCCGAGCGAGCGTGTCAGCTCGCCGATCTCGCGCACGATCTCCGGCACTTCGGGCGCGCGCGGGTCTGCCTCCAGCAGGCCGATCTGCAGGATCAGGGCGTGCAATGGCTGGCGCAAGTCGTGGCTCGCCGCGGCCAGAAAGCGGCTCTTCGCGTGGTTGCCGGCCACGGCCACATCGCGCGCTGCGGCAAGCTGGCGCACGAGGTCCTCGTTCTCGAGCCGCATGCGAAACGACTCTTCGAACAGCTCTGCGTTCAGGCGCAGGAAGCGCAGCTGCGCGCCCGTGGTGAGCGCGATGAGCAGCGCCACCAGCAGGCCCAGCGGCGCCTGCACCAACGCCGCCCAGGCCAGCGCCAGCGGGCCGAGGATGCTGAGCGCATAGCCAAGGTAGGCGCGTGGCAGCGGCGCGCTGGTGGCTGCCGCACCGGCCGTCCAGCCGAGGAAGATGGCGGTGAGCAGCGCCGCGTGCGTGGTGTCGAGCCAGAACAGGAAGCCCGCCGCCAGGCCGTGGCTGCAGCCGAGCACGACGTTGGAGAACACCAGCCGGTCCAGCCGCCACCGGATCGGCGCGCCGGTTTCGGCGGAGAGGCGGCCGAGCCAGGACGAACGCCATTCGCGCACGAGCACGGCCGCCGCGGCCCAGGCGGCCACCAGCGGCCAAGGCGCCTGGCGCGAAACCACCAGCGCCACCAGCGCCACGGCCACCAGGATGGGCCAGCGCAACTGGCGCTGCTGCACCTCGAAAGACTGCAGCCGGCGAACGTCCAGCTGCTGTGCGGCGCCGATGGATTCGGTGGCAGCTGAAGCGGCGCCTGCGCTCACCAGCGCTCCAAGGCGTCACCGGCTTCGGCCGCGAGCAGGCGGTACATGGCCTCGGTGCGGTTGCGCACCCCTAGCGCACGGAAGACCATCGCCAGGTGCACCTTGACCGTGCCCTCGGCAATGCCGAGTTCGCGCGCGATCACCTTGTTGGGCTTGCCGCGCAGTGCGCGTGCGAACACCTGGCGCTGGCGCGGCGAAAGCTCGGCCGTCACGAAGCTCCCGATCTCGGCATTGGGCACCTGTGCGTCGTCGGCGGTTGCCGGTGCTGGCACCGGCTCGAGCAGCGCAACCGGGGGAAGGTACACGCCGCGCGCCATCACGAAGGCCAGCGCAGCCACCATGTCGCCCTGCGACATCACCTTGGGGATGTACCCTGCCGCGCCCGACTCGATCGCGCGGCGGATCCTGTCCGGACTCTGGTCACCCGAGACGATGACGATGGGTGCCGCCTCGAAGCGCTCGCGCAGCGCCCGCATCGCGGCATGGCATTCGGCGTCGGGCAGGTGGTAGTCGAGCAGGACGAGATCGAGCACCTGCACGTTGAGCGCGAGGGCTTCCGACAGGCAGTGCGCGCAGTGCCACTCGAACGGCGTTCGTGCAGGGCGTTCCGCAGCCAGGCGCTCGACCACGCCGCGCATGCCACTCCAGATGACCTCGTGATCGTCGACGAACAGCACACGCACGGATCGCACCTCCTCGGAATCAGGCGCCGAAGCTACCACCACCGTCGCCGGGCGTCATCCCGGTGGGCCTCAACCTTGGGCCTATGCCGTCTGGCTGCGACGCATGGCCAGCCTGTCGCGCCTAGGGCGGCGACTACCTCCGCGGGTCAATGGCGCGGGCGCGTGGCGCATCCGAGACTGCCCGCGTGCTAGCGAGCAGCAGCAACGGCTGTTCGATCGCACCGGAAGACTCCGTCGGCACCGCCGAGCGTCTTTCGCCCTCTGTCAGCGGTGCCTTTCTCCAGGGAGAATGCAGTGAAGACTTCTCGAATGATCATGGCGACCCTCTCGATGCTCTGCACGCTGGCCGCCGCCAACACGCAGCCCGAGGGCGACACGCCGCGCAGCCGTGCCGACGTGGTGGCTGAAGTGCTGGCGGCGCGCGCCGCAGGCACGCTCGGCCTGCTCGCGGGCGAGGATGGCGGCTCGTTCCACTTCGCGACCGAGGTGTCCCAGGGACGCAGCCGCGCAGAGGTTCGCGCCCAGTGGCTGGCAGCGCGTGACTCGGGCGAGCTGGACGCTTACACCGGCGAAGACAGCGGCTCGTTCCATCTCGCGCGCATCGACGCCGCCCAGGCCGCGGCCGTCGCGGCCAAGCGCGCGCGGCGCGACGGGCTGATCGCCGAGCGGTAGCCAACGCGCTCTCGCGTTCAAGGGCGGCAGGTCAGGTCCTGCCGCCCTTTTCTTGCCTCGCTTGGGGCACCGCTGGGAGCGTTGCTGCCGGAACCTCAGTCCGCCAACACACCCATCAGCGGCGGCACCCGCGCCAGGCGCGCGAGCAGGTCGCGCATGCTCAGGGCCCCTGTCTTCTGCCGGATGCTCAGCACCTGCGTGCGCACGGTGCACAGCGCCACGCCGTGCGCCTGGGCGATGCGCTCGGGCGTTTCGCCGCCCGCCAGCGCATGCAACACGTTGCACTCCGCCGAGGTCAGGCCGTGCTCGCGCGCATAGGCGTCCAGCGCCAGCGGCGTGCACAGCCTCGGGCGCGACATCACCAGAGCGGCCATGGCGGTGCAGGTCGGCGACCAGGCGCTGGCAGGGACGACCGCCACCGCCTGGTCGGTTGCCATGTGCAGCGTGCTGCGCATGCCGCGGCCAATGGCGTGGCCCACCGCCGTGGTCAGCTGGGCCGTCGTGGCCGCGTCGCGCAGCGCGACGCGCTGGTCCACCACGCGAAGCATCTCGCCACGGCGCAGTTGCGCCGTGGCACTGCGGTTGGCGTGATGCAGGGTGCAGTGCTCGTCGACCAGCAGCAGACCGTAGTCGATGGCGTCCAGGACGTTCAGAAGGAAGCCCGCGGCCGGTGCCGCCTGCGGGCGCGGCGGGGCCGCGTGGGCGTGTTCGGCGGGCGAGTAGGTGCGGGCACTCGATGTCAGTTCCATTGTTGTGTCTCCCTCGCAGCGGACCGCCAGCGTTGCCGCCGAACCCCGGCACCGGCGGTGCCTCGGGCGATTCAGCGGCCTGCGGTTCGCCGTGGGGAGAGCATCGGGCCAAGGCCGCAGGCCGGCAATTGGACTGAGGTCGTAGTGCGGCCTGGCTAGTCGAAGGTGGGGACACCCGCAGCGATGGTGGCGATGCCCGCGCTGAGGCGGGCCGGTGCGCGCGCCCGCGCCCGCTCCTCCATCTGCATCTGCGTGCCGCTCCGCAAGGGGCAAGCGGGCCGGCGCCCGACCCACCTCACTTCGCCGCCACGGCCGGGCGGGCCGCAAGGCGGCGCGTCAACTCCTGCATCGTCTCCAGCGCCAGGGCGTCGCCGATCGCCTGCACGCTCACCTTCGCGGCCGGGGCGGCCACGAGCTCGTAGCCGCCCGGCCGCGCCACGTAGGTGCCGCGCCCCGCGGGCGGCAGCTCGGGCATGGCGTGCAGGTAGGCGGTGCCGAGGACGAGGCCCGTCTTCACGGCCTTGAGGTTGGTGCGAAAGCCCACGCCGAGCGGCGCGGTGGCGTCGGCGGTGAGGAGCAGTTCGAGAAAGAGATCGGCGTGCCCCGTCAGCGCGGCCATCTCCAGCGCCTGCAGGTTGGCTGGGGTCGCTGCGTCCGCGCGCGCGCCGGCGGCCAGGCGCACGATGGCGGCGCGGTCGACCACCTGCACGCCGGCGTCGAGCAGGCGGCGCGTGAACTCGGTTTCCACCTGGAAGAGGTCGCGCTCCGAGAGCGAGCTCGCACGGGCCGCCTCGCGCGCCACCTCGGTGCCGCGGCTGGCCGACACGCTGGCCCAGGTGCCGTCGCGGCTGCTCTGGGCCGTGACGCGCGCCACCTCGCGCGCATCGTCGGCCACGCGGTCGCTCAGGCTGCGGTTCCACCACAGCGCGATGCGCGGCTGTCCGGCGCGGACGTAGGCGGCGGCGAACGCGGCCAGTGTCTGCTGTGCGCGCGGCGAGGGAGGCACTTCGGCCGTGCCGCCGCGCTCGATGACGAAGTGGCGCGGTGGCTCGGCCGCTGGCGCCGGCTGAGCGCCGGCCGGCCCGCCCACCGCCCCCAGGGCCATGGCGCAGGCGAGGAGCGACAGGTACCGCGGTGCCGCGGCGAAGGCAACGGCCGCGCGGCCGGCGCAGCGCGCGAATGGGCTGAACCGCGCCCAGCGGGCGAGGTGCATGCGGCGAAGGCGTGTGAAGCGAGTCATGGTGAGATCGGAGCCAGTTCGACGAGATAGAGCGCGACCTCCTCCGTACCGAGCGATCGCTCCATGTACACGGCGGTGGCGCGCGCCGGCAGATGCACGTTCTGCCAGGCCGAGGGCGCCTCGGCCGGCGCCGTGGACTTCTGCATGAAGGAGGTGCGCGCGCGCAGCACCACGGGCTGGTCCAGGCAGCTCACGAGCCGGGCCGAGACCTGCACGGTGCCGGCCTCGGTCCGCGCCGCGAAGAGCGCCTGCACCGACACGCCGCGCGCCAGCGCCTCGTGGGTGAAGAGGACGGCGTTGGTGGGGATGGGCGTGGCCACCGTGCCGTACTCCTGGTTCACCAGGGCCGGCCCGGGCCCGGCCGGGCGCGCGCCGGCGGGCGGCTTGCACTGCACGGTCTGCGGCGGCGGCGAAGCGCAGCCCGCCAGCACAAGACAGGCGGCGCCCAGCGCCTTGGTATGGATGCGTGGTTTCATGGCTTCGGCACTCCTGGGCCGCGCATCAGAACGACGCGTTGAGGAACAGCTCGCCCATGCGCAACGACTCGCTGAGCGTGCCCAGGCCGGCGTTCTCGAACAGGTACTCGTAGCGCTGGTACTTGGCGCCCAGCCCCGCCGAGAGCGAGCGCGAGAAGGCGTAGGTGAAGCGTGCACCGCCGCTGTAGCCGAAGGCGGCGTCCTTCACGGCGCCGGTACGGTCTTGCCAGGTGCCGGTGTTGCTGCCCACGGCCAGGCTCAGCGCGAGGTAGGCCGGCCCCATGGCGACGGGATAGGCCACGCCCGCGAAGTAGCCGCTGGTCTTGAACTCGGTCCCGAAGCCGTTGTCCAGCGCGGTGCTGGCCGACTTCACGCCGATGAAGCCGTTCAGCCGGTTGGCCAGCGCATAGCCGAAGGTGAGGGCGGTGTCGCTGCGCTTGAGCCCGATGTTGCTGGCCCCGGCCACGCCGCGGAAGCTGAAGTCCACCTCGCCGCCGCTGGCGCCGGTGTGGCTGAGGCCCATGTAGAAGCCACCGGGCAGCGCCACGTCGGCCGACACGGTGGCCATGGGCGAGGAGCCTTTCCACAGCCGCCCGGTGTCGGACTCGATCTGGTAGCCGAGCTGCCCGCCGGCCAGCGAGGCGCCGAGCGAGAGCTGGGCCAGCGCCGCCGGCGCGGCGAGCGCGGCGGCCAGCATCAGCGTGGCCTTGGCGACATGCGGCCGCGCGGCCGGGCAAGCAGGCCCGGCGCGGCGAGCGGTGCGGAAGATGGATGGCTGCATGGACATGGCTTTCTCCTGGGTGGTGGTTGGGTGGGGGGTTGGGTGGTGGCTGGGTGGTTGCCGTGTGTGGTGCCGCTTGGAGGCCAGGCGACCGCCGGGCTGAATCAGTGCCCGCGATGGGTGTTCAGAAGGAGGCGCGCACGGGTGCCGTTCTTGGTGGTGGCGCCTCGGGCACGTCGGCCGTGCGGGGTGTGGCGGTGCCCGTCGCGACCCCGCTCTCCGCGCCGGGGCGCTGCGGCAGGGCCGCACGTTCCGCTTCGGCCAGCGTGAGCCAGGCCCCGGGCTGCGTGGCGCTCCATTCCGCCGCCGCCGCACCGGGGCGCAGCCGCGCCACATGGCAGCCCGTGCGCGGCACCGGCGCCAAAGGGGCT
>JALHOU010000266.1 GCA_022842825.1 Rubrivivax sp.
GCGGCCTCGTTGACGAGCATGGCCACGGTGCGCGCGACGACGAGGCCCGGGGTGTCGGCCAGCGGCAGCGGTGCGAAGCCGAGGGCGGCCAGCCACGCGGCGGCCTGCGCGCGCCAGGCGTCGCTCGCCTGGGGCGCGACCGTGAACGCGAGCGCGGTACCGGGCAGCGCCGGCACCACCAGCGGCCGGTCGAACACCGCCACGTCGGCCACGCTCATCGTCTGGCTCAGCTGCTGCGCGGTGCGGCCGTCGGTGAGCACGAGGCGGGCGCCGTCGATGCGCAGGCCCGTCCACGAGCTCTCGCGGTCGCGCGCCGGGCCCCAGCCCTGGGCGGCCAGCGCCCGGGTGGCCGCGGCTTCGAGCATGTCGGCGAGGGCGCCGCTGCCGTGCACCGTGACCTCGTGCGCGGTGGCCGGCGCGTCGTGCAGGGCCACCGGCAGCGCGGGTGCCGCGGCGTCCTTGCCGTAACGGTAGAAGCCGCGGCCGCTCTTGCGGCCGAGCAGGCCGCCATCGACCATCTCGCGCTGCACGAGCGAGGGCACGTAGCGCTTGTCGAAGAAGTTGGCCTCGTACACCGACTGCGTGACGGCGAAGTTGGTGTCGTGGCCGATCAGGTCCATCAGTTCGCACGGCCCCATGCGGAAACCCGCGGCCTTGAGGCAGGCATCGAGCACCGGTGGTGCGGCCGCCTGCTCGAGCAGCAGGGCCAGCGTCTCGGCGTAGTAGGGGCGGGCGATGCGGTTGACGATGAAGCCGGGTGTACTCTTCGCGTGCACCGGCACCTTGCCCCAGGCGCGGCTGAGCTCGACGATCGCCTCGGCGACGGCGGCATCGGTCTGCAGGCCCGAGACCACCTCCACCAGCTTCATCAGCGGCACGGGGTTGAAGAAGTGCATGCCGACGAGCCGGCCGGGGTGGGCGAGGCCGTTGGCGATGGCAGTGACCGAGATCGACGAGGTGTTGGTGGCGAGGATGCAGTGCGGGCCGACCAGGGCCTCGAGCTGCTTGAAGAGGCTGCGCTTGACCTCCAGGCGCTCGACCACGGCCTCGACCACCAGTGACACCGAAGCGGCCTGCTCGAGCGCGGTGATGGGCTCGATGCGCGCGACCGCGGCGGTGGCTGCTTCGGCCGCCAGCTTGCCCTTGGCGACGAGGCCGTCGAGGGTGGCGGCGAGCTTCGCTTTCGCCTCGGCCGCCGCGCCCTCGCGCGTGTCGAAGAGCTTCACCGCGTGGCCGGCCTGCGCCGCCACCTGGGCGATGCCGGCGCCCATGATGCCGGCGCCCACCACGAGCACCGGCGCGTTGCGCAAGTCGGGCATGTTCATTCCTTGTCGCCCGGGGGCGTGATCCACGGCGCGGGCCGCTTGCCGAGGAAGGCGGCAAAGCCCTCGCGCGCCTCCGTCGTGCCGCGCACGCGCGCGATGGTCTGCGCCGTGAGCTCGCGCACCTCGGCGGTGACGGGGCCCTGGTGCAGCTGCGCGAAGAGCTGCTTGATCTCGCGGTGCGCGTTCGGGCCGCCGACGAGCAGGTTCTGCACCACCTCGTCGATGGCCGCGTCGAGCTGCTCGGGCACGACGACGCGCTGCACGAGGCCCATCTCGAGCGCCTCGGTGGCGCCGATGCGCTCGGTGGTGAGGGCCAGGCGCTTGGCCTGCCGCTTGCCCACGGCGTTCGTGATGTAGGGGCCGATGACCGAAGGCAGGATCCCGAACTTCGCCTCGCTGACGGCAAAGCTGGCGTTGTCGGAGGCGATGGCGATGTCGCACGCCGCGGCGAGGCCGATGCCGCCGCCCAGCGCCGCGCCGTGCACGCGCGCCACCGTCGGCTTGGGGCAGGCCTCGATGCGGCCGAGCATGCCAGCGAATCGCCGCGCATCGGCCACGTTCCATTCGAGCGTGGCCTGGCTGGCGCGCTGCATCCATTGCAGGTCGGCGCCGGCGCTGAAGTGCTTGCCTTCGCCGGCGAGCACGATGACGCGCACCGCGGGGTCGGCTTCCAGCGCTGCGAAGGCGGCATCGAGCTCGCCGATCATCGCCTCGTCAAAGGCGTTGAAGACAGCCGGGCGGGCCATCGTGACGCAGGCGACGCCCGGGCTGCGCGATTCGACGCGCAGCGTTTCGTAGGTCTTGTTCGACGTGAGGCTCATCGCAGCGTCTCCTTCGCCGTGGGCCGTTGGGCCGTTCGGTCTCGTGGGCCCGGGGCGGGCGGCCCGGTGCCGGTGGAATCAGTAGGTTTCCAGGTGCAGCCGGCCCTCGCGCTTGAGCGCAGCGCCGATGGCCTCCCAGTCGAGGCCGGCCGCATGCGCCACGTCGCGCAGCGCCAGCACGACGCCTTCCTCCATGGCCTTGAGGCCGCAGACGTAGAAGCACGCGTTCGGGTCCTTCAGCAGCGCGGCGACGTCGGGGCCGCGCTCGCGCAGGCGGTCCTGCACATAGGTCTTGGGCTCGCCCTTCGCGCGGCTGAAGGCGAAGCTGATGTCGATGAAGTCCTTGGGCAGGTTCTGCAGCGGGCCGAAGTAGGGCAACTCCTCCTTCGTGCGGGCGCCGAAGAAGAGCATCAGCTTGCCGCCCTCGAACTTGCCGCTGGCGCGCAGGCGCCGGCGCCACTCGGTCATGGCGCGCATCGGCGCGCTGCCGGTGCCGGTGCAGATCATGACGATGTGGCTCTTCGGGTGGTTGGGCATCAGGAAGCTGGCGCCGAACGGGCCGATCACCTGCACCTTGTCGCCGACCTTCAGGTCGCACATGTAGTTGCTGGCCACGCCGCGAACCGCGTTGCCCTGGTGGTCCTCGAGCACGCGCTTGATGGTGAGCGAGAGGTTGTTGTAGCCCGGGCGCTCGCCGTTGCGTGGGCTCGCGATGCTGTACTGGCGGGCGTGGTGCGGCCGGCCGTTTGCGTCGGTGCCGGGCGGCACGATGCCGATGCTCTGGCCCTCGAGTACCGGGAAGGGCATGGTGCCGAAGTCGAGCACGACGTGGTGCGTGTCGTAGTCGCTGCCGATCTGCTTGCCGACCTCGGTGACGCGCACGTTGCCGGTGACCGTGGCGACGATGGATTTCTCGGCGGACTTCGGGCCGTACAGGTTGGTGTAGGCATGCGCCGCCGACCAGGGCGGCACCGTCGCGCCGTACTGGGCGCTCTGGAAGGGCGTGGCCGCCACCTCGAGCGTGGGGGCGCTCGCAGAGACCGGGGCGCTGGCCGCGGGCACGTCACCGGCTTCGACGCCGGCCTCGGCCAGCTGCTCGGCGCTCAGCTCGGCGGGCAGGCTGTCCCAGCCGAGCTGCTCCTCGACGGTGTAGGCGCGCAGGCGCGGCATGTTGCGCCAGTTGTCGATGCTGCCCGTGGGGCACGGCGAGACGCAGTCCATGCACAGGTTGCACTTGCCCGCGTCGACGACGTAATTGCGCGAGTCGTGCGTGATGGCCTGCACCGGGCAGATCGACTCGCAGGTGTTGCAGCGGATGCAGATCTCGGGGTCGATGAGATGCTGCTTGATCACGGCGCTGTCGGCCATGTCCATGGGTCGTCTCCTGGGCGGTTCGGGCTGCCGGTTGAACGAAGGGGGCCTCGTCGGGCCCCCTCCAAGCTGCCGGCAGACAGCGATGATGCTATTTCAGGCGTGGCTCAGGCGAAGCGCACGTACTCGAAGTCCACCGGCTGGCGGTTGATGCCGAGTGCCGGCGGCGCGATCCAGTTGGCGAACTTCCCCGGTTGCACGACGCGGCCCATGAGGCCGGCGACGAAGGCGCGGTCCGAAGCGCTGGGCAGCCACTGGTCGACCTTGGCGGCCCACTCGGCCTCGCTCACCACATGGCCTTCGGGCGAGACCTTGAGGCCCGCGAGGCCGCCGATGTTGCGATGGAAGGCCTTGTGCGGCGCCTTCAGGCGGAACGGGATGCCGGCCTTCTCGATGACCTTGTTCCAGCGCTCGATGCCGGCGATGCTGTCCTTGATGTAGTCGTCGCGCAGCACTTCGTTCAGCGCGTTGAGCATCGGCACCTCCTTCTCGAACAGGCCGCCGTCCTTGGCCTGCAGCACGCGGTAGGTCTGGCCGCGCAGCTGGTGGTCGTCGGCGCGCTTGCCTTCTTCGTAGCGGCCCTTGAGGCCGGTGCTGTAGAAGGTGGCGGCGTTGCTGCTCTCGTCGGCGCCAAAGAGGTCGATGGTGACGCTGAAGTGGAAGTTCAGGTAGCGCTGCAGCGTCGGCAGGTCGATGACGCCGGCCTCGCGCAGGCGCTTGGGGTCGTCGGTCTTCAACTCGTTCATCGCCGCGCAGGTGCGCTGGATGACGCGAGAGACGCCGCTTTCCCCCACGAACATGTGGTGCGCTTCTTCCGTGAGCATGAACTTGGTCGTGCGCGCGAGCGGGTCGAAGCTGCTCTCGGCCAGCGCGCAGAGCTGGAACTTGCCGTCGCGGTCGGTGAAGTAGGTGAACATGAAGAAGGCGAGCCAGTCGGGCGTCTTCTCGTTGAAGGCCTGCAGGATGCGCGGGTTGTCCTCCTGGCCGCTGCGGCGCTCGAGCAGCGCCTCGCCTTCCTCGCGGCCGTCGCGGCCGAAGTACTTGTGCAGCAGGTAGACCATGGCCCACAGGTGCCGGCCTTCCTCGACGTTGACCTGGAACAGGTTGCGCAGGTCGTACTGGCTGGGCGCGGTGAGGCCGAGGTGGCGTTGCTGCTCGACGCTCGCGGGCTCGGTGTCGCCCTGCGTGACGATGATGCGGCGCAGGTTGGCGCGGTACTCGCCGGGCACGTCCTGCCAGGCGGCCTCGCCCTTGTGGTCGCCGAAGTGGATCTTGCGGTCCTTGTCGCCCGGGTTCAGGAAGATGCCCCAGCGGTAGTCGGGCATCTTCACGTGCCCGAACTGGGCCCAGCCCTGCGGGTCGACGCTCACCGCGGTGCGCAGGTAGACATCGAAGTTCTGGCTGCCGTCGGGGCCCATGTCGTTCCACCAGCTCAGGTAGTTGGGCTGCCACTGTTCGAGCGCGCGCTGCAGCGTGCGGTCTTCGCTGAGGTTGACGTTGTTGGGGATCTTCTCGCTGTAGTTGATGGTGCTCATTGCAGTCTCCAAATCGAAGTAGCCGTGGTGGTGTCGCAGTTCAGCCCGGCGACCGCGGCGGAACCGGCTCTGCCGGGCCGCTCGCGGTGCCCCCTCGGGGGGAGGCGGCCGCCAGGCCGCTTCGGGGGGTCAGACTCTGTGCCAGTCGAAGGCGGCCTTGTCGCCCTTGCCGTAGACCTTGAGCGCGCCCTTCTCGCCGACGGCGTTGGGCCGCTGGAAGATCCAGTTCTGCCAGGCGGTGAGGCGGCCGAAGACGCGGGTGAACATGTTCTCGGGGCCGTTGAAGCGCAGGTTGGCTTCCATGCCGGTGAGGGCGTCGGGGCTCATCGCCACGCGCTCCTCGATGGCGATGCGTGTCTCGTCGGCCCAGTCGATGTCGTCGGGGGCGCTCGTGACGAGGCCGACCTTGAGTGCCGCATCGGCGTCGAGCGGCTGCCCGGCCTTGGCGCGCACGGCGTCGAGCGCCGGCTGCTCGTCGTAGAAGCGGCGGCCGAGACGGCTCTGGCCGGTGACCATCGGGTACAGCCCGAAGTTCGTGTCGGCGACGGTGATCTTCGGCGCCTTGGCGGCATCGTCGGGCAGCGCCAGGTGGTAGCTGCGGTCACAGGCGAGTGCGAGTTCGAGCAGGGTGCCGGCGAAGCACGAGCCGGGCTCGATCAGCGCAAAGAGGCTGCGGCTGCTCACGTCCAGGCGGCTGAAGGTGCGGCGCAGGAGGCCGATGGTTTCGCGCACGAACCAGTGGTCCTTGTGGGCCAGCAGCACCTGGTCCATCGCGAGCACGGCGGCCGCGTCGCCCTGGGTCTTGAGCAGCCAGGTGCCGATCTCGAGCTCGTTGGTGCGCATCGAGAGGATGGCGTCCTCGAGCTCGCGTGCCATCACGAGCGGGTACCAGGCGGCACCGGCGGCCACGATGGCAGCGACGTCCTGCGGCTGCGCGGCCGAGGCCGGGGCCTTGACGGTGAACGTGGCGACGCGGCGGGCGCGGTCGATCTCGACCGTGACGTGCGTGTAGCGCAGCGCGTCGGGCTCGATGGTGCGCTGCAGGGGCGTCAGCATCACGCCCTGGGCGCCCGCGGGGCGGTCGCTCTGTTTCGCCAGTTCGAGCGCACGTTCCTGAACCCGCGCTGCGAACTGCGCCGGCTTGGCGATGTCGTCCACGAGGCGCCAGTCCTTGGCCTTCTGGCCGCGCACGCCTTCGGTGGTGGTGCAGAAGATGTCGGCGAGGTCGTGCCGCACGTGACGCTTGTCGGTGACGCGCGTGAGGCCGCCGGTGCCGGGCAGCACGCCGAGCAGCGGCACCTCGGGCAGGCTGACGGCGCTGTTGCGGTCGTCGACGAGCAGGATCTCGTCGCAGGCGAGCGCGAGCTCGTAGCCACCGCCGGCGCAGGCACCGTTCACCGCGGCCAGGAACTTCAGGCCGCTGTGCTGGCTGCTGTCTTCGAGGCCGTTGCGTGT
>JALHOU010000267.1 GCA_022842825.1 Rubrivivax sp.
CGAGGAGACGCCGCAAAAGGCTGCCGCGGAGGGGGCCTCAGAAGGGGCCGCCAAGTCGTGAGCTTCCGCAAGATCCTCATTGCCAATCGCGGCGAGATCGCCTGCCGCGTGATGCGCACGGCGCACCGGCTGGGCTATCGCACCGTGGCCGTGTTCAGCGATGCCGACGCTGCCGCGCCGCACGTGGCGCTCGCCGACGAGGCGGTGCGCATCGGCCCGCCGGCGGCCGCGGACTCGTACCTGAACATCGCCGCGCTGCTCGAAGCGGCGCGCAAGACGGGCGCCGAAGCCGTCCACCCAGGCTACGGCTTCCTCAGCGAGCGGGCCGACTTCGCGCGCGCCTGCGCCGAGGCCGGCCTCGTCTTCATCGGCCCGCCCCCCGAGGCCATCTCGGCGATGGGCGACAAGGCAGCCGCCAAACGCCGCATGCACGAGGCCGGCGTGCCGTGTGCGCCCGGCTACCTCGGCGAAGACCAGAGCGACGCGCGCCTCGCGGCCGAGGCCCGCAAGCTCGGCACGCCTCTGCTCGTGAAGGCCGTGGCTGGCGGCGGCGGCCGCGGCATGCGTCTCGTGCACGACCTCGCGACCCTGCCCGACGCCCTGGCCGGCGCGCGCCGCGAAGCGCAAAGCGCCTTCGGCGACGGCACGCTGATGCTCGAGCGCCTCATCGAAGGCGGCCGCCACATCGAGATCCAGGTCTTCGCCGATGCGCACGGGAACGCCGTGCACCTCGGCGAGCGCGACTGCACCGCGCAGCGCCGCCGCCAGAAGGTGATCGAAGAGGCGCCCTCACCTGTCGTCAGCCCCGCGATGCGCGAGGCCATGGGCCGCGACGCCGTGGCCGCTGCGCTCGCGGTGGGCTACCGCGGCGCCGGCACGGTCGAGTTCATCGTCGATGCGCAACTGAAGCACTACTTCCTCGAGATGAACACGCGGCTGCAGGTGGAGCATCCGGTCACCGAATGCATCACCGGCTTCGACCTCGTGGAGTGGCAGTTGCGCGTGGCCGCAGGCGAGCCGCTGACGAATCTGGTGCCCGGGTTGCAGGCCGACATCCGCTTCAGCGGGCACGCCATCGAGGCGCGGCTTTACGCCGAGGACCCGTACGACGGCTGGAAGCCGCAGACCGGCCGCATCACCGGCTGGTTGCCTGAGCCGGCCGCCGGCAGCGGCATCCGCATCGACCACGGCATCGCTGCCGGCGGCGAGGTGACGCCCTACTACGACGCCATGGTGGCCAAGTTCATCGCGCACGGCCGCGACCGCGCCGATGCCGTTCGCCGCCTCACGCGCGCGCTGGAAGAGGTGCCGCTCTTCGGCCCGGTGAACAACGGCCGCTTCCTGCGCGACCTCGTCAACCACCCGCGTTTCGCAGCGGCGACGATGACGACGACGCTACTCGACGAGTGGAAGGACGCCGGCGAGCCACTGCTCGTGCGCCAGGCTCCACCCGATGAAGCCTGGCGCATCGCCGCCGCGCTGTCGGCCAGGGCCTCCAGCGGCGCTTCGAACGGCGCTCCGAACGGCGCCTCGAACGGCACCACGAACGTTCGCCCGGCCAGCGTGGCGCGCTTCGACCTCACGCTGCAGAGCAGTGGCGAGAAGCGCACGCTGCGCGCGCCGCCCGAAGGTGTGCAGATCGACTCGCACGAGGGCAGCACCTTGCGTTGCACGGTCGACGGCGTGCGGCGCCGCCTGCATGCGGTGAGCGCCGACGAAGGCTCGCTGCAACTGGCGCTCGAAGGCGCCATCCACTGCTTCACCGAGGTCTCGCCCTACCCGGCCACCGATGCCGCCACCGACCCGCGCCGCGCACGCGCCCCAGTGGCCGGCGTGGTGGCCCACGTGAGCGTGGCGGTGGGCCAGGCCGTGGTGGCCGGCCAGCAGCTCGTCTGCGTCGAGGCGATGAAGATGGAGATGTGGCTCACCGCCGGCGCCGCCGGCACCGTGAAGGCCGTGCACACCCAACC
Source organism: Rubrivivax sp. (assembly GCA_022842825.1). Lineage (GTDB taxonomy): Bacteria > Pseudomonadota > Gammaproteobacteria > Burkholderiales > Burkholderiaceae_C > Rubrivivax. The sequence goes on from JALHOU010000267.1 coordinate 1,971, forward strand.
CAAGGCCCCGGTCGCCGCCGGCGCCGTGCTCGTCGAACTGGAGATCGCCCCATGACTGCCCCGAGTCCCCAGAGTGGCTCTGCGAACCGCGACAAGGCCATCCTCACCTGCTCGCTCACCGGCGTGCTCACCGACCCTCGGCAGCACCCTGTACCGGTGACGCCCGTGCAGATGGCCGCCGAGGCGCGCGACGCCTTCAATGCGGGCGCCAGCATCATGCACGTGCACCTGCGCTCGCAGGAGCCGGGCATGGGGCACATGCCGAGCTGGGACCCGGACGTGGCCGAGGCGGTGGTCAACGCCATCCGCGCCGCCTGCCCGGGGGTCATCATCAACCTCACCACCGGCGTCGTGGGCAAGGACGTCTCCGGCCCCATCGCCTGCATCCAGCGCGTCAAGCCTGAGGCCGCAGCCTGCAACGCCGGCAGCCTCAACTACCTCAAGATCAGGGAAGACGGCACCTGGGCCTGGCCGCCGATGGTCTTCGACAACCCGGTGGCCAAGATCAAGCAGATGCTCGACGCCATGGCCGCGACCGACACGCACCCGGAGTTCGAGTGCTTCGACGTCGGCATCGTCAGGAGCGTGGGCATGTACCTCAAGGCCGGCATGTTCACCGGCGTGCCCGAGGTCAATTTCGTCATGGGCGTGGCGAGCGGCATGCCCTGCGACCCCGACCTGCTGGCCCTGCTGCCGCGCTACGCACCCAAGGACGCGGTGTGGCAGACCACCCTCATCGGCCGCGCCGAGATCTGGCCCGTGCACCGCAGAACGGCCGAGCTCGGCGGCATGCTGCGCACCGGACTGGAGGACACCTTCTACCTGCCCGGCGGCGAACGCGCCCGCGGCAACGGCCCGCTCATCGAGGCGCTGGCCCGCGTGGCGCGCGACTGTGGGCGCGAGATCGCCAGCCCCGCCGAGGCGCGCGCGCGGCTCGGTTTGAAGGAAGCACCGGCGCTGGCATGAGCGAGCCGTACCGCCGCCGGGCCCTCTTGCAACGCAACGCGCTGCGTTGGGTCGTCCCATGAGCACGGCGGCGGGCGCACCGCGCAACGCCGAGGAGCAGGCGCGCTTCGAGCGCAGCCTGCGCGAGATGTTCGAGCAGCACATCAGCTTCAACCAGCTGCTCGGGCTGAAGATCCTCTCGCTGCAGCCGGGCGACGTGCGCGGCCGCTTCGAGATGAAGCCCGAGCTGGTCGGGCACTTCACCTACGGCCGGCTGCACGGCGGCGTGATCTCCTCGGTGCTGGACGCCATGGCCGGCCTGGCACTGATGGTGGCCATCGCCGAGCGGCACCCCGGCGAAAGCGCGATGCAGGTGATGCACCGCTTCGCCCGCATGGGCACCATCGACCTGCGCGTCGACTTCCTGCGCCAGGGCCTCGGCCGCCACTTCGAGGCCGCGGCCCAGGTCACGCGCCTGGGCGGTCGCATCGGCTCGACGCAGATGGCCCTGCACAACGACGAAGGCGAGCTCATCGCCACGGCGGCGGCCGCTTTCGTCGTGTCGTGAAACCGCGTGGGCCCGCAGTGGGCACGGCGGTACCCAGGGCCGACGCGGCGGCCGTCAGGCTTCCGTCAACTTGCGGCCGAATCCTCCGGTATCGCGCGCGGCATCGGTCAGGGGTACCGTTAACCTTGGCCCGCGCCGCCGGGACCGCCACCACAAGGCAACGCGAACCTCACCAAGACCCCTCCCAGGAGACCGACCCCCATGAGCGCCCAGCCGCCCACCATCATCTACACCCTCACCGACGAGGCGCCCCTGCTGGCCACCTGCGCCTTCCTGCCCGTCATCCGGGCCTTCACCAAGCCGGCGGGCATCCGCATCGAGAAGGGTGACATCTCGGTGGCGGCACGGGTGCTGGCGGCCTTCCCGGAGCGCCTGACGCCGGCGCAGCGCGTGCCGGACACGCTCGCGGAGCTGGGCCGGAAGACGCTCGAGCCCGACGCCAACATCATCAAGCTGCCCAACATCAGCGCGTCGGTGGCGCAGCTGATCGCCTGCGTACGCGAGCTGCAGGCCAAGGGCTATGCGATTCCGGACTACCCCGAAGACCCGAAGACCGACGACGAGAAGGCCATCCGCGCCCGTTACGGCAAGTGCATCGGCTCGGCGGTGAACCCGGTGCTGCGCGAGGGCAACTCCGACCGCCGCGCGCCCAAGGCAGTGAAGGAGTACGCACGCAAGAACCCGCACAGCATGGGCGAGTGGGCGCAGGCCTCGCGCACGCACGTCTCGCACATGCACCACGGCGACTTCTACCACGGCGAGAAGTCGATGACGCTGGACCACGCGCGCGACGTGAAGATGGAGCTGATCACCCAAAGCGGCAAGACGCTGGTGCTCAAGCCCAAGGTCTCGCTGCTCGCCGGCGAGGTGATCGACAGCATGTTCATGAGCAAGAAGGCGCTGTGCGAGTTCTACAAGCGCGAGATCGAGGACGCGCGCAAGTACGGCGTGATGTTCTCGCTGCACGTCAAGGCCACGATGATGAAGGTTTCGCACCCCATCGTCTTCGGCCACTGCGTGCGCATCTTCTACGAGGACGCCTTCACCAAGCACGCCAGGCTCTTCGAGGAGCTGGGCGTGAACGTCAACAACGGCATGGTGAACCTGCTCGACAAGATCGCCAAGCTGCCGCAGTCGCAGCGCGACGAGGTGATGCGCGACATCCACGCCTGCCACGAGCACCGCCCCGAGCTGGCGATGGTGGACTCGGCCAAGGGCATCACCAACTTCCACTCGCCCAACGACGTGATCGTCGACGCGTCGATGCCGGCCATGATCCGCAGCGGCGGCAAGATGTACGGTGCCGACGGCCGCATGAAGGACGTGAAGGCGGTCATGCCCGAGAGCACCTTCGCCCGCATCTACCAGGAGATGATCAACTTCTGCAAGTGGCACGGCAACTTCGACCCGCGGACCATGGGCACCGTCCCCAACGTGGGCCTGATGGCGCAGCAGGCCGAGGAGTACGGCTCGCACGACAAGACCTTCGAGATCCCGGAGGACGGCGTGGCCAACATCACCGACCTCGCCACCGGCGAGGTGCTGCTGAGCCAGAACGTCGAGGCAGGCGACATCTGGCGCATGTGCCAGGTCAAGGACGCCGCCATCCGCGACTGGGTCAAGCTGGCCGTCGCGCGCGCCCGCCATTCGGGCATGCCGGCCGTGTTCTGGCTCGACCCCTACCGCCCGCACGAGAACGAGGTCATCAAGAAGGTCCGCCGCTGCCTCCAGGACCACGACACGAGCGGCCTCGACATCCAGATCATGAGCCAGGTGCGCGCGATGCGCTTCACGCTCGAGCGCGTGGTGCGCGGGCTGGACACCATCAGCGTCACCGGCAACATCCTGCGCGACTACCTCACCGACCTGTTCCCCATCATGGAGCTGGGCACCAGCGCCAAGATGCTGTCGATCGTGCCGCTGATGGCCGGCGGAGGCATGTACGAAACCGGCGCCGGCGGCTCGGCGCCCAAGCACGTGCAGCAACTCGTCGAGGAGAACCACCTGCGCTGGGACTCGCTGGGCGAGTTCCTCGCGCTGGCCGTGAGCCTCGAGGACCTGGGCCTGAAGACCGGCAACGCGAAGGCCAAGGTGCTGGCCGCGACGCTCGACGCGGCCACCGGCAAGCTGCTGGACAACCGCAAGTCGCCCTCGCCCAGGACCGGCGAGCTCGACAACCGGGGCAGCCAGTTCTATCTCGCCATGTACTGGGCGCAGGCGCTGGCCGCGCAGAAGGACGATCCGGCTCTGGCGGCGCACTTCGCACCGCTGGCCAAGGCGCTCACGGACAACGAGGCGGCCATCGTCGCCGAGCTCAAGGCGGTGCAGGGCAAGCCCGTGGACATCGGCGGCTACTACAAGGCCGACGACGCCAAGGTGAAGGCGGTGATGCGGCCCAGCATCACCCTCAACCGCGTGCTGGCCAGCGCAGCGGCTTGACACCGGCCACGCGGCGGCGGCGGCGGCCGCAGTGGGCTGCGGCCTCCGCGGCCGTCCGCGCGTACACCTCCCCGGCTCGGCGGGTCTCGGCGTCCCGTAACATGTAGCGCGCCCCGCGGGGCGCCGACCCGAACCCCTTCTTCACGAGGACAGCCCCATGCGAATCACGTTCCCGCACAACTTCGGAGTGGCACTGACCACGCGCCCCCTTTGCGCGCTGCTTTCGGCGTGTGCCCTGGCGCTGTCAGCCGGCTGCGCCAGCACCGGCAAGGCGATCCACAGCACGCCCAACGTGTACCCCGCCATCGGCCCCTACTCGCAGATGGTGCAGGCGGGCAACACCTACTACCTCTCGGGCGTGATCCCGCTCAACAAGGCCGGCAACGCCATCGAAGGGACGACGATCGAGGAGCAGACCCGCCTGGTCCTCACTTACATCGGCGAGGTGCTCAAGGCGCAGGGCATGAGCCACGACAACGTGGTCATGTCCAACGTCTTCATGAAGGACCTGAACGAGTTCGGGCGCATGAACGCCGTCTACGCCGAGTTCTTCAAGTCGAACCC
>JALHOU010000268.1 GCA_022842825.1 Rubrivivax sp.
CCACGCGGCCGCTCTGGCTGTCCGGGCCGCCGGTGGGCGGTGGCGCGTCGCCCTCGCCACCGCCGCAGCCGGCCAGGAGCCCGACGGCCACGACGAGCAGGCCGGCCAGGCAGCGGCGCGCCGGGCCGGGGGGTGCGGACCATGGCGGGAGCGGGTTGTGCATGGCGAGGTCTCCTGAGGCGGGCGAGCCGGCAGCCGGGCCCGCGGCTAGCGGTGCACCAGGGCGGTGGCGAAGGCCGTGCCGCCGAAGACGTTGACGGCGCGGCCGTTCGGGTTGCCGGCCAGATCGAAGAAGCGCAACTCGTCACCGGCCAGGCCACGCACCTGGCCCTGTGCGTCGATGTCGAAATCGTCGCTCAGGCCCACGCCCGTGCGCAGCGTGGTGAGCTGCGCGCTCGCCGGGTCGATACGGCTCCACTGGCCCGGCGCGACGATCGCATGCAACGTGCCGGCGGGGCTGAAGTCGAGGCCGCGCACCGGGCAGCTGGGCGCGGCCGCGGCGCACAGCAGCGTGGCAAAGGCGAGAACCCGCCCCTGCGCATCGAGCTGGTACAGCTTGTGGGTGGCCGACACCGTGAAGAGGCGGCCGTCGGCGCGGACCGCCAGCGCGACCATGATCTCCGGCAGGGCGGCCACCAGGCGGCACAGGCCGTTGCGCGGGTCGGCCTCGTAGAGTGCTGCGCTTCGCTTGGCCACCGCCAGTGCCATGCCGTCGGCGCGCGTGTCCAGCGCCGCCAGGGCCGGGCAGCGGAAGGCGCCGCCGGCACCCTCGGAGTGAGCCACCAGCACCTCGGTCTCGCCGGAGAACTCGTTCAGGCGGTAGAAGCTCGCGTCCGAGCTCAGGAAGTCGATGGCGAAGTAGGTGCCGGCCCCCGCGGCGAGCGGCCCGATGGCCTGCCTGTCGTCGCTGCCGCCGCCGCAACCGGCGCACAGCGCGGCCGCGGCGAACACGCCCGCCATAGCCTGCAAGGGCCTCGTCGCGCGCTGCATGAAGGGCGCCAGGCAGCGCAGGGGCCAACGAGTCGACATGGATCCTCCCGCGGGTCGCGCCGATCGGCAACTTTGACCTACCCGCGCCGGTTCACGGTGCGAAGTATGAGGCGAGGGCGGCGTGTGGCGCCGCCTCGCCCGCTCAAGTGCGGGTCCCTGCGCGGGCATCGTCGCTCGCGCGCCCGGCGCGGTCGTGTCCTGCGCGGCGCAGCATCGGCGTCACCATCGGCACCGTGAGCATGGTGCTCGCCACCGCCATCAACAGCAGCGCGGTGAAGGTCTCGGCGGTGATGAGCTGCTTGTCCAGCAGCACGTTGGCGAAGATGATCATGATCAGCGCCTTGGTCTGCAGCAGCCAGCCCACGAGCGAGGCCTCGCCGCGCGGCCAGCCGAGTGCGCGTGCCGCCAGGTGCGTGCCCGCGAGCTTGCCCGCCACCGCCGCCACGAGCAGCAGCGCGGCGGCGAGGAACACCGCCGCACCGCCCACCTGCCAGTTGGTGCGCAGGCCGGTGCTGAGGAAGAACACCGGCATCACCACCAGCAGCACGTGGTGGCGCAGAAGGTCCATGCGCTCGCGGTCGAACCAGTGGCTGTCGACCACCGCGCCGGCGAGGAAGGCGCCGACCATGAAGTGCAGGCCGGCCCAGTCAGCGCCCAGGCCGCAGGCCGCCAGCCAGATCAGCCCCACCGGCCAGCGGTCGCGCTCGGGCAGCCGCGGCATCAGCCGGCGGAACGCGTAGCCCACGCCGAAGAACGCGACGAGGAAGGCGGCCTGCCGCCCCACGCGTTCCCAGTCCATCAGGATGAGCGCGAGCACGCCCCAGATGGCGATGTCGTCCAGGCTCGCATAACGCAGGATGCGCTGGCCCAGCGGCTGGCGCAGGATCGCCAGCTTCTCCATGAGCAGCATGAGGATCGGCAGCGCCGTCACCGAGCACGCCATGCCGATGCCGAGCACGAACTGCCAGGGCCGCGCCGCCGGCCCCACCCAGCCCGGCTGCGCCAGCAGCACGAGCGCGGCGGCGCCGCCCAGCACGAGCGGCGCGCCGAGTGCGAGGCCGGCGGTGACGGCGCTCTCGCCGCGGTGCTTCCAGGCCTCGTGCAGGTCGAGCTCGATGCCGGCGATCCACACGAATACCATCACCGCCCACCAGGCGATGCCGTTCAGGCTCTGGATGACGGTCGGCGTGAAGACGAAGGCGTAGACCTCCGGCTGCCAGGCCCCGAGCAGGCCCGGTCCGAGCGCGATGCCGGTGAGGATCTGCACCACCACCAGCGGCGCGTAGTAGTCGGTCTTCGCCAGGCGCCAGATGAGGTAGGGCACCGTGAAGATCACGAGCATCGCAACGAGGAAGATCTCGGTGGTATTCATCGCCTGGCGCACAGCGGGCGGCATTCTGCCCCAGGGGATGGGGGGGCTGCGGGGGCGCGCGGCGCAAGCACAATCCGGCGCAGGAAAGCGCAACGCGCACAGCGTCGAACCCCATGAGCCAGCCCCTGATGTCGACCTCCATGTCGCGGCGGATGTCGACCCCGAACCCCTCGCCATGTCCTGCCGTCCCCACCCCCGATTCGGGTGGTCGGGCCTTGGCCGGCGCCTGACGGGGGACCGGGGTGTTCATGCAACTCGTCCGGCTCCAGGATGCACCGCGGTTCGAACCGCCGCGCGCCAACGGCTCGCGCGAGGGCGTCACCTACCACGACCTGCTGGTGGGGCGCGAAGGTGCGCCGGACAACTTCGGCCTGCAGCTGGTGGCTGTCAACGGCGGCTACGCCACCGCGCCGCACCGCCACAACTTCGACCAGGTGCGGGTCGTGCTCGAGGGCTCGTTCGGCTTCGGGCCCGGGCTCGTGCAGCAGGCCGGCACGGTGGGTTACTTCTGCGAAGGCACGCAGTACACGCAGCAGGGCGAGGGCCGCAGTCTGACGCTGCTGCTGCAGGTGGGCGGGCCTTCACGCTCGGGGTTCATGAGCCGGCGCCAGCTGCGCGAGGGCATCGCCATGCTGCGCGGCAAGGGCGAGTTCCACGACGGCATGTTCACCTGGTACGACGCGCAGGGCATCAAGCACGACAAGGACAGCTACGAGGCGGTCTGGGAGCATGTGCACCGGCGCCCGATCCAGTACGTGAAGCCGCAGTACTCGACACCGGTGCTGATGGATCCGGAGCGCTTTGCCTGGGTGCCGATGCCCGGCCGCGAGGGCGTGTGGCTGCGCACGCTCGGCCGCTTCAACGAACGCGGGCTCGCCATCACCCAGCTGCGCCTGGCCGCCGGCGCCGAGCTTGTGCTGCCGCGCGGGCAACAGCTGCTGCTGCTTTGCTGCGTCTCCGGCGCCGGCCAGGTGGAAGGGCGGCCGTACGAGCGCCTGAGCGCGATGCGCGTCGAGATCGGCAAGGGGCCGCTCGTGAAGGCGACGCGGGACTCGGTGTTCTACGGATTCGAGTTGCCGCGGTTCGATTGAGGTTGCGGGGGCTGCTGGCTCGACCATTCGAATCCCTGCAACACGGCCACCGCGTTGCGCCCCACCTCGTCGGTAGCGTACCCGCCCTCGAACACGAACAGCACCGGCTGCGGCAGCCGCTTCAGCCGCCGGCCGATCTCGAAGTAGTCCTCCTCGTGCAGCCGGAAGCGCGAGATCGGATCCTTCTCGAACGTGTCCACGCCCAGCGACACCACGGTGGCGGTGCAGGCCGCCGCGTCCAGCGCGTCGAGTGCCTGCTGCAGTGCCGCCAGGTACTCCGGCGCCTCGGTGCCGGCCGGCAGTGGCAGGTTCAGCGTCGCGCCGTGGCCCTCGCCTTCGCCGCGCTCGCTGGCGTGGCCGCTGAAGTAGGGGTAGTCGTCGTGCGGGTCGGCGTGCAGGCTGGTGAAGAAGACATCGTCGCGCTGCCAGAAGATGGACTGCGTGCCGTTGCCGTGGTGGTAGTCGATGTCGAGCACGGCCACGCGCGGCTGGCCGAGCGCGCGCAGGTGCTGCGCGGCGATGGCGGCGTTGTTGAGGTAGCAGTAGCCGCCCATCGCCCGCGCCGTGGCGTGATGGCCGGGCGGGCGGCAGATCGCGAAGGCGGCCGGCGCGCCGTCCTGCACCAGCGCGTTGGCGGCGGCCACCGCGCATTGGGCGCTCCAGTAGGCGGCCGTCCAGGTGCCGGCGACGATGGCGGCGCCGGCGTCCATCGCGTAGTAGCCGAGCTGGCCTTCGATGTGGCGCGGGCGCTCCTTTGGCAGCCCAAGGCCGGCATGCCAGATCATCGGCAGGGCCGGGTGCGCACGGTCGATGGCGCGCCAGGCGTCCCAGGCGCCGCGCAGGAAGTCGACGTAGTCGGCATCGTGCACGGCGAGGATCGGCGCCAGCCCGGCGTCGGCCGGGGTGTGCACGAGCCCCACACCGGCCTCGAGGAACGCGTCGAGCACACGCTCGGCACGCACCGGCAGCTCGAAACCCGTGACCAGCCGGCCGCCGATGAGCTCGCTCTGGCCGTGGTGGGCTTGGTGGTGGTCGCTGTACCAGGCGTCCATGCGGTTCGGCTTTCTTGTTCGGGTCTCGGGTGGTCGGGCCGCCTCGGGCCCCTCTCGGCCCGGCCCCGCGCGAAGCGAAGTATCGCGCCCCGGGCGGGTCAGCCCGCGCCGCCGGCGGCGCGCCGCCCCTCGCGCCGCGCCACCCACAGCGTGGCCGCCGCGATGACGCTGCCGCCCAGCAGCGTTGTCTCGGTCGGAATGTCGCCGAAGAACGCGAAGCCGAAGAAGGCCGACCAGATGAGGTCGAGGAACTTCGCCGACTGCGTGGCCGAGATGTCGGCGGCCGCAAGGCCGCGGTTGAGGCAGTAGTGGCCGGCGCTGCCGAGAAGGCCGCAGGCGAGGAAGCCGGCCCACTGCAGCGGCGTCAGCGGCCCCCAGTAGACGAGCGCCAGCGGCAGGCTGAACAGCGTCACCGTGATCGACTGCCAAAGCAGGATCACGCCGGCGGTCTCGTGCCGTGTCAGCGCTTTCGTGATCAGGAAGCTGCCGGCGAAGAGCGGCGCGCTGGCGAGCATCACCAGGTGCCAGAGCTCGCCCCCGCCCTGGCCCAGGCCCAGGCGGGGGCCGACGACGATGAGCACGCCGGCAAAACCGAGCACCGTGGCCAGCCAGCGTTCCCAGCGCATCGGTTCGCCGAAGAAGAGCCACGCACCCACCATGATGAACAGCGGCGTCGTGAAGCCAATGGCCGTCATGTCGGCCAGCGGAATGCGGGGCAGCGCCAGGAACCACAGCACCAGCCCGGCGCTGTGGAGCCCGCCGCGCCAGAACTGGCCGCTGATGCTCTTGGGCAGGTAGTTGCGCGGCCCGCGCCACAGCACCAGCGGCAGCAGGACCAGCAGGCCCATCGCATAGCGCAGGAACTGCGCCTGCATCGGGTCGACGGCCTGCGCCAGGGCGCGCATCAGCGCATTGAGCAGGCAGAAAAAGAGGCCCGCGCCCACCGTCCACAGCAGGCCCCGCGTGGTGGGGCTCCAGCCGGCCGCGCGCTGGCGCAGCCGGGTGGCCAGGGAGGCAGAGGCGCGTGGCGCGCCTTCAGCGCGCGGCAGCGAGGGTTCTGGCAGGGGCAAACAGGTCTTCCATCGCACGGCGCAGGCGGTAGGCCTCGGTGCGCGTGTCGATGGCGACATCGTCCCAACTCAGGCACTGGCCCTGCTTGACCGGCCGCGTGATTTTGACCTCGTGGGCCAGGCCGAGCGGCAGGCCGCCGGGGTTCGCGCCTCCCGCCCCCACCGCCAGCGAGGCCGCGGCCGGCAGCAGCTTGCCCCAGACGGTGTAGCCGCCTTCGCCGTCGAGCATCTCGCCGGGCTGCAGGTCGCGCTTGGCGGTGGCGACGACATCGGCATTCCAGCCCGTCGCCACGCCCGTGGGCTCGCCGCGCAAGGCCACGCTCGCCACCGAGACGCCGACCTCCAGCCCGATGAGGTGCCAGCGCTTGTACAGCGTGAAGTAGCGGCCGCTCGGGTCGGTGTGCGCGTTGTATTCCTCGAAGCAGTTGCGGATGTACTCCGTCTCGCCCTCGACGGTGACCCACACGCCCATCCGGATGTCGTAGGGGATGACGCGGCCGTCGGGCTCCAGGCTGGAGATGACCTCGACCATGCCCTTCTTCTCGAGCACGCCGCCTTCGCTCTTCGGGCGCGTGACGTGCGGAATGTCGGCCACGCTCGCCGGCGGGTAGAGCAGGCCGTTGCTCGGCACCGCCAGCCCGGTGGCGTTGGACACCGCGGCGCTCTCGATGCTGGGCTTGCTGCCGTCGAGGAAGCTGTTGAACATCTTCGGGTTCAAGCCGCCACGCGCCGCCTGCTCGGGCGTGAGGCCGTAGTGGCCCCAGACCGTCTCGGGCGTGCTCTGCGCGAAGTGGGGCAGCCACTTGTGCCCGCGGCCCGCGGCCACCACGGGGAAGCCGCAGGTGCGTGCCCAGTCCACGAGGTCGCAGATGAGCGCCGGCTGGTCGCCGAAGGCGAGCGAATACAC
>JALHOU010000269.1 GCA_022842825.1 Rubrivivax sp.
CGCGGCGGCCGCTGCAGCCGCAGGGGCCGCTGCAGCCGCGAGAGCCGCTGGAACGGCCGGGGCCGCCCCGCCCAGCAGCCGCTCCAGCGCCGCCACCGGCATCGGCCGCGCGAACAGATAGCCCTGCATCTCGCCGCAGGGCAGGCCGGCGAAGAACTGCGCCTGCGCCTCCGTTTCAACGCCCTCGGCCACCACCGCGATGCCGAGCCCGTGGGCCAGTTCGCAGATGGCACGGGCCACGGCGCGGTCACGTGCGCTGTGCGCCAACTCGCCGACGAAGCTGCGGTCGATCTTCAGTGTGTCCACCGTGAACTGGCGCAGGTAGGCGAGCGAGGAGTAGCCCGTGCCGAAGTCGTCGATGGCGACACGCAGGCCCTGCGCGCGCAGGGCGGCGATGGTGGCTGCCGCACCGGCCGCATCCTTGATGAGCATCGACTCGGTGAGTTCCAGCTCCAGCAACGCGGCGGGCGCGCCGGTCTCGCGCAGGGCGCGTTCCACCACGGCGGCGAAGTCGGGCGCGCGGAACTGCAGCGGCGAGACGTTCACCGAGACGCGCCGCGGCTGCCCCTCGTCTCGCCAGCGCACGACCTGCGCGCAGGCCGTGCGCAGCACCCACTCGCCCACGAGCGGCATGAGGCCCATGTCTTCCAGGACACCGATGAATTCGCCCGGGGGCACCAGCCCCGTGCCCGGGCGCTGCCAGCGCAACAGCGCTTCCAGCGCCACCACCGCGCGCGAGCCGCTGTGCACACGCGGCTGGTAGTGCAGCGTGAACTCACCCTCGCGCACGGCGCGCTGCAGCGCCGCTTCCAGCGTCAGCAGGTGCAGCGCGCGCTGGTTCATCTCGCGGAGGTAGAAGGCGTGCGTGCCACGGCCTGCCTGCTTGGCGGTGTACATGGCCGCATCGGCATTCTTCAGCAGCGTCTCGGGTTCGGCGCCGTCGCCGGGAAAGGTCGCGATGCCCACCGAAGCGCCCACATGCAGCTCGTGCCCTTGCACCTGGAACGGCTCGCAGAGGCGGCGCACGATGCGCTGAGCGGTGTGTGCGGCATCCGCCGGGTCGGCGATCTCGGGCAGGATCACCGTGAACTCGTCGCCGCCCATGCGGAACAGCAACTCCCCGGCGCGCAGCACCCCGCCGATGCGCTCGGCCACCGACTTGAGCAGCGCATCGCCGGCATCGTGGCCGAGGCTGTCGTTGACGATCTTGAAGCGGTCCAGGTCCACGAACAGCAACGCGCCGCCGCGGCCCTGGCGTGTCGTCTGCGCCAGCGCTTCGGTCAAGCGCTCGCCGAAGTAGGCGCGGTTGGGCAGGCCGGTGAGCGTGTCGTGGTTGGCCTGGTGGCGCGCCTGCCCCTCGCGCTCCTCGCGCTCGCGCGCCTGGCTGGCGATGACGCGGTCGGCCTTGCGGACCACCAGATGCAGGAAGACATAGAGCGCACTCAGCGTGCCGAGCACCGCCGCCACGATCTGTGCGAGCGAGCGCCGCTGCTGCGCCACCAGCGCGGTGACGTCGGAATAGACCTCGAACACCCCTTCGGGCGCCGCCTGCGGCGAAGGCCGCACCGGCACGTAGGAGGACACCAGGCTGCGATTGCTGATCGCGCCCTCGAACGCGTCGAACCTCTCGCGGAAGGTCACCTGGCTCGCCACGCGGCCGTCGCGCGCGCTCTGGAAGCCGGCGTTGGTGCCCTTGTCTTCGCCGATCTGTCGCGGGTCGGTGGAGTACACCGTGAGCCCGGCCAGGTTGTAGATCTTCACCTTTGCCACGCGGGAGTGGCCCATCTTGCTGCGCACATCGGCATCCAGCGCGGCCAGACCGGACCATTGGCGGATGCCCTGCGCGTCGGCCTCGGTACCCTGCTGCACCACCGCGCGGTGCCGGGCCCACACGGCATTGGCGAACAAGGTGGTGAGGTCGACGTTGGCCTGCGACTCGTGCTCGACCATCTGGGCTCGGCTGAGCATGCCGTAGACGGCGATCAGGCACGCGGTGACCAGGGCCAGCCCCAGAAGGCACGCCAGCGCGAAGTGGTGCATCAATCGAAATGGGCGCCTGTGCGGCAAGGGGGCCTGTGGGTGCGGTGCGGGCATGGGCGGGCGACGCCGGAGAAGGCCCGGCCGGTCTTTTGACTATCGGCCGACAAGCACCACTGTGAAGCGCCGACCGCCGCGTGGCGCTGGCATTGCGCGTTGCGGGCCGTGCGGAACTGCCGCTATCGGGGCGGACGGCGCTTCGGGCCGAAGGTGCCGACCCGCGGTGCAGGCGCCGCCGCCAGAGCACCGAGCCAGCAGGCCAGTGCCTGCGCCACTGCCGCCGGCTGCTCGAGCGTCAGCATGTGCCCGCACCGCGGCAGTACCTCGAGCGACGCGCCCGGCACCGCCTCGGCGATTTCGCGCGAGACCTCGGGGGGCGTGAGCCCGTCGGCCTCGCCGCACAACACCAGGGTCGGGCAGTGGCGGGCGTCGATGGCGGCCAGGTGTGGCCGGCCGTCGTCGCGCGCCAGCACGGCCTGGTTCTGGGCGATGAGCTGCCCGGCACCGGCGCGCCGCACGATGGCGAAGTAGCGAGCCACGATCGCCTTGTCGGCGGCCTGTTCGGGGTGGAAGGCAAAGGCAACGTTCGCGCGCAGCACCTCGTCCATGCGGCCGGCCGCAAAGAGCGCGCAAGCGTCGCGGCGCAACTGCACGACCTCCGGCGTATCCGCGCGGGCTGTCGTGCCCAGCAACGCCAGTCCCACCACCCTGGCGGGCGCCTGGCGCACCGTGTGCAGCGCGACCATGCCGCCCATCGAGTGCCCCACCAGCACCAGCGGCCCGGGGTGCAATTCGAGCAGCGCCTGCGCCATCCGCGGCAGCGTTGGGTGGCGGGTGTGCACGTCGCTGACCTGCGCGCCCGCGAGCAACGGCCGCACCTCGGGTGCTGCCATGCGCTGCAGGGCCGCGCGCACGTCGGTCCAGACCTCGGCGTCATTGGCCAGGCCGGGCAGGAAGAGGAGCGTGGCGGCCGGGCGCTGCGTGGCCCGCGCGGCGGTGGTAGCAGCGGCGGTGGTGGTGGCGTCGTTGTCGCGGGCGGGGCTCATCGAGGCTTCTCATGCATCGGCGCGACGAGCATACGAGGAGACGAAAGCGGGGGCGAAGCGGGCCGGGGGCGGGGGGCGGGGCCGAGAGAGGCCCGGCCTGCGTCCGGCCGACCGCAAGTGACAGCGCCGCCCCGGCCCTGCCGCTATGCTCGCGGGACCCATCCACGATCGTCCCGCACCCCATCCATGCCCGGCATCGCGCCCTTCCACCTCGCCTTCCCCGTCGACGACCTGGCCGCGGCGCGCCGCTTCTACGGCGGCCTGCTCGGCTGCCCCGAGGGGCGCAGCAGCGACGAGTGGATCGACTTCGACCTCTTCGGCCACCAGATCGTCGCGCACCTGGCGCCCCGGCCCGCGGGCGCGCACCACAACCCGGTCGACGGCCACGAGGTGCCCGTGCCGCACTTCGGTGTCGTGCTCGACTGGGACGACTTCCACCTCCTGGCCGACCGGCTGCGGGCCGGCGGCATGAAGTTCGTCATCGAGCCCTATATCCGCTTCGCCGGCCTCGTGGGCGAGCAGGCGACGATGTTCTTCCGCGACCCCGCCGGCAATGCGCTGGAGTTCAAGTCGTTCAAGGACCGCTCGCAGCTTTTCGCCAAATGAGCGCCAAATGAGCGCCCGATGCGTGCCATGAACGGGCGCCCGTGACCGAGTTGCTTTTCATCCGCCACGGCGAGACCGACTGGAACCGCGCGCAGCGCTTCCAGGGCCAGATCGACGTGCCGCTCAACGCCACCGGCCTGGAGCAGGCGGCGCGACTGGGCGCCCGGCTGGCGGGCGACCCTCACGACGCGTTGTTCGCAAGCGACCTCACGCGCACGCGCGAAACCGCCGCGCCGCTGGCCGCGCGCTGGCGCCTTCAGCCCGGCCTGCACAAGGGCCTGCGCGAGCAGCACTTCGGCGTGCTCGAAGGCCTCGACGTGCCCACCATTCAGGCCCGCCACGCGGACCTGTGGGCGCGTTGGCTCGAGCACCAGGCCGACTTCACGCTGCCCGGCGGCGGCGAGAGCCTGCGCCAGTTCCACGCCCGCGTGCTGGCCACGGTGCGCGAGCTCGCCGAGGCGCACGCGGGGCGACGCCTGGCGGTGGTCACGCACGGCGGCGTGCTCGACATGCTGTGGCGCACCGCGCGCGGCGAGCCCATCAAGGGCCTGCGCACCTGCGAGATCCCCAACACCGGCCTCAACCGGCTGCGCTGGAAGGACGGCGCCCTGATGATCGAGACCTGGGGCGACGCCACGCACCTGGCCGACCTGCCGCCGCAGCCGTCCACGCGCGCCGGCGAGCGCTAGCGCCGGCTGGCGTCGACCACGTGTTGCCTGCCTGTCGTCCCTGACCCTTCGAGAAGGAAAGCGCCGCATGAACGAGACCTTTCGCCACACCGTGGTCGTCGGCGCCGGCGCCGTCGGCAGCTTCTTCGGTGCCATGCTCGCGCGCGCCGGCCACGCCGTGACGCTGGTCGGCCGTGCCGCGCACGTGCAGGCCATCGAGCGCGATGGCCTGCAGCTGCACATGGCTGGCAATGCGGCTGGCAACATGGCAGGCAAGCCGGAGACCGTGCGCCTGCGCGGCACCACCGACCTCGCCGCCGTGCGCGAGGCCGACCTCGTGCTCTTCTGCGTCAAGTCGACCGACACCGAGGCCGTGGCGCGCGAGATGGCGCCGATGCTGGCCGAACGCGCGCTCGTGCTGAGCCTGCAGAACGGCGTCGACAACCCGCCGGTCATCGCGCGGCACGTGCACGGCGCGGGACGCTCCGTCGTGCCGACGGTCGTATACGTCGCCACGGCGATGCCCGAGCCCGGCGTGGTCAGGCACTTCGGGCGCGGCGATCTCGTCGCCGGCCCGCTCACCGCCGGCGAGGCCGCCGACCCGGCCCACGCGGCGCGGCTGCAGGCGCTGGCCGCCTTCTTCGTCGCCGCGGGCGTGCCGGTGCGCGTGTCGCCAACGGTCATGGACGAGCTCTGGAGCAAGCTGATGGTGAACTGCGCCTACAACGCCATCTCGGCGCTGGCGCAGGTGCCTTACGGCCGCATGGTCGCGCTGCCCGAGATCCGCGAGCTGCAGCGCGCCGTCGTGCGCGAGGTGGTGGCCGTGGCCGAGGCGGAAGGCCGCCATCTGCCGCTGGCCCAGGCGCTGGAGGCGATGGAGCGCATCGCCCCCGCGATGCCGGGGCAGTTCTCGTCCACGGCGCAGGACCTCGCCCGCGGCAAGCCCACCGAGATCGACCACCTCAACGGCCACGTGGCGCGGCGCGGCGCCGAGCTCGGCATCGCCACGCCGATGAACCAGGCGCTGCACGGCCTGGTGAAGCTGGCGGAGTCGGCCCGTGCTGATCAGCCGGCGGCGCCCCCGGCTGTGTAGCACCAGGGGCAGATCGAGCATGCCGCCTGAGGCTTCCGAACCCGGATCGGCCGTGCCGGCCGAATTCGCGCAGGCGCTGCGCGAACTGGGCCTCGCCGAGGCCGACGAGGTGCTCGCCGGCGAGGCGCTGACGGGCGGCGTCTCCTCCGACATCTGGCGCATCGACACGCGCCGCGGCCCGGTGTGCGCCAAGCGCGCGCTCAGCCGCCTGCGCGTGGCGGCCGACTGGCGCGCGCCCATCGAGCGCAACCAGTACGAGGCGCGCTGGATGCGCGTGGCGCAGGCGGCCGTGGCCGGCGCCGCGCCGCGCGTGCTGGGCCAGCACGCGGCGCTCGGCGTGCTGGTGATGGAGTACCTGCCGCCAGGGCGCCACGCGCTGTGGAAGGAGCAGCTGAAGCAAGGCCTGGCCGAGCCCGCCACCGCGCGGGCCGTCGGGCACACGCTGGTGCGCATCCATGCCCACTCGGCGGCGCGCGCCGCGGAACTGGCGCCGTTGTTCGACACCGACCGCATCTTCTTCGACATCCGGCTGGAGCCCTACCTCGTCGCGACGGCCGCGCGGCACCCCGATCTCGCGCCGGAGCTTCAGGCGCTGCTGGCGCAGACGCAGGCGCATGCGCGCGCCCTCGTGCATGGCGACGTGAGCCCGAAGAACATCCTCGTCGCGACGGGCGGCGACGGCCCCGCGCCGGTGCTGCTCGACGCCGAGTGCGCGTGGTGGGGCGACCCGGCCTTCGACCTCGCGTTCTGCCTCAACCACCTGCTGCTCAAGTGCCTGTGGGTGCCGCAGGCGCGCCCGGCCCTGGCGGCGTGCTTCGCGGCGCTCGCCGAGGCCTACCTGCAGGGCGTGGACTGGGAGCCCGTGGCCGGGCTCGAGCAGCGCGCTGCCGCGCTGCTGCCCGGCCTGCTGCTGGCGCGTGTGGACGGCAAGTCGCCGGTCGAGTATCTCGACCGGCCGGCACAGCACGAAACCGTGCGCCGCGTGGCGCGGGCCCTGCTCGCCCGGCCCGCGCGCACGCTGGCCGA
>JALHOU010000270.1 GCA_022842825.1 Rubrivivax sp.
GGTGCCGAGAGCCAGCAGCCCGGTGGCACCGGTGCGGCGGGGCGCGGCCTGCGGGCGGGCGGCTGGACGCTGCAGATCGCACAGCAGCGCCTGGCCTGCGGCACGCGCATGGTGCGCCTGACGCAGGCGCAGGCGGCCCTGCTGCGCTGCCTGATGGCCGCGGCCGGCGACATCGTGCCCGCCGAGGACCTGCAGGCCGCGCTGCCGCAGCACGAGCGGCAGCACACCGGCAGCCTGCGCGTGCACGTGCACCGCCTGCGTCAGCGCCTGCGCGACGAAGGCGTGCACGAGCTGCAGGTGCAGGCGGTGCGCGGCAGCGGCTACGCGCTGGACGTCGCCTGCGCGCAGGCGGTTCAGGCGGCGTAGGCGGCGCAGGCGGCGCAGGCGGCGCAGGCGGCGGGGCTAGAACCGGAAGGACGCGCTCAGGTAGACCACGCGCCCGCGCGGGTCGTACTGCGTGATGTCGTAGCCGGCCTGGAACTGGTTGCTGGTGGGGATGAAGACCGGCGGATCCTTGTCGAACAGGTTGCGCGCGCCCAGCGCCACCTTCAGGTTCTTGATGCCCGTGTAGGCCACCTGCGCGTCGTAGATCGACTGCGCCGGCACGCGGTGCTCGTTGTTGTTGAGGTCGTTGCCGTCGCGGTAGCCGTGGTAGTAGTTCTGCGCGAAGGTCACTGCCCACGACCCGGTCGACCAGGTGGCGCTCAGGTAGTGCTTCCAGCGCAGCACGACGCCGTCGTTGACGCTGCTGTTGGTGCTCAGCACCGGGTCGCCGTTGGCACCCTCGACGATGGTGCCGACCTTGCGCGACACCGCGCCGCCCGGGCTCGTCTGGTCGAACTGGATGAAGTAGGTTCCCGAGAGGCCGAGGTCCAGGCGGCTGCCGCCGAGCGGCAGGCGGTACGACACGTCCAGGTCGATGCCTCGCGCCTTCGCGCTGCCGACGTTCTGCAACGTCTGGATGATCGACTCGATGTCGTTGCCGCCCGGCGTCAGCGTCACCAGCCCGGCGAAGGCGGGGTCGCCGGCGCGGAAGCGCGACACCACCTCCTGCGCCGAAGGCAGCGAGATGATGTCCTCGACCTTGAACTGGAAGTAGTCGATGCCGATCGACAGCTCGCGCAGCGGCTGCAGCACCAGACCCACCGACGATTGCGTCGACTTCTCCGGCTTCAGGGTCGGGTTGCCGCCGGTCAAGGAGTTCACCTGCAGGTCGGTCTGGCCGGTGCCGCCCGGGCCGTCGTCATCGAACTGTTCCGACGTACCCAGGGTCTGCGGCTGCCACAGGTCGATCAAGGTCGGCGCGCGAAAGCCCGTGCCCACCGAGCCGCGCACCAGCACTTCACGCATCGGCTGGTAGCGCACCGACCCCTTGTAGGTCGATGAACTGCCGACGTCGTTGTAGCGGTCGTAGCGCGCCGCGACCGTGCCTTCGAGGCCCCTGACGATGGGGATGTTCAGCTCGCCGAAGGCCGAGCCGATCTTGCGCTCCCGGTCCACCGGCGGCGTCGCGCCGCCGAGACCGGCGATGTCGCCGGTGCCCAAAGCCGGGCTCGGCGTGGTCACGAGCGACTCCTGCCGCGCCTGCACGCCGGCGGCGTACTGCAACGCGCCCGCCGGCAGCCTGGTGAGCTCGCCGGAGACGCGCGCGTCGACCGAGGTGCTCTCGTTCTTGGCATCGAGCGACGAGCCGGTGTACTTGGCGCCTGCCGCCGCCAGCGCCGAGGTGAACGCCGCCGACTGCGTGAGCGACCACGGGTTGTAGTCGCTGGTCGGCGAGTTCACGACGCGCGCGAACGCCACCTGCGAGAAGTAGCCGTCGGGCACCGTGCCGGAGAGCTTGTTCTGGTTCTGCGTCGCGGCCACCTCCCAGTCCTGGCCGGCCAGCGAGCCGCGCAGGCCGAGCGAGAACCGCCTCTGTGTCGAGGTGTCCTCCGATGTGCGGTCGCCGAAGTCGAAGACGCGTGCCGTGACGGCCAGCGGCTGGCCCACCAAGGCGGCGGCCGCGCCGCCCTGCGCCGTCAGGTAGTTGGCAGCGATCGCGTAGTTGGGATTGGTCGGCCGGATGATCAGCGCCGGCTCCACCCCTTGCTGCGCAAAGAGCGCGTCGCTGATCATGAAGCTGCGGCGCAGCGGGCTGGGCTGGAAACGTTGCGTGACCACGTTCTTCGAATACAGGAAGTCGGCGAAGCCTTCGAGGCTGTCGCTGAACGAGAACGAGAAGTTCCCGGTCAGCGCCGTCGCTTCGGTCTTCGGCACGAGCCCGACAAAGGCGTTGCTGTCGAAGGTGCAGAAGGGGTTGCCGTTGGGATTCGTCAACGTCGCGTCCCGGTACATGTTGATCTGCTCGCACTGGTTGGTCGCGGCGAGCGGATTGCCGAACCCGGTACCCGGGCTGTTGCCGAAGCCCGCCTGCCGCCCCGGGGTGTTGCCGATCGTGCCCTCGGCGGCGGGGTCGAAGGGCGCCCCGGTGCCAGGGTTGTAGGCACCTTCGATGTTGCCCTGGCCGGTGGCCGCGGCAGAGACGAACGGCGGGATGTTGCCGGTGCGCGCGAAATCACGGTCCTTGGCGAACAGTGCCGCCTCCTTGTGCAGCGACAGCGAGACCGTCGCATTGAAGCGGTCGCGGGCGCGGTCGCCGAAGCCGGCGACGAGACTCACGCGCTGGCTGTCGCCGCCACCGCTGCGCGTGGGCTGGTTGTAGGTGCCGGCGATCTCGAAGCCCTTGAAGTCCTTGCTGAGGATGAAGTTGACGACCCCGGCGATCGCATCCGAGCCATACAGGCTCGAAGCGCCGTCCTTGAGCACCTCGACCCGCTCGACCGCCGCCAGCGGGATCGCGTTGACGTTGACCGAGGCGCCGTTGCCGCCCGCGAAGGCGGCCAGCCGGCGGCCGTTCACCAGCACCAGCGTGCGGTCTTCGCCGAGGCCCCGCAGGGACACGGAAGAGACGCCGTAGGTCGAATTGCCGGCGCCGGTGGCGTTGTTGATGGCGCCCTGAGAGGACACCGAGGCCAGCGACTGCAGCAGCTGCTCGACGGTGGCGACCCCCGTGCGGGCGATGTCCTCGCGCCGCAGGATCTGCACCGGCAAGGCCGTCTCGGCGTCGAGGCGCCGGATCGCCGAGCCGGTGATCTCGATGCGCTGGTCCTGCGCCAGGGCCGGCGCGGGCGCGGTGCCCAGCGAACCGGCCAGCGCACCAGCCCCCAGGGCCAGGCGCGCGGCAGCCGGCAGCGGGTTGAGTCGAAAGTTCATGGGACAGACTCCTGCGAGAAGGTTGAACGCCGGCACAACACGAGCGCCGGTCTGAGGTGCAGGCAATCTAGGCAGCGCAGGGTGAACGCGCTGCAGCAGAGGGTGTCGGCCGCGCGCCGCAGCGCCACACACCGCCTCGGCGTGTCGGCGCGGGACGCAGCGCCGCATCGAGCGCCACACGCCGCGACAAATGCGCGCCCCGGCCACCGGCGGCCTCGCTGCAGCCCGGTAGCATCGGCGCTCAGGACTTTCCCGCGCCTGTGGTGGCCGGGAGACAAGACCCGGCGCTCGGCGGCGTGACAGCTGATTGGGCGCCACCCACCTTTCGGAAGCACCCACCCCATGACCTACTGCGTCGGCATCAAGCTCAACGCCGGCCTCGTGTTCCTTTCCGACTCGCGCACCAACGCGGGCCTGGACGCCATCAGCACCTTCCGCAAGATGATGATCTACGAGAAGCGCGGCGAGCGCTTCATGGTCATGCTCTCGGCGGGCAACCTGAGCATCAGCCAGAGCGTGCGCGAGGTGCTGCAGGTGGAAAAGATCGCTGCCGCCGAGCCCGGCCACGAGCCCATCACGATCTGGAACGCGACAAGCATGTTCGACGCCGCCCGCGTGCTCGGCGCCGCCGTGCGGCGCGTGCACCAGCAGGACGGGCCGTCGCTGAAGGCGGCCGGCATCGACTTCAACGCGAGCATGGTGTTCGGCGGCCAGATCCGGGGCGAGGCGATGCGCCTCTTCCTCGTCTACAGCGCCGGCAACTTCATCGAGGCGACGCGCGAGACCTGCTTCTTCCAGGTCGGCGAGAGCAAGTACGGCAAACCCATCCTCGACCGCGTGCTCACG
Source organism: Rubrivivax sp. (assembly GCA_022842825.1). Classification (GTDB taxonomy): domain Bacteria; phylum Pseudomonadota; class Gammaproteobacteria; order Burkholderiales; family Burkholderiaceae_C; genus Rubrivivax. The sequence continues at coordinate 4,102 of JALHOU010000270.1, forward strand.
CCGGCCACCGGCCTGGACGAAGCGGCCAAGTGCGCGCTGGTGTCGATGGACAGCACGCTCAAGTCCAACCTCAGCGTCGGCCCGCCACTGGACCTGCTCGTCTACCGCGAGGGGCAGTTCGCAAGCGAAGAGCATGTCTGCATCGACGAGGGCAACCCGTATTTCCAGATGATCCGCAGCACCTGGGGCCAGCGCCTGCGCGAGGTGTTCGAGAGCATCGACGACCCGCGCTGGGACGGCGGCGACGCCGCGCACCCGCTGATGGTGAAGAGCGCCCGGCACGAGCCGATGCGCAAGATCACGCACCCGGGCGAGCGCATCGTCTGAGGTTCGCGACGTTGCCTGGGCCGGGAGGCCATGTCCGCGCCCGGCACTTCCCGAATTCGACCGAACCACGATGGCCCCTCGATCCTCCCAGGCCGGCCGCACCCTCGTCTTCTGCCACGCCAACAGCTTTCCGGGTGGCACCTACGGCGTGCTGTTCGAGGCCTGGCGGCGCGCCGGCTGGCGCGTACTGGCCCCGCAGACGCTCGGCCACGACCCGGCCTGGCCAGTCACCAACGGCTGGCGGCACCTGCGCGACGAGCTCATCGCCTTCATCGAGCGCGAGGCCGGCGGGCGGCCCGTGGCGCTGGTGGGCCACTCGATGGGCGGCTACTTGAGCCTGCTCGTCGCCAGCCGCAAGCCGGCCCTGGTGAACGGCATCGTGCTGCTCGATGCGCCCATCGTCTCGGGCTGGCGCGCGCCGGCCTTCGGGCTGCTCAAGATGAGCGGCCTCATCCACCGGGGCGGCCCGGGCAGGGCTTCTGCGCGGCGGCGCGAGCACTGGCCCTCGATGGAGGCGGTGCGCGCGCACTTCGCCGGCAAGCCGGCCTTCGCGCGCTGGGATGCGCGCGTGCTCGAGGACTACCTGCGCCACGGCTTCGTGCCCGAACCGCGCCCCGCGGCATCAGCGCCGGAACCGCCGGCCGCACCTGCCGAGCCAGAGGCCGGGGCACAGGCGCCAGGCAGCGCTGGCGTGACGCTCGCCTTCCGGCGCGAGATCGAGACGCGCATCTACAACACCCTGCCGCACCATGTGCCGGCGCTGCTGAAGCGGCACCCGCTGCGCTGCCCGGTGGGCTTCATCGCCGGCAAGCGCTCGGTGGAGAACCGGCAACTCGGGCTCGGCTTCGTGCGCCGGCTCGCCGGGCCGCGCTGGCGCTGGATGGACGGCTCGCACCTCTTCCCGATGGAGCGGCCCGACGAGACGGCCGCCGCCGTGCTGGCCCTGCTGGCCGCCTGAGCCGCGGCACGCCGCCGCGAGCGGGGGCTCGACGCGAGGCAGCCGGGCCGCGAGCCGGCATCCCGTAGGATTTGCCCGGGAGCGGGACGGGCCACAGGGAGCGTATGGAGCCACTGATCATTGCGCTGGCGTTTGTCGCCGGCTTTGCCGTGCAACTGGTGCGCCTGCCGCCGCTGGTGGGCTTCCTGGCCGCCGGTTTTGCGCTAAACGCCATGGGCGTCGAGCGCAGCCCCGCGCTCGACACCCTCGCCAACCTCGGGGTGACGCTGCTGCTGTTCACCATCGGGCTGAAGCTGAACATCCGCACCCTGCTGCGCGCCGAAGTCTGGGCCACCTCCAGCCTGCACATCGTCGGCTCGACGCTGCTGTTCGCCGGCGTGTTGTTCGTGCTGAAGGCACTCGGCCTGGCCCTCGCGAGCGAACTGGGCTGGGGGGTGATGCTGCTGCTGGGTTTTGCGCTCAGCTTCTCGAGCACGGTGTTCGCGGTGAAGGTGCTCGAAGAGCGCAGCGAGCTCGGCTCCTTCTACGGCCGCGTGGCCATCGGCATCCTGGTCATGCAGGATGTCTTTGCCGTCATCTTCCTGAGCGCCTCGACGGGCAGCCTGCCCACGGTCTGGGCATTCGCGCTGGTCCTGCTCTGGCCGGCGGCCAAGCTGATGCGGTTCATGCTCGACCGCGTCGGCCATGGCGACCTGCAGGTGCCCTATGGCGCCTTCCTGTCCCTGGCCGTGGGCTACAGCCTGTTCGAGGCCGTCGGCGTGAAGGGCGACCTGGGGGCGCTGATCGTGGGCATGCTGCTGGCCTCCCACCCCGCCACCGCGGGCCTGGCGAAGTCGCTGTTCCACATCAAGGAGTTGTTCCTGGTCGGCTTCTTCGTCAGCGTGGGCCTGGGCGCCCTGCCCAACTTGTCGATGGTCGGCATGGCGCTGCTGCTGCTGGCGGTGCTGCCGCTGAAGAGCGCGCTGTACTACGCGGTGCTGGTGCGCTTCGGGCTGCGCACCCGTTCGAGCGTGCTGTCGACGCTGTCGCTCACCAACTACTCGGAGTTCGGCCTCATCGTGGCGGCGCTGGC
>JALHOU010000271.1 GCA_022842825.1 Rubrivivax sp.
CCCGGCAGCGGCGGCCGCCGGCCCGGCCGGCGATGAGCCCGCTGGCGAAACTGCCGCGCCCGCGCCCGCACCGGCGCTGCCGGCCGTGACACGCCATGCACCCTGGCTGCTGGCCTTCACCTTTGCGGCCATGGGCTTCATCACCAATGCCATGGCGGCGCACCTGCCGCGCCTGCTGCAGCTGGCCGGTGCCACGCTGGCGCTGGCGGTGCTGGCCGGCGCGCTCATCGGCCCGGCGCAGGTGGTGGGCCGGCTGCTGGAGATGGGGCTGATGCGGCGCATGCATCCGCTGGTCAGCGCGCGCGTCGCCACGCTCGGCCATCCGCTCGGTGTGCTGGCCCTGGTGGCGCTGGGGCCGGCGGCGGCCCCGGCCTTCGCCACGCTGCACGGCCTGGGCAACGGCATCAACACCATCGTGCGCGGCACGCTGCCGCTGATGCTGTTCGGCGCGCGCGGCTACGGCGCGCGCCAGGGCTGGATCACCCTGCCGGCACGCTTCACCGCCGCGCTGGCGCCCTACCTGGCCGGGCTGGCGCTGGACGCCTGGGGCCCGGCCACGCTGTGGCTGACGATGGCGCTCAGCCTGGCGGCGCTGACAGCGCTGCTGGCGCTGCGCGCCCCGGCGTCTGCGGCGGCCACCAGCTAAGAGGCACGCGCGGCCGGCGCGCGGCTGGTCGTTCGGGCGTGTTCAGAGCTCGATCACCAGGCCGTCGCTGGCGCAGCGCTCGGGCACCTCGCCGGCCTTCGCCAGCATGTCGCCATCCATGTGCGTCAGCACCACGGCGCGCGCGTTCACGCGCGCACGATGCATTTGCCAGGTGCGGTAGTTCATGTGCGTGCGCAGCGGTCGCTCGTAGGCGCTGCACTCGCAGATCAGCAGGTCGGCGCCGTCGGCCACGCGCACGATGTTCTCGCTCCACTCGGTGTCGCCGCTGTAGGCCACCACCTTGCCGCCAAAGGCCACGCGCACCATCGTCGGCGAGGTCTCGGGCGTGTGCAGTGCGGCATAGGGCGTGACGAGCACGCCATCCAGCTCACTCGCCTGCGCGAGCGGCAGCTCGTCGCAGCGATAGTCGAAGCGCGGCCGCAACCCGCCGCTGCCCGGCCACAGCAGCCCGAACAACTGCTGCAGATGCACCACGCTGCCGGCCGGGCCCACCACCCGCAGCGGCCGCTTGCGCCGGGCACCGGCCATCGCGTCCAGCAGCAGGAAGGGCACGCCGGCGCAATGGTCGCCGTGCAGGTGCGTGAGCACGATCAGGTCGACGCTGTTGGGGTCGATGCCCAACGCGCGCATCGCCACCAGCGAAGAAGCGCCGCAGTCGATCAGGATGCGCCGGCCATCCGCGTCGAACAGGATGCAGGTCTGGAAGCGGCCGCCGCTGCCGAAGGCGTCGCCGGAGCCGATGAATTGCACGCGCGCCCGGGCGGGCGTGCCTGCGCCGGTGCTCACCGTGCGGATCAGCCGCCCTTCACGCCGAGGATGAACGCCATCACGTCGTGGATCTCCTGCTCATTGAGCACCTTGTTCGGCCCATACACCGGCATGAAGGCGTTGGGGCTGTAGGCGCGCACGTCCCAGATGCGCTGGAAGATGTAGTCCAAGGGCAGGTTGCGCTGCACGACATCGCGCAGACTCGGGCCGATGTTGCCGCCATCGTGCCCATTGGGCAGCGAGTGACAGGCGATGCAGTTGCCGTAGCGCACGTTGATGGCGATCGCCTCGCCCTTCTTCGGGTCGCCGCGCAGCGGGCCCCTGAAGGTCACGCGCTGAATCGGCTGCGGCGCCAGCTTTCCGCAGGGCAGTTCTTCCTCGTGGCACGGGAACATGTCCAGCAAGTCTTGCGGCATCATCGCCGCCCCGCCGGCCACCCAGTCCTTGCGCGCTGCCGCCACCAGCGTGTCGTGTTCCGCTCCGGGCCCAGGGCTCACTGCCACCGGCGTCAGGCGCGGCGGCGAAGTCGGTGCTGCACAGGCCACCAGCAACAGGGCCGCCGCGGTCACCGCACCCATCACGATCGTTCGATTCATCTGTCGCCCTTTCTGCGCCATCGAGACGGTCACCGATTGCTCAGGTAGTTGGTGTCCATGTTGTATTGCTGCGTCGGGATGCTCATCTTGTAGCCGTTGGCGGATGCCTTGAGGAACACCTCGATCGCCGTCATGCTCGGACTGCCCTCGCGTCCCTGTCGCATTCGAGAGAGCGTCTGGCACGACTTGATCTGGTGCTGCATCGTGAAGATGTCGTCCAGGTCGTCGCCTGGCAGCCTGAAGGGGAAGTGGTACAGCGGGTAGTGCGCAGCGTCACCGTAGTAGCCCGAGGGACGCTGGCCGCGCAGGAACAGCTGCGTGGTCGGCGGCGTGTGGCAGCTCGCACAGGCGAAGTGGAAGTGCCCGGTGCGCTTGAAGAAGAGATCGCGGCCTTTCTCGTAGGCATCGCGCATCGGGCCCGCGGAGGTCACGTCGATGGCCACCGTCTTGCCATCGGACAACCAGGCCACGTACAGGTCGAGCAGCGAGTTGTTCTTCGTGTTCTCGGGCCAGTTCTGCCCGAGGCGCTCCTGGGCGCAGGTGGCGATCTGCGTCGGCCCCACGACCACGCGCTTGAGCCGCTCGTTGTACTTGGGCAGCTGGGCGTAGGTGCCGACCAGCTTGGCCCCGTCGGTGCCGTGGCAGCTGGCGCACGACTCGCCACGCGCATTCTTCTGGTGGAACACCTCCTTGCCCTTGTCGACGAGCAACAGGGCGTCGAAGCTCTTCTCGAGCCAGCGGAAGTCCTTGAAGTTGACATCGCGCGACTGCATCCCCGCGGCCTTGGCGCGACGCACCGCGTCCTCGTCCTTCCAGAAGCGGTAGGTGTTGGTCAGCCCTTCGTCGCCGCTGACGTGCGGCCTGGCCGCCTCGCGGCCGGGCCAGTAGTCGTGCGTCTGTGCGCCTGCACCCGTGCCCAGCGCCGCCATGCCGGCGAACAGGCCCAGGCCGAGGCCCATGCCGAGAAGCTTGCGCCAATGCTTCATGAGTCGTCTCCCGGGCAGTCAGATGATCGTGAGCGAGGCCGAATCGGTATCGCCCTTGTTGTCGCGCCAGCGAATGGCAATGACCTCGCCCTTCTTGGCGCCGTTCAGGCTGAACTGCATGAACGGGTTGGTTGAAATCGCCTGCCCCCATGCCGCGGAGAAGACGACCTGCCCGCCGTGCTCGCACACCACCTCTTCGATGAAGTGCGCGTCGATCGTGCGGCCGGTGGCGGCATCGCGGCGCTCGATGGCCATCGGATGCGTGATCAGCATGCGGACCACGGTGACCCCGTTGGCACCGAGTTCGGCGCGACCCTTGATGGTGTTGGTTGCCATGACAATTGCTCCGCGTTCGTGGCGTTTCAGCCGCCGCAGCCGCCGATGGAGACCTTGATCGGCCGCGTTGCCATGTAGTACTGGCCGCCCGCCTTGACCACCGCGACGAGGTTCTGCGATTGCGCCAGCTTCATGCGCACTGTCAGAGGCGCCTGGCTGCGCGGCGTGAAGTCCATGCGGGCCACGAGCGCACGCGGGTTCGCGTCGGCGAACAACGCCACGCTCTCGAGGTTCGGCAAAGTGGTCTGCACCGTGACCGGGACCACACCGCCGTTCTCCGCCAGTTCAGGTGCAAGGATCGTGATGGCATCGCTGCGCGACGGATTGCTGCCCTTGTACAGCGCGTCGATCGCGTCCTTCACCGCCTTGGCGTCGAAGGCATCCTTGGGCCACGCCGTCTGGGCGCGTGCCGCCGGCATGGCGAGCAGGCCCATGGCAATCGATCCGACCGTGATCTGCACGGCCTGTCTGCGGGTCTTGAAATGCATGCAGCTTGCTCCTTGTGCCAAGGCGGACCGTCGCGCGCCCTGCGGTGCGTGACTCGCGAGCGGCATCCCGAACGTATCAACGCTAGCGGTGCGCGCGGTGGTCTTCAAGAGCGGGCAATCCCTGGTCAGGCCTGAAATGTGATCCCGCGAGCTCGCGGCCCGTCAGCGCTGAACGGGTGCGAGTGGCGCCCCGAGCGTCGCTTCGAGCCAGGCGCGCAGCAACGCGATCTGGTACTCGCCGGCCAGCCAGTCGGCGCGCGCGTCGACGCTGGTGGCCATCGCACGACCGAAGTCCGCCTCGCGCCCGTGACTCTCCAGACGCGCGCGCGCCTCGTCCACGCGCGCGAAGGCGGCGTCCATGCGCTTGCGCAGCAGGGCCCGCCCACTCGCCTGACGTTGCTCAAGTTCGACGCCCACACGCTCGATGGCCAGGCGCAACGCATCGCGCTGCGCGGGCGCCGAAACGCGAGCCAGGGCCTGGTCGAATGGCTGCTGCGCGGCAAACGCATGGCTGCGCGCGTCGAGCGCAGGCTCGAGCGCTTCGTCGATGGCCAGGCCCGGATTGCCCAGCGCCAGGGCGAGCTCGCGACGCGCCATGCGGCGTTCCGTGGTCATCGCGTCGCGGCGATCGCGCAGCACGAGGTAGCGCAGTTGCAGCTCATCGACCGCTGCGGCGGCCAGCTGGCTGTTGGCGCGCGCGCGCTCCGCGTCGCCGAACGCCATGGCCATGTGCTCGTTCAGCGCTTCGTAGCGCAGGTCCGAGAGGATGGTTTCGAAGAAGCGCAGCCGCACGTGCAGGGCCGCCGCCGCTGACGGCTGCAGGTGGTCGGTAGCAGGAAGACGCAACTCGCGCGCGGGCCGCGAGAGCGCGGCCTTCAGTCCATCGAGCACTACGGCTGCGCGCAACGTGGGTGCAGACAACGCCTCGTCCAGCGTCAGCAAGCCCGCCCTCGCCGGGAACAGGGCACCCGCCAGTGCGAGCGCGACCGAGATGAGTCGCCACGCCTCGAATCGGGCCCTGGAGCGGTCTGGCACGCTGATCAGGAGATCCTTGCACCGAACGCTCGGATCGGCGAGCGCTTGGGAGTGGCCCGCCGCGCTCACGGCGTGCGCGACTTGTATTGGTCGAAGTTCGACCGCCGCCATTCGCCGCGCACGACGAACTCGCCCAATTGCATGAACTCGCGCGCGTCGCGCGGTGGCCCGGCGTAGCGGACCTGTTCCTGGCCGTCGAGGCCGTAGAACACGCTCGTTGGCGTGGCCTTCACCTTCTGCGCCGCCGCGAAGGCCGACTCGGTGAGTTCCTTGCCGTCGAAGCCCACGAGCGGATTGGCGCCGCGGATGTCGACCTTGAAGACGGCGAAGTTCTGCCGGTACCAGTCCTGCACTGCCGCCTCGCGCAGCACCGTCTTGTGGAAGCGCACGCAGAACGGGCAGCCGTCCATCTCGTAGATGAGCAGCACGCCTTTGCGCCCCTCCTTGCGCGCCGTCTGCAGCTCGTGCTTCAGGTCGCCCAAGAGGGGCTGGAAGAAGTGCTGCTCCGGATCGCGCAGGTTTTGCGCATGCAACGGCAACGTCAGAAGGGAGATGGCAGCGCCGAATGCGCCGCGCCGGGTCCAGATATTCATCACAACCTCGGTGGCAAGCAGGGAAGCGAATCCGGGGGAACCAACGGGCCACGGCCAGCGCCAACCCGTGCGCCGATTGTTGACGCGGCGCGCGCCGCCGGCCAGAGTGACCCAGCGCCGCGGTTGCACTTCCTGCATCGCCCTTATTGCCAACGCCCGATCGTGTCGATAGCCTCGGGTGCCGCACAATTGGCCACCCGCCTGCATGGACCTGCAAACGCTCGTAGTTCACATCGATGGCGGCGCCGCGCATGTGATGCTGAACCGGCCCGAGCGCCTGAACGCGCTCGACGCGCAGATGAAGCGCGAGCTGCACGCCGTGATGGATCAGCTCGAGGCCGACCCCGCCGTGGGCGCGATCGTGCTCTCCGGCGCCGGCCGCGCCTTCAGCTCGGGCATGGACCTGAAGGACGATGCCGCCGGCAGCACCCAGGGTGAGGAGGCGTGGCGGCGTGTGCTGGCCGCCGACCTGGCGCTCATCATGCGCTTCTGGGACTGCCCCAAGCCCACCCTCGCCGCCGTGCACGGCTTCTGCCTGGCCGCCGCCTGCGAGCTGGCGATGGCCTGCGACGTGACCATCGCCGAGCAAGGCACTTTCCTCGGCGAGCCCGAATTGCGCTTCGGCAGCGTCATCACCGCGATGCTGATGCCGCTCTTGTGCGGCCCCAAGATCGCGAAGGAACTGCTGCTGGGCGCCGACGACCGCGTGAGCGCCGAGCGCGCCGAGCGCATCGGCCTCGTGAACCAGGTGGTGCCCGCGGGTGAAGGCGTGGCCACGGCACTGCGCATGGCGCGCCGCATGGCCAGCCTCGACCGCGACGCGGTGCGCCTGACCAAGCAGGCCATCCACCGCAGCTTCGACGCCATGGGGCTGCGCGAATCGCTGCGCGCCAACCTCGACCTGGCGGTGCAGATCGAGTGCCTGGAAACGCCCTCGCGGCGCACCTTCAAGGAGATCACGCAGCGCGAAGG
>JALHOU010000272.1 GCA_022842825.1 Rubrivivax sp.
GCGCCGCCGCTGCTCATCAGCAGCGTGTACCCGTCGGCCGGGGACTTGGCCACAGCGTCGGCGCCGAGGTTGCCATTGGCGCCCGGCCGGTTGGTCACCACCACCTGCTGCTTGAGCTGGTCGCCGAGCTGCTGCGCGAGCGCACGGCCGATCACGTCGGCGGCGCCACCGGGCGGGAAGTTGACGACGAGCGTGATGGGCTTGTTCGGGAAGGGCTGCGCCAGGGCGGCGCCAGTCGGCCCGAGCAGGGCGAGGGCGATCACGAGGCCGGTCAGGGCTCGGCGGGTTGTGCTCATCGAACTGTCTCCTTTCATTCGCGGGGTTTGCTCAACGATTCAAGCCAGGGGCCTCTCGGCGATGCGAAGGTCATGACCCCGGCGACCGCTGCGGGATCGCGCCGGCGGGGTGCGCTGCGCAGCGGCATGTCCCCCGGACCTGGCCTGAACGGCCGGTCCTCCTCCTTGATTGCCGCTGCGCAGCGCACCCCACCGGCACGATCGGGCACGACCGTGGAACACCACCACGTCCCCCTCCACGAGCGGTGCAGCCGAGGGAATCGGGTGGGCCCTTGCGCGGAAGTCGAGGAGGAGGACCGGCCGTTCAGGCCAGGTCCGGGGGACATGGAGCGCAAGGGCCCACCCGGCTCCCTCGGCCCGCGCAAGTCGTCAGGGTAAGGGCTCATCAGATCAAACCCGGAAAACCACATGTCACGCCGGCCGCAGCACGCCCGTGACCCGTTCCCTCAGCCAAGCCGCCGCGCGCTCATGCCAGCGCGGGTTCTGGATGACCTCGGCGCGGTAGAAGCTCGGGCACAGCGTCGCCGCGTGCGCGTTCTCGCCGCACAGGCCGCAGCCGACGCAGCCATCGATCACCGTGGCCACCGGGTCCACGCGCAGCGGGTCGGGGTTGTCCTTCAGCGTCAGCGTCGGGCAGCCGGAGAGGCGGATGCAGGCGTGGTCGCCGGTGCACACGTCCTCGTCGACGCCGTATTTCACGCGCACGACGCGCTCGCCGCGCTTCAGCAACCCGGCGATCCACGGCCTGATGCGGCGCTGGCGCTCGAGCTGGCACTCGCCCTCGGCGACGACGACCTTGAGGCCCGCGAAGGGTGTCGTCAGCGCCTCCTGCAGAGTGCGGCGCATGTGCTCCACCTCGTAGGTGTGCACGACGCGCATCCACTGCACGCCCATGCCCTTGAGCGTGTCCTCGATGGTCTGGTTCTTGTGCGCCAGGCTCTGGTGCAGGCTGCCGCTGGCCGCGGCCGCCGCCTTGGCCTCGTCGTCGGGCGTGTTGAGGATGTCCTGCGTGCCCGTGGCACTGGTATAGCCGTTCTTCATGATCAGCAGCACCGCGTCGTCGCCGTTGAACAGCGCCGCCTGCACGCCGGTGAGCAGGCCGTTGTGCCAGAAGCCGCCGTCGCCCATGATGGCGATGGAGCGGCGCTGCATCATCGGCGAGACGCCGGCGCGGCTGGCCAGGCTCATGCCGTAGCCGAGGATGCTGTGGCCGCTGCTGAAGGGCTCGAAGGTGGCCAGCGCGTGGCAGCCGATGTCGGCCGCCACGTGCACCGGCCCCACCTGCTGCTGCGCGAGCTTCAGCGCGCTGAACACCGGCCGCTCGGGGCAGCCGATGCAGAACCCGGGCGGCCGCGCCGGCAGCGGCCCGAGCGCCTGGGCCACTTCGGCCCGCGCCGCGTCGACAGCGGCGAGCCAGGCGCGCGCGACAGCGAGCGACGCCAGGCCCGGAGCCTGCTTCTCGAAGAACCCGATGAGACCGCGCGCGATGGCTTCGACGGTGTACTCGCCGGCTGCGGGCAGGAAGTCCTTGCCATGCACGGGCGTCTGCACGTCCAGCCGGCGCAGGGCCTGCACGACGTCCTTCTCGATGTACTCGGGGTAACCTTCCTCCACCACCAGCACGGCCCGCTTGCCGGCGCAGAATTCGCTCATCTGCGCGGGTGCCAGCGGGTAGGTCACGTTCAGGCACAGCACGGGCAGCGCGGGCTGGCCGGCATCGTCGGCGAGACCGAGTTGCTGCAGCGCACGCGCCAGCGCCGGGTAGACGCCGCCCTGCACGATGAGCCCGAGGCCGCCGGTCGGGCCGGCGCCCACCGCCTTGCCGGGCGCGTCGGAAACGTCGGAGGCGTCGCCGAACACCTCGTTGAGCCCGTGCTCGACGATGAAGCGCTGCGCCGCCGGAATGCGGTGGTCAACCTTCAGCTTTTCGTGCCGGAAGGTCACCGGCGGGTGCGCCAGGCGCATGTAGTCGAAGCCGGCCGGCTCGTCGATGAGCTGGCGCGTCGAGAGCCCGGGCGCCACGTTGTCGGCGGCCGTGAAGCTGCCTCGCACGTGGCAGGCGCGGATGCGCAGCTCCATCAGCGCCGGCAAGTTGCTCGCCTCGCTGAGCGCGAAGGCCTCGCCCACCAGCCGCACCATGTTGCCGAGGTCGGGCCGCGGGTCGAACAGCGCCAGCGTGCTCTTGAGCGCATAGGCGTGCGTGCGTTCCTGGATGACGCTGGCGCCCTCGCCGTAGTCCTCGCCGACGACGATGAGCGCGCCCCCCACCACGCCGGGCGAGGCGAGGTTGGAGAGCGCGTCGGCGGCGACGTTGGTGCCGACGATGCTCTTCCACGTGACGCAGCCGCGCAACGGGTAGTGCAGGCTGGCGCCGAGCATGGCCGCGGCACTGGCCTCGTTGCTGCACGCCTCGACGTGCACGCCGAGCTCGTCCATCAGCGGCTTGGCCTGCACGAGCACGTCGAGCAGGTGCGACACCGGCGCGCCCTGGTAGCCGCCGACATAGGCGACGCCCGCCTGCAGCAGCCCCTTGGTGATGGCGAGGATGCCCTCGCCGTGGAAGGTGGCGCCGGCCCCGAGCTTCAGCTGCTCGATCTGCTCGGTGAACTGGACTTCCATCGGAGAGCCCGACTACGCCGGCGCGACCGGCCCAGCGAAGGTGGCCGTGGGCCGCCCCCGTGGGTTACTCAACCTCGCCGCCGAACTTCTTGCACAGGTTCTCGATGTACTTCTCGAGCAGGCCCTCGAACTCGCTGTTCACCACCGGCACCACGATCATCTTCATCAGGCCGGGCAGCGGCACGTCGACCGTGCCCTGGGTCTTGAACACGATGTTCGTGCGGTCCTTGCCCGCGGTGATCTTCCAGCTGCCGCTGATCTGCGCGTTGCTCTGGTCGTCCTTGTGCGACGCCCAGGTGATGGTGCCCTTCTTCTCGTCGCTCTTGTACTTGCAGGCGTAGATGGTCTGGATGCCCACCTGCGCCGTGCCGACCTTCTGCATCTCCCAGCGGTAGGCGTTGTCGCCCAGGTCGTGCAGCTTCTTCACCTTGGGGAAGTGGCTCGCCGATTTGGGCACGTCGGCCAGCACCGCGAAGACGTCCTTGAAGGGCGCCTTGACGGCGAATTCGTAGCCGAGGTCGATGTCGACGCTGACGGTCATCGCGGGACTCCTGGTGTGCGGGCGACTACCGATTCTCGCCTGCACCCCGTCCCGGGCCATCGGGGTTGTCGCGGGCCTGCGACCCGGCGCGCCCCAGGTGCCCGCCGGCATGCGGGCGGCGCGCCGATGACGCGTCGGTAGCCCCGCCTGCCAGGGACGCCGCCGCCTTCAGCGCCGCACGCGGCAGATGGCCGAGCCGGTGGCTACGACGTTGCCGCCGGCGTCGCGCAGTTGCGCCGAGACGCGGCCATCGACGATGAAGTTGGCGGCGATCGGCGTCGCGCCCTGCGCGATGTCGGCCGGGTTGCTGTCGAAGTCGAACTCGATCTCGTCGCCCACGACGGCGGCCACGCCGCTCTGGGCCTGGTTGCCGCCCGAACTGACGATGGCGAAGTGGACCGCGCCAGGCCGCAGGTTGTTGCCGTCCACGGACACCTTCGAGCGCGTGCCGCGCTTCTCGCAGCTGATCTTCAGGTCGGCGGCCTGGGCGGCGCCGGCCAAGGTGGCGAAGGCGGCCAGGACGGCGACCAGGGTGATGCGGTGCAGACGTGCATTCATGCGTTGACTCCTCGAGGGGTGGATGGGCGATGGGGTGAAGCACCTCGAGGCCATATCCCCGTGGTGTCAGGCGCAATGTACTCTGATTTGGGCGTTTCGTCCCAATTTATCCGATGAGTTCGGTAGGGATTGCAGGAAGAAGCTTTTCAGAATCATTGATACATGGTCTACTTTTCCCAATCTCTCTCCTGACCACCCCATGAACGACACTGTCCCGGCCCTTCCGTCGACCTTGCAGCGCGCGGTGGCGCGCGTGCTCGAGGCGCTGTTTCGGGTGCTGCTGCGCCACGGCTACTCGTACACCGCGTTCGACGAGATGGCGCGCCGCCTGTACGTGGATCTGGCGCTCCGCGAGTTCGGCATCCCGGGCAAGAAGCCCTCGGTTTCACGCGCCTCCATCCTCTCGGGCCTCACGCGCAAGGAGGTGCAGCGCTTCGTGGAGGAAGCCGAGGCGGCCCCCGGTTCGCGCGCCGCCGTCCCTTCGCCCGAGCACCACAACCGCGCCGGCCGCGTGCTGGCCGCCTGGGCACGCGAACCCGACTTCATCGACGCCCAGGGCCGACCGCGCCGCCTGCCGTTGCAGGACGGCGAGACGAGCTTTGCCGAGCTCGTGCGCCGCTTCAGCGGCGACATGCCGGTGCGCGCCGTGCTCGACGAGCTCGAGCGCGTGGGTGCGGCGCGCCGCACCGAGGGCGGCGCGGTGGAGTACGTGCGCCCGATGTTCATGGGCCGCCGCGGCCTGGCCGACAAGCTCGAGCTGCTCGGCACGGACGTTGCCGATCTCATCACCACCATCGACCACAACGCGTTGCACGGCGATGCCGATCCGCGCTTCCAGCGCAAGGTGATGTACCGCGACATGCCGGCCTCGGTGGTGCCCGAGTTCCGCATGCTGGTGGCGGCGCACGGCATGGCCGTGCTGCAGCAGCTGGACGTGTGGCTGGCCGCGCGGCGCAACGACCCGGCCGGCACCGGCCCATCACCCACCGCTGCGTCGGCCAAGGTGCGGCTGGGGCTGGGCATCTACTACTTCGAGGAGAGCCTCGGCCCACCCCGCGCCGCCGAGAGCTCGACCCGCCATCCCACCCGAACATCCACCAAGGACACGGCCCCCACTGCGGCCGCGAAAGCGAAGTGAGCCCCATGAACCTCTCCAACCTGCATTCACGACTCCTGCGGCGCCTGCGTCTTGCGCTCGCCGGCTCGGCCTCCGTGCTGCTCGCGCTCGCCTGCGGCGGCGGCGACGGCGGCATCGACGGCACCGGCATCACCAGCAACAGCGTCTCCTACGGCACCGTCACCGCCTTTGGCAGCGTGTGGGTCAACGGCGTGCGCTTCGACACCAGCGCCGCCACCTTCAAGCTCGACGACAGCAACGTGCGCCAGGACGACCTGCGTGTCGGCATGGTCGTGCGCGTCGACGGCAGCATCGACGACGGCCGCGCCGCCAGCGTGACCGTGGACGATGCGATCAAGGGCCGCGTCGAGCAGGTGCCCGACGCCAGCCGCCTGGTGGTGATGGGCCAGACCGTGTTGATCGACAACAACACGCGCTTCGACAACGGTGTGGTGCCCGCGGTCGGCGACTATGTGGAGGTGCACGGCCTCGTCGTCGGCGACGGCACCGTGGCCGCCGGCTTCGTGCAGAAGAAGGCCAGCCTCGCCACGCCACCCTTCACGGTGAAGGGGCTGGTGAAGAACCACAACCCGGCGGCCAGCACCTTCCAGGTCGGCGCGTTGACGGTGACCTACGCCGGCGCCACCACCGGCGACATGCCGGCCGGCAGCTGGAACGGCCTGGCCGTCGACGCCAAGGGCAACGCCTGCAGCGGCAACCCGCCCACGACCCCCGTCTGCGGCACCCTCACCGCGACCCAGGTGGAGCCGGCCGGCGCGCGCGTGGCCGAGACGCAAAAGGCCGAGGTCGAAGGCTTCGTCACCACCGTCAACGCCAACGGCTTCGTGCTCGGCGCGCAGACGGTCGTCGTCAACGCCGCCACAATCCACCTCGGTGGCCTGGCCAGCGAAGTGGTGCCCGGCGTCAAGCTCGAGGTCGAAGGGCCGATCGCCGGCGGCGTGCTCACCGCCACCAAGGTGGCCTTCAAGGACAGCGTGCGCTTCGAGGCCGACGTGGCCACCGTCAACGCCGGCGCCGGCACGCTCACGTTGGCCGGACTGCCCGGCATCACGGTGCAGGTGACCTCGCTCACGCAGCTGCGCAGCGTGGCCAGCCTGGCCGGCCTGGCCGCGGGCAACCACCTGCGCGTCAAGGCGCGGCCCGGCCCGGGCAACACCGTACTGGCGATCGAGCTCGAGCGCCGTTCGGTCTCGTCCGACCCGCGCGTCATCCTGCAAGGCACCGTCAGCGCCACCGGCGGCACGAGCACGCTCACCATCCTCGGC
>JALHOU010000273.1 GCA_022842825.1 Rubrivivax sp.
CGAGGCCGGCGGCGACCATGCCGCCCACCGTGCCGGCGGCGCCGAAGCGCGGCGGCTCGAAGGCGAGGCACTGGTTCTTCTCGGCCAGCGCCGCCTCGAGCTCGGCCAGCGGCGTGCCCGCGCGCGCGGTCACGACCAGTTCGCTCGGCTCGTAGCTGCTGATGCCGGCAAGCTCGCCCAGCGAGAGCGGCTCGGCACCTCGCGTCGCCTCGCCGTAGAACGCCTTCGTGCCGCCGCCGCCAATCTCCAGTGTCGTGCGGCGGCCGCGCGCATCGCGCACCCGCTCGACCAGCCGCGCCAGTGGCGGGTCGTACGCCGGGGCTCCCGTGGTGGGTGTGGCCGCCGGGGCGGCTGTCGCGAACCCGGGCGTCGTCGCCCCCGTCAACGGCATCAGAACCGCTCCAGGTGCGCGAAGGGCAGCAAGCCCTTGCGCACGTGCATCTTGCCATACTCGGCGCAGCGCGAGAGCGTCGGGATCACCTTGCCGGGGTTGAGCCCGCCGGCGGGGTCGAAGGCGCGCTTGAGCGCGAGCATCTGCTCGCGCTCGGCGGGGCTGAACTGCACGCACATGCTGGCCAGCTTCTCGACGCCCACGCCGTGCTCGCCGGTGACGGTGCCGCCGAGCGCGACGCTCGTCTCGAGGATGTCGGCGCCGAAGAGCTCGGCGCGGTGCAACTGATCGGCGTCGTTGGCATCGAAGAGGATGAGCGGGTGCAGGTTGCCGTCGCCGGCATGGAAGACGTTGCAGCAGCGCAGGCCGTACTTCGTCTCCATCTGCGCGATGGCGCGCAGGATGTCGGCCAGGCGTTTGCGCGGGATGGTCGAGTCCATGCACATGTAGTCGGGGCTGATGCGGCCGCTGGCGGGGAAGGCGTTCTTGCGCCCGCTCCAGAACTTCAGGCGTTGCGCCTCGTCCTTGCTCACCTCCATGCGCGTGGCGCCGGCGCCAGCCAGCACGGCGAGCATGCGCTCGATCTCCTCGGCCACCTCCTCGGGCGTGCCGTCGCTCTCGCACAGCAGGATGGCGGCGGCGTCGAGGTCGTAGCCGGCGTGCACGTAGTCTTCGACCGCCGCGGTCATGGGCTTGTCCATCATCTCGAGACCGGCGGGGATGATGCCCTCGGCGATGATGGCGGCCACGGCGTCGCCGGCCTTCTGGATGTCGTCGAAGCTGGCCATGATGCAGCGCGCCAGTTGCGGCTTGGGCGTCAGACGCACCGTGACCTCGGTGGTGACGGCCAGCATGCCCTCGCTGCCGACGATGATGGGCAGCAGGTCCAGCCCCGCCGTGTCGAGCGCCTCGCTGCCGAACTCCACCGCCTCGCCCTCGACGGTCAAGCCGCGCACCTTGAGCACGTTGTGCAGCGTAAGGCCGTACTTGAGGCAGTGCACGCCGCCGGAGTTCTCGGCCACGTTGCCGCCGATGGTGCAGGCGATCTGGCTGCTCGGGTCGGGCGCGTAGTACAGGCCATGGGCCGCCACCGCCTCGCTGATGGCGAGGTTGCGCACGCCGCACTGCACGGTGGCGGTGCGCGCCGTGCGATCGACAGCCAGGATGCGGTTGAACTTGGCCAGCGACAGCGTCACGCCCTCGGCGTGCGGCAAGGCCCCGCCCGACAGGCCCGTGCCGGCGCCGCGCGCCACCACGGGCACCTTCAGCGCGTGGCAGGCCTTCAGCACGGCGGCCACCTGCGCCTCGCTCTCAGGCAGCGCCACCACCAGCGGCTGCTGGCGGTAGGCCGTGAGGCCGTCACACTCGTAGGGCACGGTGTCCTCGCGTTGCCACAGCAGGGCATGCGCGGGCAGCAGCGGAGCCAGTGCCGCCACGACCTCGGCACGGCGGGTGGCGCGCGCGGAGGGGGCCGGGGGGGTCTCGGGCTGGGTTGTCATGTCAGGAGCAGAAGACGGTCAGCACGCCCGTGTAGCCGTAGAGCTGCCGGTGCGCGATCTCGCCGCCGGCGAAGAAGCCCACCAGCGGCACGTCGCCGAGTGCATGGCGCACGATCTGCAGTTCGGCCGAAGGCCCGCCGAAGTGGGGCCCGCCACGGCCGGCGCAGCTCACGTAGATGGCGCCGAGCATGCCCGGTGCGGCGGGCACCTCGGACGCGCGGCGCGAGCCGCGCGTCGCAGCCACGCCCGCGGCCGAGGCCGACTCCGCCGCCGTCGCGGGCGGCACGAGCGCTTCGGCGCGCGACTCGAACTCCTCGCGCACCTCCGTGCACATGCGCACGAGGTCGCGCCGTGCCGCGGTCGCGTCACGCTCGCAGAAGCTCAGGCCCATGCCCGGGTGGACATCCTCGGCCACGGCAAAGGCCTGACGCCCGGGGTCGACGCCGATGAGGTGACGCACGCGCACCTCCTCGCCGAAGCTGCCGCGCAGTGCGGCCGCGGGTCGCGATCCCGTGGGCGAGACGGCCGCCCTCGGTTCGGTGAGGCCGACGAGCGTGCGGCGCAGCCGCGGCACGGCCTTGCGCAGCGCAGGGGGTTGCAGCGCCTCGCGGGCATCACCCGCGCCGAGCAACTGCAGGTCGCGCAGCAGCCGCGGCAGCGCCGGCTCGCCGTCGAGCGCCAGCACCACCGTGCCGTCGCTGGCGGTGACGCGGCGCGCCGGGCCGAGTGGCGTGCAGCCTTGCGTGACGCGCGAGACGACGTGGATCTCGGCGCCGAACGCGACGCCGGACAGGCCGCCTTCGAAGACGCCGTCGGCGACCTGTACCCGCCGCTGGCGCGAGGCCGAGACACCGCCGAAGAGGTAGCCGGTCTCGGTGCGGTCGGACAGTTCGGCAAGCAGGTCGGCGAGGTCGGGCGTGGAAGGATCGGCATGCACGAGCGCCGCGGTCGCACGCTGGGCCGGCGGGCGCGCCGCGCGCAGGCCGGCCGTGCCGCTGAAGACCTGGAACTGCCCGCGCGGCAGCGCGGCGAGCATGACGACGAGACCCGGCTCGTCGAAGTACTCCACGCCCGACGCGCAGACGCCGATGCCCACGGTGCCGACAAAGGCCACGTCCGGCCAGCGCTGGCGCAACGCCGCCAGCAGCGGCTCGGCCGCATCGGCATAAGCCTCGGTGAAGTAGACCCAGCCGAGCGTCGGCGGCGCGTTGCCGCGGCCGGCGCGTTCGCTCAGCTGCGCCTCCAGTTGCGCGGCGACGAGCGCGAACGCGCCGCTCCATTGCGGGTGGGTGCCGTGGCCGACGACGAAGGGGAGCATGCGGAGTGGCGCGCTGGCGGGCGGGGCTCAGGCCTTGCGGCGGCGCGGCACCGCTGCGGCCCGTCCAGCCGCGGCGCGCGCGGCGCCGGCGGCCTTGGCTCCGGCTGCGCCGGCGGCACCGGCCACCGCACTGCCGGCCTTGACCGCCATCTCGGTCGCCTTGCTCGACATGGCCATCATGCGTTCGATGCTGGTTTCGGCAGCGCCGAGGCCCTGCTTGGCCGCCGCGCCGGCGAGGTTGCGCGCCATCTCGGCGCTGCCGTCCTGCAACGCCTTGGTCGCAAGCTCGGTGAACTGCTGGGTGAGCGCGCCCCACCACTGCATCGGATCGACGGCCGTCGCGCCGTTGGCGGGTGGCTTGCCGGAGGCGCCCTTGCCCGCGGTCTTGCTCGCCACCTTGCCCGAGGCGGCCGCGCGAGACTCGGAACTCGGCAGCTCAGCCCCCTTCGCCGCGGCCGGCGCCGGCGCGCCGGTCGACTTGAGCTTGAGCGAATCCGCCAGGTCGGTCATCTGCAGGTTCATGCCCTTGAGGGTGGCCAGCGTCATGCGCTGCACCTCGAGGGCCTGGATGGTGGTGCCGAGCAGCTTGGAGTTCTGGTCGAGCCAGAACTGCACGGTGCGCAGTTCGTCGATGCGCTTCTGCAGTTCGGCCGGCTCAAGCGTTGGGGCGATCCACTGGCCGATGCTCGGCAGGCCTGCACCGCCGCTCTTCATCAGTCCTTGCAGAAAGTCAAAGCCCGGCACCATCTTGGTCAGGTCGCTCGCACTCGTCATCGGCGTGCACTCCTCGGGGTCGGTGATGCGGGCGCGCCTGGGCACCCTCCGCGTGGCATTGTGCGGGCTGTGCGGCGCGAAAACCACCGCGCGGCGTTTCAGGGCGTCATGCCGGCACGCCACCTCGCGCGCGGCCGCCGCGACGCCCTCAGCGCTGCAGCCTCGGCGCGGCACCCTTCTCCGTCGCCGGCAGCGGCACGCGGTCGACCTTGAATCCCCGCTCGGCCAGCAGGCGGGGCAGGGCCGCAGGCCCGGTCATGTGCAGCACCCCGACAGCGACGAAGGCCCGCCGGCCCTGGCCGTGCAGCGCGGCGATGCGATCCGCCAGCGGCCCATTGCGCTCGTCGTTCAGGCGGCGCAGGAAGGCGCGCTCGTCGTCGGTGGCGGCACACTCGCACCAGTCCTCGTAGCGCTCCAGCGTCTCGAGGTCCCCACGCTCCCAGGCCCGCACCATGCGCTCGAGCACACGGCGGCTGACGAGGCTGTCGAGCTGGTCCAGCGTCTGCTCGATCATCGCCAGCGCCTCGGCGGCCTCGGCCGGCACGAGGGCCTGCTTCTGCTGTTCGGCCGTCTCAAGCGAGACGATGCGCAAGCGCCTGGCCTTGGCGCGCTGCACGAGCAGCATTTCCATCGAGTGGTTGGGATCCAGGCCGAGCCAGCGCGCGTCGAGCACGGTGAGCGTGGTGGCCTGCAGCACCGGGTGCAGGTTGGCCAGCGCGAGCAGCGGCACGCAGGCGCGTTCGGTGGCCGCCACAAGACGCTTGTTCAGCGCCTCGGGCAGGCGCGGCGCCGGCGTCTTGTCCTCGAGCGCCGCCAGCACGGCGGGATCGGTGGGATCGACCTCCAGCGCCAGGGTGTCGGCCGCCCGCAGCGCGGCCACGGTCAGCGGACCCAGCACCTGCCAGGCGGGCTTGCCGACATGCACCGTGCCGTAGAGATGCGAGACGCGGCCGTCGCGGCTGATGCGCCAGAGCAGCCCGCGGTCTTCGCCGCGCACGGGCACGCTGGCATCCAGGGGCGGCGGGCAGGTCGAGGCACCGGACGACGCGGCCGCGGCGGGGGTCGGGCTCGTTCCGGCTGTCGACGCAGGGGCCGACGGGGTGGCCGCTGACACGGATGACGCCGGGGCTGCAGGTGAAGAGGCGACCGAGGCCGGCGCGGCGGGAGCGGTCGACGCGTCGTCGCTCTTGCGGACCTGCGCCCCCACCCACCACGGCAGCGCCAGTGCCAGGCACAGGACCAGGGCGCGCGTCTGCAGCAGGGACAGCGGTCGCTTGTTCGCCCGGCTCATCAGGGCACCTTGCCGACGGCCTCAGCCGGGTGCGATTCGACCGTCGAGCGGACTCGCTGCTCGATGGCGCCGAACACCGACTGCCCTGCGGCATCGTGGACTTCGATGTGCACGAGGTCGCCGAACTGCAGCCAATCGGTCGCCGCCTGCCCCTCGCGGATCATCTCCAGCGCGCGCCGCTCGGCCAGGCAGGACACGCCCTGCGCCTCGTCGTCGTGACTCACCGTGCCGCTGCCGACGATGGCTCCGGCGCGCACGTTGCGCGTGCGCGCAAGGTGGGCCAGGAGCTGGCCGAAGTGGAAGTGCATGCCGGCGCCACCCTCGACATCGCCGAGGCGCTGGCCGTTGACCTGCGTCGCCACCTTCAGGTGCAGACGCCCGCCCCGCCACGCGCCGCCCAGTTCGTCGGGCGTCACCGCCACCGGCGCGAAGGCGGTGGCCGGCTTGCTCTGCAGGAAGCCGAAGCCACGTGCCACCTCGGCCGGCACGAGTGAGCGCAGGCTCCAGTCGTTGGCCAGCAGGACGAGGCGCACCGCCTCCAGCGCCGCGTCGGGCGTGCTGCCCATCGCGAGATCGCCGGTGACCACGGCCAGCTCCGATTCGAGGTCGATGCCCCAGGCCACGTCGGCAAAGACCGCGCCGTCGCAGGGGCCGAGGAAATCGTCGCTGCCGCCCTGGTACATGAGGGGCACCTCGAGCAGCCCGGCCGGAACCTCGGCACCGCGCGCGTGCAGCACGCGCCGCACGTGGCTCGGGTAGGCGGAAGCGTCGGCCCACTGGTAGGCGCGCGGCAGCGGCGCCATGCAGGCGCGAGGGTCGAAAGCGAAGGCGTGGCGCGCCTTGCCGTGGTTGAGCGTGGTGTACAGGTCCTCGAGCTGCGGGCTGAGGAAGTTCCAGTCGTCCAGCACCTGCTGCAGACGGGTGGCGATGCCGGTCGCGAAGAGCGCGCCGGCCAGGTCGCGCGAGACGACGGCAAGCTGGCCGTCGCGCGACCCGTCCTTCAGGGTGGCGAGTTTCATCGTCTTCCGGGGGAGGCGAGGCAGAGACAGGGAGTGGCACTATTGTGCGGTGACG
>JALHOU010000274.1 GCA_022842825.1 Rubrivivax sp.
CCGCCACCACCGCCGTAGCCACCGCCACCGCCGCTGCGGCCGCCGCCACCGCCGCCGAAGCCGCCGGGGCGGTCCTCGCGCGGGCGGGCCTCGTTGACGACGACGGCGCGGCCTTCGAGGGCCTGGCCGTTCATGCCGTTGATGGCAGCCTGCGCTTCGGCGTCCGAGCCCATCTCGACGAAGCCGAAGCCCTTCGAGCGGCCGGTCTCGCGATCCATCATCACCTTGGCCGAGGTGACGGTGCCGAATTGCCCAAAGGCCTGCTGCAGCGATTCATCGCGCACGGAATAGGCCAGATTACCTACGTAAAGCTTGTTTCCCACGGGGAGCCCTCAAGAAGAACAACGAGAACCATGCGGAGCTCAACCCTGCGTGAACCGATTCATGCGCAAGAGGCGCGGCTGCCAGACACAGACCCGCCGATTATCGGACGCGCGGGCTCAACTGTGTAAAGCTTGGCAGCATCACTTTGTTGTTTTGCCGCGTCCGGGCAAACCCGCGGTCGAGCCGGGCTGTGGCGGCTCGAAACCGACCGGCTGGCGCGCCGGCCCCTACGATCGCCCGATGGAGCAAGCCCGCCATGACCACGTGATCGTCGGCGCCGGCACCGCCGGCTGCCTGCTCGCCAACCGGCTGAGCGCGGATCCCAACTGCCGCGTGCTGCTGCTGGAAGCCGGCGGCGAGGACAACTACCACTGGATCCACATCCCGGTGGGCTATCTCTACTGCATCGGCAACCCGCGCACCGACTGGCTCTACTTCACCGAGCCGGACGCCGGGCTCAATGGCCGCCGGCTGCGCTATCCGCGCGGCAAGGTGCTGGGCGGCAGCTCCAGCATCAACGGCATGATCTACATGCGCGGCCAGGCGCGCGACTACGACCACTGGGCCGAGGTGACCGGCGACCCCTCCTGGCGCTGGCAGGCCGTGCTCCCGCACTTCCTGCGCCACGAGGACCACTGGCGTGCCGGCGAGGCCGCTTTCGCGCCCTGGCATGGCGCCGGGGGCGAGTGGCGGGTGGAGCGGCAGCGCCTGAGCTGGGAGATCCTGGACGCCTTTGCGGCCGCGGCGCGCCAGGCGGACGTGCCCGCCACCGAGGACTTCAACCGCGGCGACAACGAGGGTGTCGGCTATTTCGAGGTGAACCAGAAGCGGGGCATCCGCTGGAATGCCAGCAAGGGTTTCCTGCGGCCGGTCCGCCGGCGCCCCAACCTCACGGTGCGCACCGGCGTACAGGTCACCCGCATCCTGCTCGAGCCCGGCGGGCCGGGCCAACGTGCCGTGGGCGTGGCCTTCCGCCGCGGCCCGGGGGCGCCGGAGGAGACCGTGCGCGTGGCCGGCGAGGTGGTGCTGGCTGCCGGCGCGGTAGGCACGCCGCAGATCCTGCAGCTGTCGGGCATCGGCGCGGCGAAGTTGCTGGCCGGGCACGGCATCGAGCCGCAGCACGAGCTGCTTGGCGTCGGCGAGAACCTGCAGGACCACCTGCAGATCCGCGCCGTCTTCGCCGTCGAGGGCGTGAAGACGCTCAACACCATCGCCCACTCCTGGCTCGGCAGGCTCGGCATCGGCATGCGCTACCTTCTCACGCAGAGCGGGCCGATGAGCATGTCGCCGTCGCAGCTCGGCGCCTTCACGCGCTCGTCGCCGGCCTACCGGCATCCGAACGTCGAGTTCCACGTGCAGCCGTTGAGCCTGGACGCCTTCGGCGAGCCCCTGCACCGCGAGGATGCGTTCACCGCCAGCGTCTGCAACCTCAACCCGCGCGCGCGCGGCCACGTGCGCATCCGTTCGGCACGGCCGGAGGACGCTCCGATGATCCAGGCCAACTACCTCAGCACGCCCGAGGACCGCCAGGTGGCCGCCGATTCGCTGCGCCTCACCCGGCGCATTGCAGCCATGCCGGCGCTTGCGCGCTACCGGCCGCGCGAGGTGAGGCCGGGCGTGCAGTTCCAGAGCGACGACGAGCTGGCGCGGCTGGCCGGCGACATCGGCACGACGATCTTCCACCCCGTGGGCACCTGCCGCATGGGGCGCGCCGACGATCCCGAAGCGGTGGTCGACCCCGAGCTGCGCGTGCGCGGTGTGGCCGGGCTGCGCATTGCCGATGCCAGCGTGATGCCGACCATCACGAGCGGCAACACGAACGCGCCGACGCTGATGATCGCCGAGCGGGCGGCGCAACTCGTGCTGCGCGGGCACGGGCGCTGAACAACCCGTCGAGCACGGCCCTTGGGGCTGCGCGCCGCAGCGAACGGCCGCAGGGAGGGCGGGGTAAGTCCTTATGCACCGAACGGGGGCCGCCGCTACATTCGCCGCACTCGCGACGAGCGACCCGGCCACAAACCGGGGCGGCCGCCGCAGGGGGACCGAGGAGACATGTGGGCGAAAGGGTGTAACCCGGAGCGCCCGGACGGGCGCCACCGCAAGGGGCGCCCGTTTTTCGTCCCGCTCCGATGCAAGGCCATCGCCCGACCCTGCGCGGCTGCGCGCGCCCGGCCCGTGAAGTTGCGGGATTGGCCCGCTTCTGCCCTGCTATTGCCGCCGCCCCGGCGGCCCCCGCTCCCTAGGATGCCGGCATCGCCGCTCCAGCGGCCCCGCCCGTGCGGCCTTCAAGGCCGCGGCATGCGCCATGTCCGTCAACCCCGAACTGCGCCGCCTCGACATCGACATCCCGGCGCAGCCCGACGCGTTGGTGAAGCTCTCGTTGCTGATGGCCGAAGAGGAGCTCAACCTCAGCGCCGCCGCCGACCTGGTCGAGGCCGACATGGCGCTTGCCGCCGCCGTCATGAAGGCGGTCAACTCGTCGCTCTACGGCCTGAAGGGGCGCGTGCAGACCGTGCACCAGGCCGTCACCTACCTCGGCATGCGCGAGGTGGCAGCCATTACCTTCGAGATGGGCCTGCGCGCGGCCTTCCCGCCGGCGCCCGAGCTCGAGCCGATGTGGCGCCGCGCCGCGCTGCGCGGCCTCGTGATGGGCCGCCTGGCGCAGCGTTTGGGGCTCGACGCCTGGTCGGCACACTCGGGCGGGCTCTTCGAGGAATGCGGCAAGGCCGTGCTCTTCCGCCACGCGCGGGACCACTACCGGGCCATGCTGCGCGCCGCCGCGCATGACGGCGACCTCGTGATGCTCGAGCACACCGGCTTCGGCGTCAGCCACGACGCCCTGGGTGCGGCCCTGTGCGACAGCTGGGGCCTCGCGCCGGCGGCGGTGGCCAGCGTGCGCCAGCACGTGCTGGCGCAGGCCGGTGGCCCGCTGCCCGACGACGAGGACAAGCGCGCGATCAGCGCGCTTTCGGTGGTGGCCTTCGGCCTCATGACCGACAGCGGCACCTTCGACGACGAGTGCGCGCGCGTGGCCGCCGAGGCCGGCCTGGACGGCGAAGCGCTGCTGCGTGTGGGCCGCCAGGTGCACGAGCAGCTTGATGCCGCGGCGCGGCACGGCCGGTAGGTAGACCGGCGCCGGGCCGGCCCAAGACCTGGGCCTGGACCGGGCGGGTCACCCAAGAACGGGGGTGTCCGGGGTGCGGGTAGCCCCCGAGCCCTTCGCACGTGCGGGCGCGTAGTCTGGCGACCCTTCCGACTTCTGCCGCGCGCGAGCCCCGTGCGCCCCCTGCCATGGCCGCCATCGTTGACGACAGCACCCTCGCCCTGCAGCGCCTGTACCACTGGGAGAGCACGGCGCCCGATCGCATCGCCTACACCCAGCCCCTGGGCGGCGGGCAAGTGGCCACGTACACCTGGCGCCAGGTGATGGACCAGGCGCGCCGCATGGCCGCGCACCTCAAGGCGCAAGGGATCGCCCCCGGCGACCGCGTGGCCCTGCTGTCCAAGAACACGGCGCACTGGATGATGAGCGACTTCGCCATCTGGCTGGCCGGCGCGGTGTCGGTGCCGCTCTATCCCACGTTGGCCGCAGGGACGATCCGGCAGATCCTCGAGCACTCGGGCGCCAGGCTGCTTTTCGTCGGCAAGCTCGACGGCTGGGAGGGCATGAAGCCCGGCATCCCGGCGGGTTTGCCCTGCATCAGCCACCCACTCTCGCCCGCCGACGCAAAGAAGAGCTACCCGGCGTGGGACGACATCGTCGCCAAGACCGAGCCCCTGAAGGGCAACGCGGTGCGGCCGGCCGACGAGCTGGCCACCATCATGTACACCTCGGGCACCACGGGCGCGCCCAAGGGCGTGATGCACAGCTTCGGCACCTTCGCCTGGGGTGTGTCCTCCGGCCTGAAGCGCGTGCCGGCGATCAATCTCAACGCCCGCATGCTGAGCTACCTGCCGCTGTCGCACGTGGCCGAGCGCACGCTCGTCGAGCATGGCCAGCTCGCCACCGGCATGCACGTCTACTTCGCCGAGAGCCTGGAGACCTTCACGGCCGACCTGCAGCGCGCGCGGCCGACCGTCTTCTTCAGCGTGCCGCGCCTGTGGGTGAAGTTCCAGCAGGGCATCAGCGCCAAGATGCCGCCGGCCAAGCTCGACAAGCTTCTGAAGATCCCCATCCTGCGCGGCATCGTACGCAAGAAGATCCTCACCGCGCTCGGACTGCAGGAGTGCGTGTTCGCCGCCGGCGGCGCGGCACCGATGCCGCCCGACCTCCTGCGCTGGTACAACAAGCTCGGCCTCGACCTCGTGGAGGTCTACGGCATGACCGAGAACTGTGGCGTCAGCCATGCCACGCTGCCCGGCAAGCAGCGCCCGGGCACCGTCGGCCTTCCCTACGACGGTGTGTTGAGCCGTCTGGACCCGGTGACCAGCGAGATCCAGATGAAGGCGCCATGCCTGATGCTCGGCTACTACAAGGAGCCGGTGCTCACCAAGGAGGCCTTCACCGAGGACGGCTGGCTGCGCACCGGCGACAAGGGCGCGCTCGACGCCGAGGGCAACCTCAAGATCACCGGCCGCGTGAAGGACCTGTTCAAGACGAGCAAGGGCAAGTACGTCGCGCCCGCGCCCATCGAGGACCGCCTCGTCATGCACACCGCGGTGGAGGCCTGCTGTGTCACCGGTGCCAACCTCGGCCAGCCGCTGGCGCTCGTGATGCTCAACATCGAAGCGTCGAAGAAGGCGGCCGACGCCGGCGGCCGTGGCGAGCTCGAATCCTCGCTCGCCGAGCACCTGAAGGCCATCAACGAGGTGCTCGATCCGCACGAGCAGCTCGACTGCATCGTCGTCACGACCGAGTCCTGGACGGTGGAGAACGACCTCATCACGCCAACCTTCAAGGTCAAGCGCAACAAGATCGAGGACCGCTTCGCCGCCCACTACGAGAAGTGGGTCGGTTCGCGCAAGAAGGTTCTGTGGACTTGACCTCCCGGCGGCCGTGGTACAGGCCGCGGCGCGCCAAGGATGCCGGGGGGTCGGCTACGCGAATGTCCTCGTCCGAGGGCCTGGCTTCGCAAGGCCCTCGGATGCCCCCTTGATTTCGCTGCGCCGACCCCCCGGCGTCCTTGGCGGGCACCAGGGTTTGTCTTCGATGGAGGCGCGACAGGGGTGCCGGATCGGGCCGATGGGGTGCCTTGCGCAGCGAAATCAAGGGGGCATCCGGGGGACCAGCGAAGCTGGGCCGCCGGAAGAGGACATTCGCGAAGCAGGGCACCCCGTCGGCCCGATCCCGCCACCGCTCGTTGGCGTGCGACCCACCCAGACCGATTTCTGATCGATCGATCGCGAAGTGGTATCAGGCCCCTAGCCGCGGCCGAACATCAACCGCGTCGCCAGCCGCCGCTCGGCCGGCGGCAGCGCGGCCACGGCGCGCATCAGCTCGAGCGTGCGCTCGCAATCGCGCGCCGGTCGCTGCAGCGCACCGGGCTGCCACGCCTGCGCCAGCAGCGCGGGCGAGCGCTCGCCGAGGCGACGGCGCAACACCTCCTGCTCGACACCGCTGGGCATGCGCCCGCCCACCTCGCGCGTTGGTGCCGCGGCGGCCGCCGCGATCAGCCAGGCAGCCTCGCGCTGCACGAGCTCGGCGCTCAGGGCGCGGCGCGCGCCCGCGTCGGCGGCCAGCACGCCGATGCACGCGGTAGGCAAGGAGGGCGTGGCCGGGGCCCCGCCGGCCGGCGCATTTGCCGGCGCGGGGCTGGGTGCGTTGCCTCGCGCCGCGCCCATCTGCTGCGCCAGCAGCGCGAGGTAGCTCTCGCGCAACTCCGGGCCGACCTCCGCCAGCAGGACGGGCAGGTGCTGTTCGATCACTTTCTGCCCCTGCACCTGCACCTCGGCGGCGTCGGCACCGGCAGCGCGCGCTTGCACCATGCGCCGCGCTGCCGCGGCCATGGCGCCGGGGTAGCGC
>JALHOU010000275.1:0-4792 GCA_022842825.1 Rubrivivax sp.
GGTCGCGCGAGACGACGGCAAGCTGGCCGTCGCGCGACCCGTCCTTCAGGGTGGCGAGTTTCATCGTCTTCCGGGGGAGGCGAGGCAGAGACAGGGAGTGGCACTATTGTGCGGTGACGGCCTCACATGGCTGCGGCACGACCGCACGCGTAAACCCCCACCCGACCCCTCCGCCGGGAGGAGGCACGGCTGCCGCGTGGCGCACGCGCTCGTGGTGGCCCGCCGGCCGCGGCCACGGGGCTGCGCTTTTCTGTGCCGCCTTGGTGACATCGGGGGCACATGCATGGATGCTGGGCCTGTGGGTCGACTCGGCGCCGCCACGGAGGGCATGGACGGTTTCCGAGCAGCACGGTCGCGCTGCGGCGGTCACGATCGAGGTGCGCCAGATGGTGCGCGCGCCCGCGTCGGACCCCGTGCCGGGGCCTGCTGCACAGTCCGCGGATGATGTGCCGGTGCCTGCGGCGTTGGCGACGGCACAGCGCAAGGCATCCGCGCCGCCGCCTTCGCCTGCACCGACGGCCGCGGCGGCGCGCATGAATGCGGCGCCGAGGACCGACCGTGCGGTCCCACCTGCCATCGCGGCAGCCCCCGCCGCCGGAGGCGCACCGGTGCTGACGGCTGACGCCGAGGCGAGCGCTGCGGCGGCGCCATTCCCCGCCGCGCCACCGCTGCCCACCTACCGCACCGCGCCGCCGCCGCCGCTGGACCTGCACTACGAAGTGCGCCGGGGCGAGGCCACCGGCGCCGCGCGCCTCTCCTGGCGCTTCGATGCCGATGGGCGCTATGTGCTCGAGATGTCCGGGGCAGGCGCGGGCACGGCCGGTGGCGCGCTCACGCCCCACTGGACGAGCCGTGGCACGCTCGACGCCGACGGCGTGGCGCCGGAGCGCTTCGCGGTCTCGCGGCGCGGTCGCGAGCGGCACGCGGCGAACTTCCGGCGCGACGTGGGCATCGTCAGCTTCGCCGGCCCTTCGCGCACCTGGCCGCTGGCCGCCGGCGCCCAGGACCGCCTGAGCTGGATGGTGCAGCTGGCCGCCGTACTGAGCGCCAACCCCGAACTGGCCTCGGAGGGGGCGCAGATCTCGATGATGGTCGCGGGTGCCCATGGCGACGCGGGCGTGTGGACCTTCATCGTGGCGGGGCCACTGGAACCCGTGCAGGGACCGGGCGGCGAACCGGTACCGGCGTGGCCGCTGACACGCGAGTCGGGCCAAACGCACGATCCGCAAGTCCAGGTCTGGCTCGCGCCGTCGCTGCACCATCTGCCCGTTCGCCTGAAACTTGCGCTGCCGCGCAGCGGCGAGTCCACCGAAATGCGGCTGCGGGCGTTGCAGGCGCCGTGACCGCGTGTGGCGGTTGCCGCCCTGGGGATGCCTGCGGCGAAGCCACGATGCCGGAAGGGGATCGAACCTTGAATTCCAGCGCCAACGACCCATCTGACAAGGCTCCAGTCTCCAACGGGATGGCCGACGCCATGCAACTCCTCTACCACTCCGACAGTTTCGTCGTCGTGCGTTTTGACGTTCCCGCCGAGATGCCCGGCGGGCTGGAGCGCGGTGGCTACGAGATCGTGGACAAGTTCGCGCGCAAGGAGATCTTCCTCGAGGGTCTGCTGGCCGAGAGCTTCAAGGCCGGTGTCGAACAGCTCGCCGAGCATGAGCCCAGCGTCGAGGACTTCGACGCCTACATCGCGCGGTTCACGGCGCTCGCGCAACAACCGGTCGCCATGCACTGAACACGGACTTGCCGGCCCGGAGCGTTTCCGGGCGCGGCGGGGCTTGTGCGCGCGCCCGGCCTGCGACAAGATCGTCGCAGACCGGTTCAGACCTCCCCCATTTATCGCTTCCGAGCGGAGGGCATGCATGGCCCCAGAGAGCATTCGTGCCAGCGTTCGTGCCAGCCCGCGATCCAGCGCCCGACCGGGCGCACGTTCCATGGCCGACGTGCGCCACATCCTGTCCCCGGGCCTCGCCGAGGCGCCGGTGCTCGACCTGCTGAGCTCGCACTTCGTGCTCACGCTCGCCCTGCGCAGCCGCGGGCGCTTCAACCTTCGGCGCGACTGGAACAGCCTGCTGGCCATCGTCGGCCGCCATCTCGTGTGGACGGTGCCCGTGCTGACGCGCGTGCGCAGCTACCTGCGCGAGCGCTGCAAGGGCAACGCGCTGTGGCGCGGCCATGACGCGCTCGCCGACGAGGCCTTCGTCGAGAAGTACGGCCCCTGGCGCGGCCCCTACGAGGAGGGCACGCTTTTCTTCTACATCGACGAGTACATCAAGGACTCGCCGAAGGACCTGCTCACCGTGCTCGGCGCCAGTTGCGAGTGGATCGCGCGGCGGCTGAAGAAGGAACACACGCTCGTCGAGAAGAACATCGACGCGCTCGCCGGCCTGCTGCAGTTGAACCCGGCCGAGCGCGCGCTGCTGCTGTACGGCACGCTGGCGCGCTACCAGCGCGACCTGCGCGGCCTGCTCGTCGAGTTCAAGGTCAGCAACGCACACGAGGCCTATGCCGCGCTGGCCGCGGTGGCCGGCGTCGAGGCCAGCGAAGTGGCCGAGGCCTTGCGCGCCGGCTCGCGGCTCGAACGCATCGGCATGATCGAGAACCTGATCTCCGAGCAAAACATCACCGACCTCGCCGACCTGATGAAGGTGAGCGAGCAGCTGCCACCGGTGCTGATGCGCGAGTACCGCGCCCCGGGCGAGCTGATGGCGGTGTTCACGCGCCCGGCGGTGAAGAGCGAGCTCACGCTGTCGGACTTCTCCTTCGTCGAGGAGGACGCCGGCGTGCTCACCGCCCTGCTGAAGAACGCCACGGCGCGCAAGGAGCCCGGCGTCAACGTGCTGCTCTACGGACCGCCGGGCACCGGCAAGACCGAGCTGGCGCGCGTGTGCGCTGCCGCCGCCGGCCTGGAGCTCTACGAGGTCGAGTACGCCGACCGCGACGGCAACAGCCTCTCGGGCCGCGACCGCTATCGCAGCCTGCAGATCAGCCAGGTCTTCCTCAAGGGCAGCGCCAAGGTGGCACTGCTGTTCGACGAGGTCGAGGACGTCTTCCCGCCCATCAGCAGCGAGGCGGCGCAGCTGATCGCGCGCCTGGACAGCTCCGACGCGCCGGCCTCGGGCAGCGTCAGCGGCAAGGCCTGGGTCAACCAGATCCTCGAGACCAACCCGGTACCGGTGATCTGGGTGACCAATCGCATTGAGCAGATCGACCCGGCCTTCCGCCGCCGCTTCCAGTACCACCTGCTGCTCAAGAGCCCGCCGCCCGGTGCGCGTGAGGGACTCGTCAAGCGCGCGCTCGCCGGGGCCGACGTGAGCGAGGGCTTCGCCGAGAAGCTGGCCGAGCGCCGCTCGTTGACGCCGGCGCAGATCCGCACCGCGGTGCGCTTCGCGCGGCTGGCGCAGCCCGCCGAGGGCGAGGCTGCCGGTGGCGCGGTGACGATGGAGTCGCTCATCCAGCGCCAGCTCGCCAACGCCGACAAGGCGCTCGGCAGCGCACCTGCCGAGCGTGGCGCGCGGCCCGTGGTGACGACCTACGACCTCACGCTGCTGAACGTGGAGACCCGCTTCGAGGTGCCCAAGGTGATCGAGGCGCTGGCCCGCCGCGGCCACGGCACGCTGTGCTTCCATGGCCTGCCGGGCACGGGCAAGACGGCGCTCGCCGAGCACATCGCGTTGTCGCTCGGGCGCCCGCTGATGATCCGCCAGACCAGCGACATCGCCAGCAAGTACGTCGGCGAGACCGAGCAGAACATGGCCCGCATGTTCGAGGAAGCCACCACCGAGGGCGCGGTGCTGCTGCTCGACGAGGCCGACAGCTTCCTGCGCAGCCGCCGGCTGGCCGAGCGGCACTACGAGGTGACCGAGGTCAACGAGATGCTGCAGGGCATGGAGCGCTTTGCCGGCATCTTCATCTGCACCACCAACCTGTTCGAGGACCTGGACGAGGCGGCGCTGCGCCGCTTCACGTTCAAGATCCGCTTCCACCCGCTCAGGCCCGAGCAACGCCAGCGCATGTTCGTGGCCGAGGCGCTTGGCGGCGAGGAGGCGCGGCTCGGCGACGAGCAGCGCGCGCGCCTGGCAGCGCTGGACCTGCTGGTGCCAGGAGACTTCGCGGCCGTGCGGCGGCAGGTGGAGATCCTCGGCGTGCCGTTCGAGCCCGACGAGTTCCTGAGCCAACTCGAGAGCGAGCACCGCGTCAAGCCCGAGGTGCGGCAGCGGCGCGGCATCGGGTTTGTCGGTACCGCGTCAGCGAAGACCTGATCGCGCGTGAACTAGCGCACGCCGGCTCAACCGCCGCCCAAGGCGGCCGATATGTCGCGGATGCAGGCGCTCTACGACATGTTGCCCTCCTGGGTGGCCCAAGCCGGCGTCGGGCCGCTGCTGCTCGGCGGCGTGGCCGCCGGCGTCATCGTCGGTGCCATCGCCCGGATGCTGGCGGCCGGTCGCCGCGCCGGCACGGCCGCCGGCGGCACAGCGCCCGACACAGGGGCAGCCGACAAGCACGACCCGTTGACCGGGCTCGTGAGCCGGGCCGAGTTCGAGTCCACGCTCGAAGAGTCCGCCTGGCAGGTCGACCACAAGGGCGGCGCGCCGGTGTCCGTGCTGTACATCGGCCTGGACGATCTGCGCGGCATCAACGAAGGATTCGGCCGCAAGGCCGGTGACGCGCTGCTCGTGCAGACGGCCCGCCGGCTGTGTCGGCTGCTCGACGCCGACAGCGGCGCGGCCTCCCCGAACGTCGCCCGCGTCGGCGGCGAGGAGTTCGCGCTCCTGCTCACCGGCGAGGAGGC
>JALHOU010000275.1:4892-6280 GCA_022842825.1 Rubrivivax sp.
CTGCCCGCCGCCGAGTTGAAGGTGGACCGCAGCTTCATCGTCGATCTGGAGGCCTCGGAATCGGCGCGCTCGATCGTCGAGGCGGTGCTGAGCGTGGCGCGCACCCTCGGCCTGCGCGTCGTGGCCGAAGGCGTGGAGACCGAGGCCCAGCGCGACATCCTGGTGCGCCTGGGTTGCGACGAGCTGCAGGGCTATCTCTTCGCGCGGCCGATGAGCGCGGCGGCACTCGCGCTCTGGGCGGAAAGCGGTGGCCCGGGCAGCGGCCCCACGGCGGAGTTCCGGCCTTCGCTCTTCGACGCCACGAACCCGGCGCCCATGGCGTCCTGAGCCCCCACCGGCAGGGGCCACGGGCAGCGCCTGTCGAGCCCGGGGTGCGCGCCGTTGCGCGACGCATTTCGGTGCAATCCTGCGGCACCCTGGTCCTGGAGACTCGGTGGTGGAGTGCGATGATCCGCCCCTGTCGCCCCTGTCGCCCAGTGGCGCCACTTCCACTTCCCACGGCCCATGTCCTCCAGCCACGTTTCGGTCGAGTCGTCCCTCCTGATGTGGGCGCTGGCCGCGCTCATCGTCTGGATGGCGGCGCACGTGATGCTGGGCTGGATGCGCCAGGCCCAGGAGGAGTGGGAGTGGGACTTCGGCCGCTGGCGTCAGGTGGCGATCAGCGGCGCCGCCTTCGGCACGGCGTTGTCGGTGGCCACGCCGCTCGGCTTGGCCGGCGAGGCGCTGAGCTTCCCACTCGGGTACGAGCCGCTAGCGGCGCTCGGGCTGTGGCTCGGCGCCGTGGTCGGGGTGAGCCTGCTCGCCGTGGTGCCGGTATGGCGTGAAGAGGGCGCCTCGGCGGCGGCGGCCGGCATCCTGCTCGGCCTCGCGATGACCGCCCTGCAGGTGGCATGGATCCTCGCCGTGGGGTTCCGCCCGGGCGTCCAGTGGGACAAGGTCTTCATCGCGGCGGCGGCCGTCGTTTCCGCCGCCGGCACCGGCACGGCGATGGCCATTGCCTTCCCGTACGGCGAGCGCGCGCGTCGCTACAGCTACTCGTGGCGCATCGCGGCCGCCGGACTGATCGGCCTGAGCTTCCTGGCCGGGTATGCGCTGCTGCTGTTTGCCGCCGACCTGCCAACCCAGATCGGTTCCATCTACAGGCACGAACTGCCCGGCAGCGCCATCTCGCTCATCGGCGGGGGCCTGCTGCCCATCATGCTGCTTCTGATGGTGATGGACCTCGAGACGCGCCGCCGCCAGCGGCGCAGGCAATGGCGCTCGCGGCGGCGCGGCGAGCCCTCGGCCTCGGTGTACGGCGGCGACTCGATGATGCCGCCAATGGACCTGCAGCCACCCCGCTACCGCCGGCGCCCGCCGATGCCGGCGCCGGCCGCGCCCGGCGTGGC
>JALHOU010000276.1 GCA_022842825.1 Rubrivivax sp.
CGCCGGCGAGCGGGTGCCGACGGGCACGCTGGACGTGATCCCGCGCGCCGGCCCCGGTTGCGGCGCGGGCCGCGGCGCGAACAGTGGCGTCCTGCGCGGCTGCACCAGCGCCACGCCCGGGCGCTGGCGGCACCCCAAGGGGCGGCGTTTCGCCCTGCCGCACGACGATCGCTGGCGCAGCGGCTTTCGCAGTTGCGCGCTGTGATACTGGGCGCATGCCGTCATTGCCCGAGCGCCCTTGCACGCCCCTGCCGGCCACCGGCTTGGCGCCGGACCGCAGCTGGCCAGACGGCGACCCGGACGCGCCGTGGCAAATGCTGCTCAGCCCGAACGGCCGCATCTCGCGCAAGCGCTTCTGGCTCTGGGGCGTCGGCGCGATGCTCGCCCTGGGCCTTGTGCTGCACGGGCTGCTCGCGGTGGCGCGCGTGCGTTTCTCGGTGGCCGAGCATGTCGTCAACGTCCTCTTGCTGTGGCCGGCCGTGGTCATCTCGATCAAACGCTGGCACGACCGCGGCCGCAAGGGCTGGTGGGTACTGATCGCGCTCGTACCGGTGGTGGGCTGGCTGTGGCTGGTGCTGGACAACGGCTTCCTGCGTGGTTCGCGCGGCGCGAACCGCTACGGCCCGCCGCCGCCCGCCTGAAGCGCGACCAGCCCGATCCGATGCCGCCAAGCGGCCGCTGCGGAACCGGCCTGGCCGGGCCGCCGTCGGCGCCCACGCGATTCGAAGAGCGGTCCTTGAGGAACTTCGGGGCCGCGCCGTAGGCGCTTCGAAGGGGCTCGGCTAATACCGCCCCGTGATGCCCGCCACGCGCAGGTAGAGGTTGGCGGCCCACGCCACGCCAGCGCGTTGCAGCCAGCCCCGCCAGCCGGTGCGTGCGGGCTGTGTGCTCACCTCGTCGGAGATGGCGAAGGCCGCCTCGAATCGCGCGCCGAGTGCGCGCGCAAAGCTGGGGTCGCGCACGACGACGTTGGCCTCCAGGTTGAGCAGCAGCGACAGCGGGTCGATGTTCGAGCTGCCCACGGTGGCCCACTCCTCGTCGACGACGGCGACCTTGGCGTGCAGGAAGGCGGGCGTGTACTCGTAGATGCGCACGCCGTTGGCACGCAGTTCGTCGTAGAGAGCGCGCGCGGCGATGGCGGCGATGCGGTAGTCGACCTTGCCCTGCAGCAGCAGGCGCACGCGCACGCCGCGACGGGCAGCGCGGCGCAGCGCACGCCGGAATGCACGCCCGGGGTAGAAGTAGGGCACCGCGATGTCGATGCGCACCTGCGCGCTGCGGATGGCCTCGACATAGCTGCGCTCGATGGCGCGGCGCTGGCGCAGGTTGTCGCGCACCAGGAAGGCGGCCCGCATCGGGCTCATATCGTCGGTGGCGTCGAGCTCGGCGGCGCCGCGCAGCTGGCGCATCAGCGAGCGCGCCTGGTCCACCCGAGCGGCACTGCGGGCGAGCGTGCGGACCTCCTCGCGCCAGCCGCGCGCCAGGTGTGCGCGTGCCCACATCGCGCGGGCCGTGGCATGCACGGCAGTGGCAAGGGGGCCACGCAGCTCGACGGCGAAGTCCAGCCGCGGCGTATCCGACCAGCCGTGGCGCAGGTCGAGCCGGTCGTCGATGACGTTGATGCCGCCGACGAAGGCCACCTCGCCTCGCCCTTTGTCGTGCGGCGTGTCGCAGACGCACAGCTTCTGGTGCAGCCGGCGCAGCTGCCCCGGCTGCAGCCAGGCCCACCAGCGCTCGAGCGGGCGGAAGACCTCCAGCTGCACGGCCGTCCCGGCCAGGCGCTTGCGGATTGCCGGCAGCGTGCCGTTGCTGCCGAACCCGTCGAGCACGATGTGCACGGCGACGCCGCGCGCGGCCGCGTCGCACAAGGCCTCGAGCATGGCGACGGCGGTCGGATCGTCGTGGAAGATGTAGGTGGCCAGCCAGATCTCCCGCTGCGCCTCGGCGATCGCGGCGCGCATGCGTGGGAACATCTCGTCGCCGCCCTCGAGCAGATCGACACGGTTGCCGCCGACGTAGCGCGGCACCGGCACCGTCGTCCAGGCGCGCAGGCGAGTGAGGTCGATCGGCGTCATGTCCTCGAACCTTTTGCCGGCGACAGCCGCAGCCGGCCTCAGGCGGGCTCCAGCTCGGCCACCAGCGGCAGGTGGTCGGACATGCGCGCCCAGGTCATGCCCCGCGGCACCATCGTCGAGCGGCACTCGAGGCCCCGCAGATAGAAGCGATCGAGCGCGAACACGGGCGCCAGCGACGGGAAGGTGGCGTGGTCGCGCCGCCCGCCGCCGGGCTTGGTGGCGCGCACGAGCCCGAGCTCTGCCATCGGGCCGTCGAGGCGCTCGCCCCAGTCGTTGAAGTCGCCGGCGACGACGAGCATCGAGTGCGGCGGCACCTCGGCGGCGATGAAGTTCGCCAGCCGCTGCACCTGGCGCACGCGGCTCGCGTGCACGAGGCCGAAGTGCACGACCACGGCGTGGATCGTGGCACCGTTCCACACGACGGGCACGTGCAGCAGGCCGCGCTGCTCGAAGCGGTGGTCGCTCACGTCGTGGTGGCCGACGTCGCCGAGCGGCCAGCGCGACAGCAGCGCGTTGCCGTGCTCGCCGTAGCGCGTGGTGGCATTGGTGCGGTAGGCGGCGTCGTAGCCGGGCGGGGCGAGGAACTCCGCCTGCCCCTGCTCGGGCCAGCCGAACCAGGTGCGGTCGAAGCGCTGCGCCTCGCGCGTGTGGAACAGGCGCACCTCCTGCAGGAAGACAAGGTCGGCGTCGAAGGCCTCGATGGCAAGGCCGAGGTTGTGGATCTCCAGCCGCTTGCGCGGCCCCATGCCGCGGACGCCTTTGTGAATGTTGTAGGTGGCCACCCGCAGTGCGCCGATGCCGGTGTAGGGCGGCATCAGACTGCTTTGCATCGGATTGGCGCGGGTCATGCGGCGGGGCCTTCAGGTCGGGTCGGGCGGGATCGGCGTGCTCATCCGCGAGCCTGCCTTCGCGGCAGCTGCAGGATGGCCTCGGCGTTGCTTGGCGAGAAGCAAGCGTCGGCGGCCTCGCGCCACGGCAGCCAGCGCCAGGCCAGATGTTCGCGTGGATTGAGCCGCACGTGCGTGCCCGCCGGCACGGTGAGGCCAAAGACATGCTCGGTGTTGTGCGTCACGCCGGGTGCATAGCGGTGGCGCCAGACGGGGTAGATCTCGTAGAGGTTGGCCACCTGCCAGTCCACGAGCTCGCCGCCGACGGTGCCGATGTCGATGCCGGTCTCTTCCTCGACCTCGCGCGCGCAGGTGTTCGCCAGCGGCTCGTCGGGTCGGTCGAGGGAGCCGGTCACGCTCTGCCAGTAGCCCGGTCTGTCGGCGCGCTCGATGAGCAGCACGTCGAGTGCCGGGGTGTGGATCACCACCAGCACCGACTCGGGGATCTTGAAATTGCGGGCGGAAGCGGGCACCGGGTTGGGTCGGGCGGGTCGCACGGGCGCGCCCGCCGCGGGCGCTACTTGACCGTGGGCGCGGGGTTGCGCAGCCGGATGTGCAGCTCGCGCAACTGCGCTTCGTCGACGGCGCTCGGCGCCCCGGTGAGCAGGCACTGCGCGCGCTGCGTCTTCGGGAAGGCGATGACGTCGCGGATGCTCTCGGCCCCGGTCATCAGCGTGGCGATGCGGTCCAGGCCGAAGGCGAGGCCGCCGTGCGGCGGCGCGCCGTACTGCAGCGCGTCGAGCAGGAAGCCGAACTTCACCCTCTGCTGCTCGGGCGTGATGTTGAGCGCCTCGAAGACCTTGGCCTGCACCTCGGCGCGGTGGATACGCACCGAGCCGCCGCCGATCTCCCAGCCGTTGAGCACCATGTCGTAGGCCTTGGCCAGGCAGCGGCCCGGGTCGGTGGTCATCCAGTCCTCGTGGCCGTCCTTCGGCGCCGTGAACGGGTGGTGCACGGCGTTCCAGCGCCCGGCCTCCTCGTCCATCTCGAACATCGGGAAGTCGATCACCCAGGCCGGCGCCCACTTGTCCTCGAACAGGCCCCTGTTTCGGCCGAACTCGCTGTGGCCGATCTTGACGCGCAGCGCGCCGAGCGCGTCGTTGACGACCTTGGCCTTGTCGGCCCCGAAGAAGATGAGGTCGCCGTTGCGCGCACCCGTGCGCGCGATGATCTCGGCGATGGCACCGTCGTGCAGGTTCTTGACGATGGGGCTTTGCAGCCCGTCGCGGCCCTTGCCGGCGTCGTTGACCTTGATCCAGGCCAGGCCCTTGGCGCCGTAGATCTTGACGAACTCGGTGTAGGCGTCGATCTCGCCGCGGCTCATGCCGCCGTTGGCCTCGCCGCCGCCGGGCACGCGAAGTGCCGCGACGCGGCCGTCCTTCATGTTCGCCGGTCCGGAGAAGACTTTGAAGTCGACATCCTTCATCACCTCGGTGAGCTCGGTGAACTCGAGCTTCACGCGCAGGTCGGGCTTGTCGCTGCCGTACCTGTGCATTGCCTCGCCGTAGGTGAGCTCGGCGTAAACCGGCAGCTCCACGCCCAGCGCCTTGCGGAACACCGTGCGCACCATCGCCTCGGTGGTGGCGCGGATCTCGGCTTCGGTGAGGAAGCTCGTCTCGATGTCGATCTGCGTGAACTCGGGCTGGCGGTCGGCGCGCAGGTCCTCGTCGCGGAAGCACTTGGTGACCTGGTAATAGCGGTCGAAGCCGGCCACCATCAGCAGCTGCTTGAACAGCTGCGGGCTCTGCGGCAGCGCGAAGAAGTGCCCATCGTGCACGCGGCTGGGCACGAGGTAGTCGCGCGCGCCCTCGGGCGTGCTCTTGGTGAGCATCGGCGTCTCGATGTCGATGAAGCCCTGCTCGTCGAGGAACTTGCGCACCTCGATGGCGACGCGGTAGCGCAGCATCAGGTTCTTCTGCATCTGCGGGCGGCGCAGGTCGAGCACGCGGTGCGTGAGGCGCACCGTCTCGCTGAGGTTCTCGTCGTCGAGCTGGAACGGCGGCGTGACGCTGGCGTTGAGCACCTCGAGCTCGTGGCACAGCACCTCGACCTGGCCCGAGACGAGGTTGGCGTTGTGCGTGCCTTCTGGGCGCGCGCGTACCTTGCCCACGACCTTGAGGCAGAACTCGTTGCGAACGCTCTCGGCGGTGGCGAACATCGCGGGGCGGTCGGGGTCGCAGACGATCTGCACGAGCCCTTCCCGGTCGCGCAGGTCGATGAAGATGACGCCGCCATGATCGCGTCGGCGGTGGGCCCAGCCCATCAGGGTGACTTCCTGGCCGAGCAGCTTTTCGCTGACCAAGCCGCAGTAGGTGGTTCTCATCGTTGGCTCACTGTCGGAATCGGTGGTGCCCGCCACTCGGGGCGGGAGTCGGAACAACGGGGTTGGCACTTCGGCGGGCCATCACGCAGCCCGCGCAGGGGGGTTCGCGCATCGGGGCGGGCCGGCTGCCGGGCCGGGCCCGCCCGGTCAATTTCGGGGGCTGGCCGCCGCGGCCAGCGGCGTCGGCGCGGACCCGTTGCCACCGGCCTTGGCGGGCGGGGAGACCACACCCATCGAGATGACGTACTTCAGGGCCTCGTCCACGCTCATCTGCAGTTGCACCACGTCGGCGCGGGGCATCATCAGGAAGAAGCCCGACGTCGGGTTGGGTGTCGTCGGCACGTACACGCTGACCCAGTCCATGCGCGGGTCCATGCCCATCACCGTGGTCGGGCTGGCACCGAGATGCGCGGCCACCTCGCCCGCCGGGCGCCCGGTGACGAAGGCGATGGTCCAGGCGCCGGAACGCGGGTACTGCACCAGCACGGCCTCGCGGAAGGCGTTGCCGGTGCTCGAGAACAGCGTGTCCGAGACCTGCTTGACCGAGTTGTAGATGCTCTTGACGATGGGGATCTTGCCGATCAGGCGGTCCCACATCGACAGCCACCACTGGCCGACGATGTTCGCCGTGAAGACACCCGTGACCAGCAGCGCGACGGCCAGCACCAGCACCGACAGGCCGGGAACGTGGCGCAACGACTCCAGGAAGGCGTGCGCGGACTGCGGCAGCACGGCCTGTGTGATCGACAGCACCGCGGAAAAGAGGCTGTCGATGCCGCCCAGCACCCACGAGAGCACCCAGACCGTGATGGCCAGCGGCAGCCAGACCAGCAGGCCGGCGACGATGTACTTCTTCATGGCGGATGGCCGCGCGCTCAGCCGCCCGACGAGGGCGGCGAAGCGGCGGGTGGGGCGGGGGCGGCCGCCGGCGCGGCGGGTGCCGCCGCCGCAGGCGCCGGAGCCGCGGCAGCCTCGGGCGTCTTCTCGGCCG
>JALHOU010000277.1 GCA_022842825.1 Rubrivivax sp.
GCGGCCGGCCCGGCCGGCCCGGCGTGTCCGCGGGGCCGGCGGGCGCGGCACGGCCCCCTGGTATTGCCTTTTGTAGACAATCTGCAAACTGACGGATAGCATGCGCCCGCCTCCACCCCGCCCCCTCAGCCCGAAAGCCCGAAAGCCCGTTCCATGACTGCCCGCGTTCCCGTGGTCGATGTTCCCCAGCGAGAAGCCATGCGCATCGCCGGCGAGAAGGTGCACGCCGCCAGCGCCAGCCGCGTCAGCGAGGTGCGCTACCCCTACACCGGCGAGGTGGTGGCCACGGTGCCCAAGGCCACGGTCGAGGACGTGCGGCGCGCCTTCAAGATCGCGCGCGAGTACAAGCCCGTGCTCACGCGCTACGAGCGCTTCCGCATCCTCAACAAGGCGGGCGACATCATCGCCTCGCGCAAGGAGGCCATCGCGCGCCTCATCACGCTCGAGTCGGGCCTGTGCATCAAGGACACGCTCTACGAAGTGGGCCGTGCCTCCGACGTGCTGCTCTTCGCCGCGCAGCAGGCGCTGCTGGACGACGGCCAGAGCTTCAGCTGCGACCTCACGCACCACGGCAAGAGCCGGCGCGTGCACACGATGCGCGAGCCGATGATGGGCGTCATCAGCGCCATCACGCCGTTCAACCACCCGCTGAACCAGGTGATCCACAAGGTGGCGCCCTCGGTGGCCACCAACAACCGCATGGTGCTCAAGCCCACCGAGAAAACGCCGCTGGCCGCCCTCGCGCTGGCCGACGCGCTCTATGAAGCGGGGCTGCCGCCGCCGATGCTCTCCGTGATCACCGGCGACCCGAAGGAGATCGCCGACGAGATGCTCACCAACGAGCATGCCGACATCGTCACCTTCACCGGCGGCGTGGCCATCGGCAAGTACATCGCGGCCAAGGCGGTGTACAAGCGGCAGATCCTCGAGCTCGGAGGCAACGACCCCATCGTCGTGATGGACGATGCCGACGTGGCCAAGGCGGCGGAGCTGGCGGCCAACGGCAGCTACAAGAACAGCGGCCAGCGCTGCACGGCGGTGAAGCGCATCTTCGTGCACGAGAAGGTCGCGGCCGACTTCACCGAGGCGCTGCGCGCCAAGACCGCGGCCTGGAGCTACGGCGACCCGCTCGACCCGAAGGTCGACATGGGCACCGTCATCGACGAGCCGGCGGCGAAGCTCTTCGAGCGCCGCGTGAACGACGCGGTGGCGGCCGGCGCGCGGCTGCTTCATGGCAACAAGCGCGAGGGCGCGCTCTACTCGCCCACGCTGATCGACCGCGTGAAGGGCGAGATGGAGGTGGTGAAGCAGGAGACCTTCGGGCCCGTCTCGCCGGTGATGACCTTCCGCGATCTCGGCGACGCCATCGCGCAGGTCAACAGCACCGCCTATGGGCTTTCCAGCGGCATCTGCACCAACCGCCTCGACGACATCATGCGCTTCGTGAAGGAGGCGAACGTCGGCTCGGTGAACGTGTGGGAGGTGCCCGGCTACCGGCTCGAGGTGACGCCCTTCGGCGGCATCAAGGACTCTGGGCTCGGCATCAAGGAGGGCGTGCAGGAATGCTGCAAGGCCTTCACCAACGTGAAGACCTATTCGATTCCCTGGTGACCAGTGGTTTCAGCGATCGGCGGCACGGTCTCGGGGGCCGATAAGATCGGCGCCCCCAGGTCGAGCCGGCTTCGTCGGTCGAACCGGTCCCCATCGGGGCGCGGCGGCGTGTGCGCCGCGTCGGGCCTTTCGCTCCCGTGATCCACCTTCTCAATCTCCTGGCTGCCATCGCCCTGCTCGTGTGGGGCACGCACATCGTGCGCACGGGCATGATGCGTCTGCTGGGCGAGAACCTGCGCATCGTGCTGGCGCGCTCGTTCAGCAACCGCGGCAATTCGGTGCTCGCCGGCATCGGCGTCACCGGGCTGGTGCAGTCGAGCATGGCCACCTGCCTGATGCTGGCCTCGTTCGCCGGGCAGGGGCTCGTGAGCACCGGCGCGGCGCTGGCGGTCATGCTCGGCGCCGACGTGGGCACGGCGCTGATGGCGGCGGTGTACTCGTTCGACCTCTCGTGGGTCTCGCCGCTGCTCATCTTCGTGGGCGTGGTGATGTTCGTCTCGCGCCAGAACAGCGACGTCGGCCGTGCCGGGCGCGTGCTCATCGGCCTGGGGCTCATCACGCTGGCGCTGCAGCTCATCGTGGCCAGCACCAAGCCGATGATCGAGAACCCGGGCGTGCGCGCGCTGCTCGTCTCGCTGCCCAACGAGGTGCTGCTCGACATCCTGGTCGGTGCCGTGATCACGGTGTTGGCCTATTCGAGCCTGGCCGTCGTGCTGCTCACGGCCACGCTGGCCACCTCGGGCCTGGTGCCGCCCTCGGTGGCGCTGGGGCTCATCGTCGGCGCCAACATCGGCAGCGCGCTGCTGGCCTTCTTCGCCACCAGCGGCTCGGTGCCGGCGGCGCGCCGGGTGCCGCTGGGCAACCTGTTGTTCAAGCTCATCGGCGCCGCGCTCACCATCCCGCTGCTGCCGCACGTGCTGAAGTGGCTGCCGCAGCTGGTGCCCGAGGTGCACCAGCAGGTGGTGGGCTTCCACCTGCTGTTCAACGTGGTGCTCGCCATCACCTGCGTGGGCCTCACCGGCCCGGTGGCGCGGCTGGCCGAGCGCTGGCTGCCCGACCCGCGCGAAGGCACCGGCAAGCGCCGCAGCCATCTCGACCCGGCGGCGCTGGGCACCCCTTCGCTGGCCATCAGCTGCGCCGCGCGCGAGGCGCTGCACCAGGCCGACGTGGTGGAGACGATGCTGCGCGGCCTGCTCGACGTGATCCGCAACAACGACCTCGATCTCGCCGAGCGGCTGCGGCGCATGGACGACACGGTCGACGACCTCTACTCGGCGATCAAGTTCTACCTGACGCAGATCTCGCGCGAGGCGCTCAGCGAGCGCGAGGGCCGGCGCTGGACCGACATCGTCAGCTTCACGATCAACATGGAGCAGGTGGCCGACATCATCGAGCGCGTGCTGCAGGACGTGGAGGACAAGAAGATCCGCAAGAACCGCAGCTTCTCCGACGCCGGCATGGCCGAGATCTGCCACCTGCACGAGCGCCTCACCGCCAACCTGCGCCTGGCGATGAGCGTGTTCCTCGACGGCCACGTGCGCGATGCGCG
Organism: Rubrivivax sp.; assembly: GCA_022842825.1. Lineage (GTDB taxonomy): Bacteria > Pseudomonadota > Gammaproteobacteria > Burkholderiales > Burkholderiaceae_C > Rubrivivax. Next base: position 3,161 of record JALHOU010000277.1, read on the forward strand.
CAAGCTCCTGGAGGAGAAGGCGCGCTTCCGCGACCTCGAGCACGAGTACGCGGCCAACCACATCGCGCGGCTGCAGGACAACACCGCGCAGAGCATCGAGACGAGCTCGCTGCACCTGGACTTGATCAGCGAGTTGAAGCGCATCAACTCGCACCTGTGCGGGGTCGCCTACCCCATCCTCGAGTCGGCCGGCGTGCTGGCGGCCACGCGCATCCGCCAGTCGCAGCTCGGCGACCTCGACGAGGTCAAGCCTTGACGATGGCCCGGCGCGCGGCGCTTGCCGCGGAGGCGGGCTGATGTCGACATTCATCGTGCTGGCCGTGCTGGCCGGCGCGGTGCTGCACGCGGCCTGGAACGCGCTTGTCAAGTCCTCGGGCGACAAGCCGCTGGACACGGCCCTCGTGCATGCCCTGGGCGCCCTTGTGGCGCTGCCCTTCGCGCTGTGGGCGGGGCTGCCGCAGTTGGCCGCGGCGCCCTTCATGGCGGCCTCGCTCACGGTGCACATCGGCTACTACATCGCCCTGGCCGGGGCCTACCAGCATGGCGAGATGGGCATGACCTACCCCATCATGCGCGGCACCGCGCCGCTGCTGGTGGCGCTGGGCAGCGGCGCCGTGCTCGGCGAGGTGCCCACGGCGGCGGCCTGGCTGGGCATCCTCGGCATCACGGTGGGTGTGGCGCTGGTGGGCCTGGCGCACCCCGGCGAGGCCCTGCACCACCGGAAGGCGCTGCTCTTCGCGCTGGCCAACTCCGTGTGCATCGCGGCCTACACCTTCATCGATGGCCTGGGCGTGCGTGCCGAGAAGGTCGCGGGCGGCACCGTGTGGAGCTATGTGCTGTGGCTCTTCGTGCTCGACGGCTTTGCGTACCCGCTGCTCGTGTGGTGGCGGCGCAGCGCCGAGGGGCGGCGGGCCATCGTCACCTACGCCCGCCAGCGCTGGCTGCTGGCGGCGCTGGGCGGTTCGGCCTCGATGGGCAGCTACTCCATTGCGCTGTGGGCGATGACGCAGGCGCCCATCGCCAGCGTGGCGGCGCTGCGCGAGACCTCGGTGCTGTTTGCCGTGGTGTTGTCGACCTGGCTGCTGAAGGAGCGCTTCGGCGTGCAGCGCGCCATCGGGGCCGGCGTCATCGTGCTCGGCGTGGTGGCGCTGAGGCTGGCCTGAGGGGCGTGCGAGCGGCGGTGCGAGACTCGGGGCGATGAAAAGCGCAGCTGCCTCCTGGCGTGACTTCGACGCGGCGACGCGCGAGCGCGAGTACTCGCCGAGCTCGTGCATCGGCGGCAACTACCAGCCCTTCGTCGCGGCCTATGCCGAGCGCAGCGCGGCTGCGCGCGCGGGCGCGGCGGGCCGGCTGGACCTGGCCTACGGCGCGGCGGCGACGCAGCGGCTCGATCTCTTCGTGCCGACGCGATCGACCATGGACGCGACCGTGGAGGGCAACGGGACCTCGACCGCCGACGCGGCGCGCCCGCCGCTGCTCGTGTTCATCCACGGCGGCTACTGGCAGGAGCTGTCGAAGAACGAGTCGTCTTTCGCCGCCGTCGATGCGCTGCGCCAGGGCCTGGCCTTCGCGGCGCTGGACTACACGCTGGCGCCGGCGGCCACGGTGGCCGACATGGTGGCCGAGTGCCGGCAGGCGCTGCACTGGCTGCACGCGCATGCCGAAGCGCTGGGCTTCGACGCCGCACGCATCGTGCTCGCCGGCAGCTCGGCCGGTGCGCACCTGGCCGCGATGTGCGCGTTGCGCACGCCCGGTGCGCCGCAGGTGAAGGCCGCTGTCCTCGTCTCCGGCATCTACGAGGTCGAGCCGCTCCTGGGCACCTCCATCAACGCGGCGCTCGGCCTGGACGAGGCCGCCGCACGCGCCGTGAGCCCGGCGCTGGCCGACCTGCGCGGCTTCCCGCCGGCCGTGGTCTGCTGGGGCGCCGTCGAGACGGGCGAGTTCAAGCGCCAGGGGCGCGGCTTCGCCGCCGCCCTGCAGAACGCGGGCACGGCTTGCGCCATGTTCGAGGTGCCCGGACGCAACCACTTCGACATCGTCCTGGACCTCGTCGATCCGGCCACGGAGCTGGGGGCGGCGACGCTGGCGCAGGTTCGCGCCGCCTGAGCGGCGCCGCATGCGCCGCCGCAGGTGGGGGCACGGTCCGCGCCGCGCGGCTCTGCGGCAAGCGGCAAGATCCCCCGGTGCAACGAGGCTGCGACCATGCTGCCCGCGCGGGCCGGGGGCGCCACGGGTAGACTGCCTCGAACGGTTTTCGCCACGGAGCCCCCATGCGCGCGCGCACCCTTTCTGCCTTGTGGACCTCGTCCTTGGTCGTGGCGGCGTGGGCTGCGCCGGCGGCGGCGCTGGCACAGAAGACCCAACCCTACGAGGGTTTCCTTTGCTGCTCGCTGCTCACAGACGGCAGCTGGATCAGCGACCTCGCCTATGAAGACGGGCACAAGAAGATCGTGCCGGCGGGCACGCCGGTCAAGTTCACCGGCTTCGGCCGCTGGCGGCTGCTGGTCGAGATCGACGGCAAGGCGGTGGGCATCGGCAACGACTACAGCCGCACGATGACCATGGACGAGTTCGCCAGGCTCTACGTGCCGACGGCAGACCCGAAGCAACGCCTGCAGGCCTGGCCGGCCAAGGTGCGCGAGGCGATCCTGAATCGCAAGGTGATGCGCGGCATGACGCGCGAGCAGGTGGCCATGTCGCTGGGCCATCCCTCCACCAGCTACACGCCGGACGCAACCAAGCCGCTGTGGCAGTACCGCTACCGCGCCGGTGACTTCCAGGTCTTCTGGACCGACGACGGCAAGGTCGACCTGGTCTTCGGCCCGCCCGAGGTGCGCTCGAAGGTGTTCATCGAGTAGCAGCGCGCGCCGCGGGCGCGTCGTGCTTGCTGCTTGGCCGGGCGCCGCGCGGCCGGCGGGGCGTCGTCCGCCGCCGCGCCTTAGCGGCACTCCTTGCGCAGGAAGGTGGCTTCCTCGAGGGTAAGGGTGCCCTGGTTGCCCTTCTTCAGCAGCTCGGCACAGCGCGCAGCCGGGCCCGAAGGCGCCGCCGGCCGTGCCGCGGGTGCGGTGGCCGTGGCGGGCGGGGGCGGCGACGCGGCAGGAGGGGCC
>JALHOU010000278.1 GCA_022842825.1 Rubrivivax sp.
TTCGAGCGCTGGTGCAACGACGAATTCCGGCACGGCGAGAGCTTCGCGCTGATGATGCGCGCGCAGCCGCACCTGCTGCGTGGCGGCAACCTGCTGTGGATCCGCTTCTTCCTGCTCGCCGTGTACGCGACGATGTTCGTGCGCGACCACACGCGGCCCATGCTTCACCAGGCAATGGGCCTGGAGGCGGACGACTACGACTACCGTGTCTTCAACATCACCACCGAGATCACCAGGCAGGTGTTCCCGATCTCGCTGGACACCGACAGCCCGCGCTTCCGAGCCGGCCTCGCCAGGCTCGTCGAGTGCAGCACGGGCTTCGCGCGCGCCACGGCGCGCGGTGGTCTGCTCGGCCGGCTGGCGCAGGCCGGCCATGCCCTCGTCGGCGCCGCCACCTTCGTGCGGCTGTACCTGCACCCGGTGAAGCGGCACGCGCTGCCGGCGCAGATCCGCGTGGCACCGGCGTGGTAGCCGCCGGCCGCCGCAGGTTCGCCGCGCACGTGCCACCCGGAAGGCCCCAGTGATCGAATACGCCCTGCCCCCGCTCGTCGCGGTGCTCGCCTGGTGGCTGGGCACCAGCGTCGTGATGGTGCTCGACGGGCTGCCGCGCGACACCTTCCGCTTCACGCTCGGCATCGCCACGCTGCTGGCCGCGGCGGCCCTCGTGTGCATCTCGCGCAGTGCCTTGCAGACCTCGCATGCGGCGGCCTACGCCGGCTTCGTCTGCGCGGTGCTGGTGTGGGGCTGGCACGAGCTCACCTTCCTCACCGGCTGGCTCACCGGCCCGCGCCGCAGCGCCTGCAGCGCGCCCCTGCACGAGCCGACCCGCCTGCGCGAGGCGGTGCTCGCGATCCTCTGGCACGAGCTGGCCATCCTCGGCATGCTCGGGCTGATCGCGGCCATCACCTGGAATGCCGTCAACCAGGTGGCGCTCGCCACCTTCACGCTGCTGTGGGTGATGAGGCTGTCGGCCAAGCTCAACCTCTTCCTGGGCGTGCGCAACCTCGGCGAGCAGTTCCTGCCGCCGCACCTGACCTACCTGCCGAGCTACTTCCGGCGCCGCGCGATGAACGCGCTGCTGCCGCTCGTGCTGCTGGCCGCCGGCGCGGTGGTGGTGGCGCTGATCCGCGAGGCCCCTTCGCTGCAGGGTGGCGCGCGCACGGCCAACCTATTGCTGGCCTCGATGCTGGTGCTGGCGCTGGCCGAGCACCTGCTGATGGTGCTGCCGTGGCAGGGCACGGCGCTGTGGCGCTGGGCACTGCGCCGCCAGGCCGCAGCAACGGCAACCGCAACGGCTGCGGCGGCGGCCGCCGCCAGCGGCAGCACGCCATGAGAACCGAGACCACGCCCATCCCCGGCGGCGGCACCTCGCTGCCGGCGCCGCCGGAGTGGACGCCGGGCCGCCGCGCCCTCGTCATCGGCAGCGGCTTCGGTGGCCTTGCGGCGGCGCTGCGGCTGTCGGTGCGCGGCTGGCAGGTGCAGGTGCTCGAGCGCCTGCCGGTGCCCGGCGGGCGCGCGCGCGTGCACGAGATCGACGGCTTCCGCTTCGACGCCGGCCCGACCATCATCACCGTGCCGCACCTGTTCGAGGAGCTGTGGCAGCTCGCCGGCCGACGCCTCGCCGACGACGTCGATCTCGTCTCGCTCGACCCCTACTACCGCATCCGCTTCGACGACGGCCGCACCTTCGACTACAACGGCGACGCCGAGCGCATGCGGCGCGAGGTGGCGCGCTTCAGCGCCGCCGACCTGCCCGGCTACGAGCGGCTGCAGAAGGCCGCCGACGTGTGCTTCGAGGAAGGCTTCGCGGAGCTCGGCCCGCGTGCCTTCGACCACCTCGGCCACCTCGTCGCGGCGCTGCCGAACATGGTGCGCATGCGCGCCTGGCAGACGATCTGGCAGCTCGTGGGCAAGCACCTGAAGGACCCGGCGCTGCGCGTCGTGTTCAGCTTCCACCCGCTGCTCATCGGCGGCAGCCCGCTCAACGTGAGCTCGGCCTACGCCCTCATCCACACGCTCGAGCGCCGCTTCGGCGTGCATTGGGCGAAGGGCGGCACCGGCAGCCTCGTGCGCGGGCTCGTGCGCCTGCTGGCCGCGCGCGGCGTGCCGGTGCGGCTGAACGCCGACGTGCAGCAGATCGTCGTCGAGGGCGGACGCGCGCGCGGTGTGCTCGTGGCGACCGCGAATGGCGGCAGCGAGCGCATCGACGCCGACATCGTCGTCAGCAACGCCGACACCGCGTGGACCTACCGCCGCCTCGTGGCGCCCGAGCACCGCCGCCGCTGGACCGACACCAAGCTCGAGCGCATGCACTACTCGATGGGCCTCTTCGTCTGGTACTTCGGCACCCGCCGCCGCTTCGAGGGCGTGCCGCACCACCAGATGGTGCTCGGCCCGCGCTACGAGGGGCTGCTGAAGGACATCTTCCGCAACCACCACCTCTCGGACGACTTCAGCCTCTACCTGCACCGCCCCACGGCCACCGACCCGGCGATGGCCCCGCCCGGCTGCGACACCTTCTACGCGCTGGCGCCGGTGCCGCACCTCGACTCGGGCACCGACTGGGCCACGGTGGCCGAGGCCTACCGCGCGCGCATCCAGCGCCGGCTCGAGGCGACGGTGCTGCCCGGGCTCGGCCAGGAGATCGTCGTCTCGCACGTCACGACGCCGCAGCACTTCCACGACGAGCTGCTCTCGTACAAGGGCGCCGCCTTCGGGATGGAGCCGCGCCTGCTGCAAAGCGCCTGGTTCCGCCCGCACAACCGCAGCGAAGACGTGCCCGGCCTCTACGTCGTCGGTGCCGGCGCGCACCCCGGCGCGGGCGTGCCCGGCGTGCTGATGTCGGCCAAGGCGCTGGAGCAGGTGCTGCCGCCCGTGGGCGGCGTGCAGGCGGCCCACGCCGCTCCCCTGTCAGCAGGCTCGCGGGCCGCTGCCGCCTGAACGCCGCCGAGGCGGACCGCACCGACGCTGCCGGCACCGAACCGATCCTCACCGAACCGATCCGCACCGACCACGCCCCCCATGCGCGCCGACACCCTCGCTGCCTGCCGCCGCCTGATGGCCGGTGGCTCGAAGTCGTTCGCAGCCGCCTCGCGCCTGCTGCCACGCCGCGTGGCGGCGCCGGCGGCGGCGCTGTATGCCTTCTGCCGCGTCGCCGACGATGCGATCGACGATTGCCGCGCGCCCGGCGAAGCGCTCGATGCCCTCGCGGCACTGCGCGCGCGACTCGACGCGCTCTACGCCGGCCGCCCCGGCCCGCACCTGGCCGACCAGGCGCTGGCCGAGGTGGTGCAGGTCTTCGCGCTGCCGCGTGCCCTGCCCGAGGCGCTGCTCGAAGGCTTCGCGTGGGACGCCACCGGCCGCCGCTACGACACCATCGCCGAGCTGCACGACTATGGCGCCCGCGTCGCCGGCACCGTGGGCGTGATGATGGCCGTGCTGATGGAGGTGCACGACCGCGCCTCGCTGGCACGGGCCGGCGAGCTGGGCCTGGCGATGCAGCTCACCAACATCGCGCGCGACGTGGGCGAAGACGCGCGCCACGGCCGCCTGTACCTGCCACGCGCCTGGCTCGCCGAGGAAGGCCTCGACGCCGAGGCCTGGCTCGCTGCGCCCCGCTTCAACGCCGCGCTGGCGCGCGTGATCGCCCGCCTGCTGGCCGAGGCCGACCGCCTTTATGCGCGCGCCGAGTGCGGCGTGGCCGGCCTGCCGCGCGACTGCCGCCCGGGCATCCAGGCCGCGCGCCTGGTGTACGCCGAGATCGGCCACCAGCTTGCGCGCCACGGGCACGACTCGGTGGCGCGGCGTACCGTGGTGCCGGCACGGCGCAAGCTCGCGCTGATGGCCGAGGCCGCGGCGGCGCTGCTCTTCGCGCCCGGGCACCCGCTGGACATCGCCGGCAGCGAGACGGGCCCGATGCCGGCGCTGCGCTTCCTCGTCGACGCCGCCGTGAGCGAGCGGCGGCCCGACCGCACTTTCTACCAACGCACCGTGCGCGTGCTCGAGATCTTCGAGCGTGCCGACCAGCGCCGCCGGCAGGCGGCCTGGTGAGAGCCACCCGCTGGCCCGCAGCCACGACGACGCCCGACGACGATGTGGGACCACCTGCCGCTCATCGTGGTGGAGGTCGTGATGATCTTCGGCGGCGCGCTGGCGTTTGGCTGGTGGCAGCTGAGGGACCTGGACCGCGAGAAGCGGTTGAGGGAGCAGAGGCAGGCTGCGGCAGCGGCACGGCCTGAGGAAGCTTCACTCACGGCGGCCACAACTCCCGCCGATGCGGCTTCCCAAAGCTCCGGCTCCGCGCCGGCCGAAAGAAGGGCGAACGGCGAATAAGCCGCTGCCCAGTTCACCTGACCGACTGCAGCCCACGCGCCTGGCTGCCTGCTTCTGGCCGGGAGCGTGAGTTGAGCGACCGCCAGCGAATGGCCGCTCCCGCTGCAAAGCGGCCGTCACAGTGAATCGGCGTTTCCGCGAGTCAACGCGTCGCCGACGCCGCCGCCGGCCCTGCGACAGTAAGGTCAGGCGCGCCCCTCACCCCCTGCGCGGCATCCGGAACGGCAGCAGCGCCTGCACCCACGCCGAATCGAACCGGCGCACGTCCAGCGTCTCGTGCATCGCCGCCACCTCCTCGCCGAGCAGCCCCGAGCGGAGCAACGAACGCGCATAGAACGGCGTGTCCTCCAGCGTGCGCAGCACCTCGCCGGGCCGCTCGCCGCGTGACTGGCGGTGGATGCGCCAGCCGGTGGTGGGCAGCGCATGCCGCGGCGGCGGCTCGATCGGATCGGCACTGCCGTCGGCGCCGAAGCGCGCCGCGATCAGGCGCTCGCCACCGGTGCGCGGCCGCACGTCGTACACAACGAGCGTGCGCCCGTCGCGCGTGCGCGCGCGCTGCCAGTCCCACTCGTCGAAGGCCTCGGTCACCGGCTCGTCGCCCTCGTTGCTGTCGAGATAGGCCTGGCCGCGCCAGCGCAGCCGCGGCGAGTCGAACGCCACCTCGATGTCGGCGCAAGGCGCGATCGGCCCCCAGCGGTGGCGCCCTGCCGCGTCGAGCGCCGCGACGGTGCGGCAAAGCCCGTGCGGCCGCACGGTCACCGTGCCGCGCACGCGCCGGGGCAGCGGGTTGGCCAGCTCGTCGACCGTCACCGTGAGCGTGTCGCGCTGCCACACGAGCTCGCTCGGGCCGATGCGGAAGGCGTCGGGGTGGCGCTCCACGTGCCGCTGCCCGCGCTCGGTCATCGTCCAGCGCGCCGCGCCGGGGCTGTAGAGCGCGACGTTGAGGGCGCAGTGGTCCTCGGCCAGCGCGGGGCCCTCGGTCCCGCGCGCGAAAGCGCGGCGGTAGTAGGGCGAGAAGACGCTGCCGACGAAGGCGATCAGCGTCAGGGCGTGGCGGCCGTCGTCGCTGAGGGCATCGACATACCACCAGAGATACGCACCCGGGGCGACCGCCGCGTCGAACCGAGGTCCGCCAGCAGCGTCGCGGCCGCGAGCCTGCCGGACATGGCCGCCATCGGCACGCCCGGGCCCGGGTGCACGCTGCCGCCCGCCAGATAGAGGCCCGGCAGGCCCGCCTGCGCCCCGCTGCGCTTGAAGAGGCTCATCCAGCCGTGCGTCGCCGCCCCGTACAGCGCCCCGCCCGAGCCCGGGAAGAGGCGCTGGAAGTCCGCCGGCGTGCGCCGCACCCGCTGCGCCGGTGACGACGGCGCCAGCGTCAGGCCGCAATCGCGGAGCAAGTCCAGGCAGCGTGTCTGGCATGGGTCGATCTCCGAGTCGTCGAAGGCGCGGCGGTCGCCGTCGGCCGGTGCATTGACGAGGACGAGCAGGCGCTCGCGGCCTGCCGCGGCCGAGGCGGCGGCGGATGCGGTGGCGGACGAGCCGGGCGCGCCCGGCCGGTCCTGCGCGCACACGTAGACGGTGCCGCGCTCCGGCAGCCGCCGCCGGCGGAAGATGTCGTCGAACTCGCTCGCATAGCGGTCGTCGAAGAACACGTTGTGCCGCGAGAGCGGAAAGCCCAACGTGCGCACGTTCAGCGCCCACGTCACGGCGGAGAGCGACCGCCGCCCGTGGGGCACCGGCGCGGGCGCCGCGCCGCCCCATTCGCGCGGCAGGTGCTGGCGCAGCATCGAGGCGTCGCCGTTGTAGAGCACGGCATCGGCGGCGATGCGCTCGCCGCCGGCCAGCACGACGCCGGCGGCGCGGCCCTGTTCGACGGCGATGCGCTCGACGCGCGCGCCGTAGCGCAGCGTGGCGCCGGCGGC